>CAIOTD010000159.1 GCA_903861115.1 uncultured Burkholderiales bacterium
CATACAGGAATTCGGAAGTTAGTTTTTTGGGGAAGCGAGGCTTTACTCGAAAATTAAACTGTCGGTTGCCCAGTTTGAAAACGCCATGACGTTTGTGGTTGTAGACCAGCGTGCTGTTGTAGAGCTGAGTGGTGCCCAGGCCCACCGCGTTGTATGACGACGGAGAAAACACCAAAAAATCCTTGTCACGCAGAAATCCTCTCACCACCTGTTCGTCAGTGGGTGGCAAGGGACCAAAGTTCGATTGCTTGGGTGCGTAGTAAAGCCCTTGAGCCAATTTTTTGAGCACCCCAGTGGACACCAGTTCATTCAGATGTCGATCAACTGCATTACTCAGGCGAGCAAGCTCTTCACGCCGATAGACACGGCCAGCTTGCAGCTCGTGCGCAAGGTGCGCTGTGGCACCCCTTAGGGGAGGCGTAAATGGTGTGGCAGCGGCTGACATAGAGGCTTTTTCATTGAAGTTTCATGCATTTTAGCGCTTCTTGCCCGACGTGTCACTCCCCTTGATTTGAGTGCATTGTTGGGCTGCGGACGCGGACGCAAGGGCGATTTACGGAATTGAACCGCCGTCCGCAATTCTGTAGAGTTGGACGTATTCGATGGAGGCGTTCCCATTGGGGGACGGCGCTGAATTGGGGATTGTTTGCAGGAAATAGATGAGGCCCGCAGGGGCTACTCTGGGGCTGTTTGCGCAGTGGTTACGCCCCACCACCATATGCGGGGGACAGATTTTCTCTGTCCCCCTTTTTCATGTCCGGAAAGCCCTGTATCAGCGGGCTTCCGCGTTTTTTCTTGTGGACGCGGTCTGATGGTTCAGTGTCTGGACTGTGGCCCTTTTCGACTCGATCCAACCAGTCAGCGCAGTTGGCTGTTGGACGATGAATGGCTGATTCGCAAGTTGCGTGGCGCGTTGTACATTGCTGCGCACTCAACGGTATCGCCCATCGCAGAGGGTGTTTGGGACATTGGGAGGTACAAGAAACGGCCGGTGGTGCTGGCTCGCCGGATTG
Source organism: uncultured Burkholderiales bacterium (assembly GCA_903861115.1). GTDB lineage: Bacteria > Pseudomonadota > Gammaproteobacteria > Burkholderiales > Burkholderiaceae_C > Limnohabitans. The sequence goes on from CAIOTD010000159.1 coordinate 1,014, forward strand.
ATCTGGTCGAGCGCCACGGGCTGCGGATTTTTCATGGACCGGAGCCACGAAACCAAAGCTGGGGATTGCCAAACGACGTTTTTCGATCAAGTGTGGCATCGAACAACTGTCCAACGAACAGAATCCAAAGCGCCGAGACCGCTTGGAGATCGACAGTGGGTCGAACGACCAGACGAAGCGAAGCTGATGCCCGTTGTCCGGCAGCGTTGAATCGATACTGCCAGTCTTGTTTGGGATCCAAAGCGCGGAAATGACCTTCATTGTTTGTATCCCACGCTGTGCAGTCGACCGACTTCGGCAGATATGCATGGTCTCCGATGAAAGCGCTATCGTTATGCCAGTCGGCTTGACGCTCTACAAGTCGACTGCGAAGTTTTCTCAGATTCGCATCCAGGGACTGTTCGTACTTAGTGAAAGCCAACGCATGAAAGTGCGTGTTTTCGTAGAACGCCTCAGCCTTGGCTTTGCGATAGGCAACGTACAGATTGCCCAGACTAAATATGTCTCCTTCATTTTTTCTCATAGGTCTTCTTCACATCTGTTCGTAAAGCCGTATCTATTGTTGTTTAAATCGCTGCTCAAGCTCTTCGCGCTGGAAGCCGAATTTCGCCGGATTTTTTGACTTCAAATTGTTTAGATTCTGCAGCTTCCATTTGATGGCTGGCAGATCTTCCAAATGTTTGATTGGCAGAAGTGACCAGTCCGGGTTGGCATCCACCAGAGATAGTAAGAAATTTCTGTGGTTTTGAGTCAGCGCCTGTGGAAGCTCGATCATCAATCGTTGCTGGGTATTGAGCAGAGCATCGAGTTTGATGGGCTCTGATGTCATTCCTACAAACTCGTTTTTGAAAGTCTCTTCCATCGGTTGAGGATTGGAAAACAAGACTTCATGCACGGGTCTGTTGTGACCAGCCAGATAGACCACAAAGCAGTCCAGAATTTCTTCAGTCAACCCATGGCTTTCGTACATCTTGAGGACGTCGAAAAGATCGCGTGGGTGCTGTCTGTCCATTGCAGCAACCAGTTTGCTACCATAAAGTTCAGAGGGGGAGAGCACTGGGATCCGGATATTTTTGGAAAACAGCGCTTGTGTTTTTTCTGACAGTGAGCATGTTTGTACCGGCAGGACTGTTCCCCGAAAAACGAAATTCACTTCAACTTTGACTTCAGCTTCTGCGCTGAAGATGTCAAGCTTCACTTCATCACCGCCATGCACTTTCCTAGTTCGAGTTGCATAGCCCATTTCGGCGGTCGCTTCCTCAATGCGCTGAATCTCTTGGGCGATTTCTTTCAGTGCTGTATCTCTGTCAGCCAGGTGATTAATGAAGACGACGTCAATGTCCACTGACAGCCGTGGCAGGTCCTGAACGAACAGGTTCAGTGCTGTTCCTCCCTTCATTGCAAATCGAGGGGTTTGAACTACTGTTGGGGCGATGTCCAACAGCAGGTTGACCGTTTGTACGAAGGTGGGATTCATTTTTTGAGATGAAGAATTTTCTTGTCCCTGGTCACTGCAACCCAACGACTTGAACTTCCGAGCCGATCGCTGTGTTTCTTGGCCACTTCAAGCCAGGGTAGCTCAAGACTTTCGGCCAAAGATTTGGCCAACCGCACTACCTTTACACGTGTCGTGTGGGCCAACAATGTTTCAAGAACATCAGGGCGCAGGTGCCGAACGCTTTCTGCGACGTTCAACGTCTCTTCCAATGACTGAAGCTTGCCCGTGTCACTGAAGAGTTCAAGCAACGCTCTTTCCGGGACGGAAACCATTGCTTTTGGGTTTCCTGCCGGAAGTGGTGCAAGACCGAACCCTTGGGGCAGGGCGTTGTCAAAAATCCTAGTTGACTGGTAGGTGACATTGAACAGGTCGGTGAACCATGCCGGAAGTCGTCCCGCCTTGAGTCCCCATAGGTTCAACCGTTCTTGATGTGCAAGGTTGTGGCGTGTCCCTCGCCAAGCCAGGGCGGTTTTCCCTCCAACGTGCAATTCTGGAACTTCGAGCGACAGGTACGCCAATGCTTTGTTCATGTCCAGTTTGGCGTTTGGCACTTGGTACACGCCACGTCCCAATCTCTTGAGCCAGCCTGACTGGGCTAAGCGGGCTGCAGCAGTCGAAGGTAAGCCCAGAGCCTGCAGGTCGCGGGAACCGTATGGCGTGTCCCAGTCCAGCTTGCTCAGCAGCTCTTTGATTGAAATATTTTCAGAAACTCGCATTTGAGGTCAACTATCGCAAATTTTTCAAACAATGGCAAGTGGTCCTGACCGTAGATGTTTGAAATATTTCACGAAAACAGCATTTTGGAGTAAATTTCTTGAAATATTTCAAACATCTGGAGTCTCGGATGTCGACTCTGGGAATAAGGAACTGGAGATATCGCCAAAGTTCCTTGATCAGTTCCTTATCAGTTCCCCGTTGATTTCCTGAAATAGCAGCGTTGTCCCTCAGCTCTCTGAAAGGAGTGACCCATGCCCCCACGGCAAATCCTGAGTGAGGCCGATCTGGCCTCGCGATGGGGCATGAGTCCCAAGACCCTCCAACGTTGGCGAATGGAAGGGCGTGGCCCCCATTATTTGAAGCTGGGCAAGCGGGTGAACTATCCCCTCAATGCCGTGATTGCCTTCGAGAACTGCGTCCAGCACGTCTCCACCTCACAACGAGCTACTGCCTAAGGAGCCCCCAATGAATCACCTCCAATTGCAACAGGCGGCCTTGCCTGACCTCTCCGAGAGCCAGATCAGCCAACCGAAGTTTCAGCTACTCAGCCAATATCACCTTGTTGTCTCAGTGAGTTTCGCGGCGCAGGCGAGCCCAGAGGTGTTGTAGCACTAGGTTGGTGAAAAAAATGTGGACGCGGGTTCAAATCCAAACCGCTCAATCACGCTCTAGTACCACCCAGTATGTTTGAGTGTGAATAGAAAGTTGCAAAGTCGTCAACCATCCACCCCTTTGAAGATGGTAACGGGCGGATGGCGCGTGCAGTAGGAGACATGGCATGGGCTAAAGCTGAAGCCTCGGTACAACGCAACTACAGCATGTCAGCGCAGATACAGTGTGAGCGTAAGACTTACTACGATCATCTAGAAGCAACCCAAAAGGGAAGCATGGGTGTTACCGATGGGTTGGAGTGGTTTCTAGCGTGCTTGCTCAGATGCCTTCTGGGGGCGGAACAGACGCTCGCCGCAGTGCTGATGAAGGCACGCTATTGGCGGCATTGGGCAGGCAAGCCGATGAATCAGCGACAGATTAAATTACTCAACAAGATTTTGGATCGCCTCGACAGCAAACCATACCCTATTTTTTGAAAATTATTTCACATAAATAATTGTTTATTTTTTTTAAATTAAACAAGAAGCAAATCATTTGAGTGCACCGAAAGCGTACATTTAAAAGAAAAACCGCACCAAAAAAATGCAAAAACAATTAATTTGTGTTCCTTTAATCGCTGGGAATTTTCAAAATTTACATTGATCGATCAAAAACAATATTTTGTTAATACCTACGATTTAAATTGTCAACGTTTTGCAAAAAAAACGACACTTTACTGACTTATTTGTTCTGGCTTAAAAAATGCTATTACACTTCGTTGACAGAATTTAAACCTTTTTTTAACTCGGAGAAAACATGCAAAGTACTTTTAAGAAAACACTTTTGATTTCATTGTTGGCTGGTGCAGGCATTGCTGCTCACGCTGAAGGTTTCGGTTTCTATGCTTTGATCGATGGCGGCATTGCTTCTACAGCAATTTCTGGCGGTAAAGCAAAAACAGGAACAACAACTGAATTCATCACAGGTGGTTTCGCTCCTAACTTCTTTGGCTTAACAGCTGAGAAAAGCTTGGGCGACGGCTACACAGGTGGCGTTAAGTTAGAGCAAGGTTTTTTGTTGAACGCTACTGACTCACAGTCATACGCTTTCGGCGGAAACACAATTTTCAATCGCCAAGCCAATTTGTACGTTAAAGGTTCATCAGGTACTTTGGTTGTTGGTACACAATCCAACTTCGCTTTTGACAGCGTGTTGTTTGCTGATCCAAGAAGCGGTTCAAACTATGGCTCTTCATTGGCCACAGTGGACATTGACGGCGCATTGGGCACCATCGAAAAAGGCGCGATTTCTTACAAATCACCTTCAATGAACGGTTTTACATTGGGTGCTGAGTTCACATCCAAGAACAACACATCAACTGTTGCGACAAGAGACGGCAATGCAGTTTCTTTGACATACAGTCAGGCAGCATTGGGCGCAACTTTGGCTTCTTACCAAGCTCAAGCAGTTGGCACAAGCGGTACAGTGGGTGGTTTGACATACAACTTGGGTGCGTTGACACTCAAAGGTATTGCTTTGAACCAAAAGACACCTACATACAACAGCTTGAACACAACTGGTGTTGGTGGTAACTACGTTTACACACCCACAACTACTTTTGACTTCGGCGCTTACACAAGCAAAGACTCTAAGAGTGGTTACAACACAAACACTTATGCTGCTGGCGTTTACTACAAATTCTTGAAGGATTTGACAGTTTATGGTCAATACGCAAACGTGAAAAACAGCGGCACACCTAGCGCTGCTTCTAACTTCACATGGTCTTCAAACGCCAACTTCATCGCAACTGGTCAAACAGCTTCATCAGTTAACGTGGGTTTGTTGTTCGGCTTTTTCTAAATCGACTCTTAAGTTGGTTTGAAATTACCCGGCGACGGGTAAGCAATTAAAAAGTGCGCTTCACGGCGCACTTTTTTTTTGCCAATGTTGTTCGCGTCAGGCTTGTATCTTTTTCAAAGATCAAGCGGTTCAATGCAGCCCGGCTAGGGTGTATCTTTGGGGGCAGCGCAGTCTTGGTCAAGTGCTGAGCCTTCATCTATTTTGCGACCTGCCACGCAATCCCCCGATGGAAGGTCACGGCTGTTGCCTCTTGCCGCATGGCCTCTTTGGCAAGGAAGCCATCAATGCGTGATCCAATCTTTATTCATTTTGATTGCCTCAGCAGCAATTTGAGCCGAGTCTTTGCCAAATCCAAGTCGGTTTGAGGTGTCTGTCGTGATTGCTTGAGAAATCCATGACGCCAAGTTCAGTTGACGGTCTTTGCAATAAGCCCTGGGGTCATTGAAGAGCACTGCAACGCTATTGTGAGTCCTGTGCCTTTGTGAGCAATCGACGCTCCTCGTGAAGTTTTAGACCTTGCGGGCTTGAACTCTTCAGGACAAAAAAAAGGATCGCAGAGTTGCGATCCTTTTTGATGCATCTAGACGGGTCTAGATTTATTTGTCACCGCCTGGTACTTTACCTTCAACGCCTTTGACGAAGAATTTGATACCGCTTAGGAACTTGTCATCAGCAACTTCGTCTTTCTTTAAGATCTCTTTGCCCGTGTTGTCCATCAAAGGACCTTTCCAAATAGAGAAGCTGCCGTCCTTAAGACCTGCTTTGACTTCGTCGACTTTGGCTTTGGTTTCAGCGGGCACGTCTTCAGCAATGGAGACAATGTCAATCGCGCCTTCTTTCACGCCCCACCATGTGTGAGCACCACCGGTCCATTTGCCTTCTAATGCATTGCGCGTGGCCTGAATGTAGTAAGGCGTCCAATTGATCACGCTAGAGGCCAAATGAGCTTTGGGGCCGTAAGCGGTCATGTCAGAGTCCCAACCAAAAGCGCGCTTGCCTTTGTCTTGAGCCGTTTTAAGAACTGCTGGTGAATCTGTGTTTTGGAACAAAACGTCAGCACCGCCATTGATCAAGCTTGTTGCAGCTTCCGTCTCTTTTGGTGGATTGAACCACTCATTGACCCAAACCACTTTGGTCTTGACTTTGGGGTTGCTCGATTGTGCGCCCAGTGTGAAGCTGTTGATGTTTCTGATGACTTCAGGAATTGGGATTGATGCAACCACACCAAGCGTATTGCTCTTGGTCATTTTTCCAGCGATCACACCTGCCAAATAAGCGCCTTCATAGGTTCTGCTGTCATAGGTGTTCATGTTCTCAGCTTGCTTGTAGCCAGTTGCATGTTCAAATTTGATGTCTTTGCTCTCTGCTGCTACTTTGAGCATGGGCTCCATGTAACCAAAAGTGGTGCCAAAGATCAATTTGTTGCCTTGGGCGACCATGTCTTTGATCACGCGCTCTGCGTCTGCAGATTCAGGCACGTTTTCAGCAAAGGACGTTTGGATCTTGTCTCCAAATTCTTTCTCAACTGCTTTTCTTGCATTGTCGTGAGCAAAAGTCCAGCCGCCGTCACCCACTGGGCCAACATAAGCAAATGCAATCTTCAAGGGTTCAGCCTTGGGCGCTTCAGCAGGTTTTGCTTCTTCTTTTTTGCTGCAACCAATGAGTGCAGCAGCGGCAACTGCTGTGATCGCAGCGGCTTGAATCCAACGACGCTTGTAAAAATCTGTCATCTGAGTTCCTTTGTATAAAGTTGAGTTAAAAAATCACGATCCGGGGAAAAAGGGTTTGCCTATGCTCGCTGGCATATTGACCCTTAACCACTGTGGATTTTTGGAAATCAATGCCAGTACAACAATTGTAGACACATAGGGAAGCATACTTAAAAATTGACTAGGTATTTCTATGCCTGTGGCCTGCAAGTGGAACTGTAGCATGGTCACGCCACCAAATAAATAGGCGCCCAGTAAAATCCTGGCGGGCCGCCAAGTCGCGAAAGTTGTGAGCGCCAAAGCAATCCAACCCTTGCCGGCAATCATGCCCTCAACCCAAAGTGGGGTGTAAATGATGGAAATGTAGGCGCCCGACAGCCCACACAGGGCGCCGCCCATCAAAACAGCCATCAAGCGAATTTTTCTGACGGGGTAACCCAGTGCATGTGCAGACTCAGGCGACTCGCCGACGGCTCTCAGGATCAGGCCTGAGCGAGTTTTGTAAAGAAAGTAGATCAACCCGAGCACAAAGGCAATGCACAAATAGACCAAAGGGTGGTGCTTAAAGACGGCCGAGCCCAGCCAAGGAATATCGCTCAAATAAGGTACGGCATACTGGACGCGCTCAGGTAACTTGGCTTGTACATAATTGACCCCGACAAACGCAGAAAAGCCCCCACCAAATAAACTCAATGCCAAGCCCGTGGCATATTGATTGGTGCCTAGCCAAATCACCAACACGCCAAACAGCCCCGCCATGAATGCGCCTGCCCCCATCCCCGCTAAAAAACCCAAGAGATCACTGCCGGTGTGAGAAACCGTGGCAAACCCAGCAATTGCTGAGCACAACATCATGCCCTCGGCGCCCAGATTGACGATGCCCGCTTTTTCGTTGATCAAAAGTCCCAATGAGGCAATGGCCAGAACGGTGCCTGCGTTCATCGTTGCAGCCCATAAAAGCGCATACGTCTCCATCAAAGCACCTCCTTCATCGCTTTGGCGGATGCTGGCGAACTTGGTGTGGATTTCCAGCTTAATTTGTACATCATCAAGGTGTCACAGGCCAATAAAGAAAAGAGCAAGAGTCCTTGAAAGACCCCGGTTAAAGATCTGGGCATGCCTAGGCGAGATTGAGCCAACTCGCCACCAATGTAGAACATGCTCATCAAAATCGCTGAAAAAACCATTCCAATGGGGTGCAGTCGTCCCACGAAGACCACAATGATGGCTGCAAAACCATAGCCAACGGGTACAAAGGGGGTCAGTTGTCGCAAAGGACCGGCCACTTCTAGTGCGCCGGCCAAGCCCGCTGAGGCACCAGAGCACAGCAAAGCGAGCCACAGCGCACGACGAGAGGAAAATCCCGCAAATCTTGCTGCGTGAGGTGCCAAACCGCCCACTTGCTGTGCAAAACCCGCATGGGTGCGAAACAAGAAAGCCCACAAACCTGCAACGCCCAGGAGCGTCAAAATCACGCCAATGTTCACGCGCGTTCCTGGAATGAGTTTTGGAATCTGAGAGAGGGTCTCAAAGGTTTTGGTTTGCGGGAAGTTGTATCCAAGGGGATCTTTCCAAGGCCCAAACACCAAAAAATTCAAAATCATGATGGCCACATACACCATCATCAGGCTCACCAAGATTTCGCTGGCATTGAACCAGTCTCTCAGTGCCGCTGTGATTCCTGCCCAAAGCATGCCACCCAAGGTGCCTGACAAAAGCACAGCCACCCAAAAACCTGCAGGGCTTGAGGCATCGGCTTGAAGTGCCACGCCGGCAGCAAAGATGGCACCCATGACAAACTGTCCTTCAGCGCCAATGTTCCAGATGTTGGAGCGAAAACACACGGCCAAGCCCAGTGCGATGAGTAAAAGAGGGGTTGCCTTGACCAGCAACTCTGAGAGTGCGTAAACGCTTTTAATGGGTTCCCAAAAGAAAACGCTCAAGCCTTTCACGGGATCTTTGCCCAATGCGGTGAAAAGAAGCACGCCAATCACGACGGTGATGAGGAGTGCGAGCAAGGGAGAGGCAAAGCGCCAAAATACAGACGATTGTGCCCGTGGTTCAAGACGCAGCATGTTCACGCTCCGTGGGTTGTTGAGGCCACAAGCCACTCATCCATGTGCCAATCAAACTGACATCGGCCTCTTGTCTGGTCAGAGAGGGAGAAAGGGACCCATTGGCAATCACCTGCAATCGGTCGCTCAACTCCATGAGCTCATCGAGCTCTTCGCTCACCACCAAAACCGCACAGCCCGCATCCCTCAAAGCCAAAATCGCCGCTCTGATTTGAGCGGAAGCTCCGATGTCCACACCCCAAGTGGGTTGAGAGATGATCAAAAGCTTGGGCGTGGCATCGATTTCTCGTCCGACCAAAAACTTCTGCAAATTCCCACCGGAGAGCGATTTGGCCAAGGCGTTGGGTCCTGAAGCCTTGACTTGGAACGCGTCAATGATGTGTTGGGCTTGGACTTCAAGGGTGTTCATATTGAGCCAACCGATGTTCTTTGACACGGCCTCTTTTCTGGTGAGCAACAAGTTTTGGGACAAGCTCAACTCTGGAACTGCACCGCGCCCAAGTCTTTCTTCAGGGACAAAGTGAAGTCCTAGTTCACGCCTTTTTTGGGGCGGCCAATGACCTACCGCCTTGTCAAAGAGCACCACGCAATTACTCTCAGCACGACGATCTTCGCCTGACAATGCATACAAAAGCTCTTGTTGGCCGTTGCCTGAAACACCCGCAATCCCCAAAATTTCACCGGATTGGACTTGGAGTTGAATGTCATTTAAATCGACACCAAAAGGATCGGATTTGTTCAAAGTGAGATGGTCAACCCGAAGCACCACTTGACCGGGTTTGTGTGCTCGAACGCTCAAAGCCGGGGGCATGCTGCCAATCATGAGGCGGCTCAAGGAGTCGTTGGTCTCTTCTTGTGGGTTGCATGATCCTGTCACAATACCACCTCGCATCACGGTGCACGCTGTGCACAGTGCGCGAATCTCATGCAGTTTGTGGCTGATGTACAAAATGCTTTTACCTTCAGCGGCCAATTGATTGAGCACCACAAAGAGTTTATCAACGGCTTGCGGTGTCAAGACTGATGTGGGTTCATCCAAAATCAGCAAATGGGGGTTGTTCAAAAGAGAGCGAATGATCTCAACCCTTTGCATCTCGCCAACACTCAGACTGTAAACGGGCCGCTTGGGGTCAATGTCTAAGCCGTAGCTCGAGGCAGTTTGAAGGATTTTTTCAGTGACAACGGCCAGACTCAAACTGCGGTCTAGCCCGAGCCATACATTTTCAGCAACGCTCAGGGTGTCAAATAAACTGAAATGCTGAAACACCATGCTGATGCCCAGTTGTCTGGCTTCTTGTGGGTTTCGGATCAGTGTTTCTTGGCCGTTAAAAAAGAGGCGTCCTTCATCCGCTTTGACGGCACCGTAAATGATTTTCATCAAAGTGGACTTGCCCGCGCCATTTTCCCCTAGAACGGCATGGATCTCGCCTTTTTTAACATCCAAGGACACGTGGTCATTGGCAACCACTGAGGGGTAGCGTTTGGTGATGTCGCGCAGTGATAAAAGTGTCTCGGTCATGGGCACGGCGAAGGGTAAGTTGCAAGCATTTGGATCCCCATTAAAACATATATTTGTGGCCTGAGGCACGCGTCAAAATCTAAATGTTTTAACTTGGGTATGATACATAATGATTGCGCTTTCAGGTGTAGCTGAGGGTGAAATTTTTAATTTGGTTCCGCGATAAAACCAGCGCGATCTTCACCTTGGATATGGCTAGACATGTGTTTTTTTGAAAAGGTCTCAACATGAGCGAATTGGATGTCGAGAGAATAGAGGAGTTTGGTTTTTCAAGCCCACAGCTCGTTGATTTGTTGGTCAATTATCAAAAAAATATCACCAGTGACTGTGATGATCTGATGCGACTTTTGCAAGAGGACAGCCGTGAGGTATTTATGGCTCGGCTGCATGCCTTTAAAGGCATGGTGAGTTTGTTTGCAAAGCCCTCGCTGGTTCAATCTATCGCTCAAATTGAGAGAGATGCGCAATCGTTCAATTCAAGCTTTTTGATGGAACACGTGCTGGCATTGCAAGTCAAATCGGAGCGCTTGAAGGCTCAGGTGCAAGCTTATTTGTTGCAAATTCAGTGACGAGTTAAGCGGCAACCTCATCGGTCGAGAGAAGGAAGTCGTGGCTAATGCCAGAGCCCACAAGATTGATTTTTTCTAAAAACAGTTTTAAATAACTGTGCAGGCCTTCTTCCAAGATGTCCTCAATGCTCTCATCCCTGAGCTCGGCCAAAATGTTTCTGGTTTGGGTCAAGGTTGTGCTGGATTGGGAGTTCTTCACTTGAGCAAGTAGGCTTGCAACCTCAGCAACACACGCGACAAGGGATCTTGGCATATCGGTTCTGAGAATCAAGAGTTCTGCGACACGCTCGGGTGTGATCACGTCTCTATAAGCTTTTCGATAAATCTCAAAAGCCGAGACTGAGCGCAAAATGGCAGCCCAATAATAAAAATCATCGACCGAGTCGTGATTGAAAACCTTCATGTTTTCAGCGGTCAGCGATTTAACATCAAGCAAGCGAGCCGTGTTGTCTGCTCTTTCTAAAAAGGATCCCAAGCAAATGAAGGAGTAGGCCTCGTCACGCATCATCGTTCCGTGCTGAACCCCACGGGTTTGGTGGGATCTAAATTTAACCCACTCAAAAAACTCTGAAGGGGTTTGTTCCAACATGCCGTCTTTGATTTTCTTTTGCGCATCCAACCAAGTGGTGTTGATGGTTTCCCACAACTCTGTGGTCATGGAACCCCTGACGGCGCGAGCATTCTCTCTTGCCGCCTCAAGGCAACGCATGATGGACGAAGGGTTGTCCAAGTCGCTCACCATGAATTGGATCACTGCATGGGCACTGATGCTGTCATGCGTTTTATCAAAAAGTTCCGTCAGTTCTGAGATTTCAAGCAATGCACGCCAAGCCATCTCAGAGACCTCGAGTGTTTGGGGCAGCAAGGACATTTGATAGTTAACGTCCAGCATGCGAGCTGTGTTCTCTGTTCGCTCTGTGTAGCGAGACATCCAGTAAAGATGGTCAGCTGTTCTTGATAACATTTCAACGTCCTCGAGTCGGTCTCTTAGTGCTCTAAAATCCAAGTGTCTTTGGTCCCACCCCCTTGTGAGGAGTTGACGACCAAGGAGCCTTCCTTTAACGCCACGCGTGTAAGGCCACCAGGTGCCATGCGGACCTCTTTGCCCGATAGAACAAAGGGTCGCAAATCAATGTGTCTAGGCGCAATGCCCGAGCCAACATACGTTGGACACGTGCTCAGTGCGAGGGTAGGTTGCGCAATGTAGCCACTTGGATTGGCTTTGACCTTTTCTTTGAAGTCTGCAATCTCACTTTGAGTTGAGGCAGGGCCGACCAGCATGCCGTAGCCACCGGCCCCGTGAACTTCTTTGACGACCAAAGACGCAATATTGTCTAAAACATATTGCAACTCATCGGACTTTCTGCACATGTAGGTGGGCACATTGGCGATGATGGGCTCTTCGCTGAGGTAAAACTTGATCATCTCTGGCACGTAGGGATAAATGGACTTGTCATCCGCCACACCCGTCCCAACCGCATTGCAAATGGCAACATTGCCTGCCTTGTAAACGCTCATCAGACCATTGGCACCCAGCGTGGAGTCGGATCTAAAGACGCCTGGATCTAAGAAATCATCGTCCACGCGTCGATAAATGACATCAACTTTTTTGAGCCCTTGTGTGGTCCTCATGTACAAATAATCTTTGCTCACCACCAAGTCTTTGCCTTCAACCAATTCGACCCCCATTTGCTGGGCCAGAAAGGCGTGTTCAAAATAAGCCGAGTTGTACATGCCGGGCGTGAGAACGACCACGGTTGGGTTGAGGTTCTCTTTTGGCGCTGCTTGCCTGAGTGTCTCTAGCAAGAGGTCAGGATAGTGCGCCACCGGTTCAACGCGATGTTTGGCAAAAAGTTCCGGAAACAACCGCATCATCATTTTGCGATTTTCTAACATGTAAGACACGCCTGAGGGAACTCTTAAGTTGTCCTCCAGCACGAAAAATTCACCAATGTTTTCACCATGGTTTGCTCTCACGATATCGATGCCTGCAATGTGCGCATACGTTTTCATGGGGACATTGACGCCAACCATTTCTTTTCTAAATTGAGCATTGTTGAGCACTTGCTCCGCAGGTATCAAGCCTGCCTTCAATATGTGTTGATCATGGTAGACGTCATGCAAAAACATGTTCAATGCGGTCACGCGTTGAATCAGACCTTTTTCAAGTCGGCCCCATTCATTGGCAGTAAAAATCCTCGGAACAATATCAAAAGGAATCGTTCTCTCTGTGCCACCACTGTCTCCATAGACCGCAAAGGTGATACCCACTCGACGAAACATCAAGTCGGCCTCTTCCCTTTTGCCTCTCAAGACCTCCTCTCCTTGAGCATCCAACCACTGGGCGAAGTCTTTGTAATGGTCTCTTGAAAAATTAGAGTTTTTGAAATTCCTATCTAAATCATCAAGAATCATTTCATCAAAGGGCAATTTAAACTTGGTCACCATGAGTGAAAATCCTTTTTGTATTCGTCCCTTTTTTGTGACAGAAGGTCTTTGTACCCAATTGACTTGAGTGATGAAAGAAGTTCAGACACTCGCGCAGACCAGTTAAGTAGCACGCTGCAAAAGCGCTCAAAGGCTTCACTCATCAAAGCTTTTAAATTCAAGTTTTGTAAAAAGGTCACCAATTGAATGAGCGAACCAGAAAAAAAACTGGAGGGCACAAAGCAATTGAGAGTTACAAAATTGATTTCATTGGGATTGATCATGACCTCTATTAAGCAATATCAATGCCACTGCACCTGCAGCGTCATGAGGTCACATGGCTTGCTTGTTGGGGCTTGAATTCAGCACAATCCATCCTTTTGCCTTTTGTTGTTTTATGAAAAGTTGATGTCAGATGTTGTTTGAACCCCGTTGGGTCGCTTGGCATGCATCTTATTGGTGCATTTTGTAGCGACTCGGGTTGAAAATCAACAGGTGAAATGGCTGTTTTGGCATATTAGTTGCATTGCACTAGGCATGACCATACACGTTGCCCTCCACCACAGCTCTACTTACAACTACGATCGCCCGATCAACTTGGGCGCCCATGTTGTGCGCTTGCGCCCTGCGGCACATTGCAAAACACCGATCTTGTCCTATTCGCTAAGGGTGGAGCCTGAGAGTCATTTTCTGAATTGGCAACAAGATCCATTTGCCAATTATTTGGCGCGTTTGGTTTTTCCAGAGAAAACAAGAAAGTTCAAGGTCACCGTTGATTTGGTTGCGGAAATGGCGGTTTACAACCCTTTCGACTTCTTTTTGGAGCCAGATGCGGAGACATTCCCCTTCAGATACGAGAAACGTCTCGGTCATGATCTGGCGCCCTATTTGGCAACCTCAAAGCCAGGCCCTTTGTTAAAGAGCTTGATCGCCATGGTGCCAGAAAAGCGAATTCGTACGATTGATTATTTGGTTTATGTCAATCAACTGATTCAAAGAAAGGTCAGTTACACGATTCGAATGGAGCCTGGCGTGCAGTCTCCCGAGGAGACTTTACAGCTGGGATCGGGTTCATGCCGAGATTCTGCATGGCTCATGGTGCATCTGCTCAGGCACAAAGGTTTGGCTGCTCGCTTTGTTTCGGGCTACTTGATTCAACTGAAACCAGATGTGAAGTCCTTGGATGGTCCATCCGGTGCCGAGACAGATTTCACCGATCTGCACGCTTGGTGCGAAGTTTTTCTTCCCGGCGCGGGTTGGGTGGGCTTGGATCCGACGTCGGGTCTTTTGGCTGGAGAAGGTCATATTCCAGTGGCTTGTACGCCTGAACCCTCGGGCGCTTCGCCCATTTTTGGTGCATTGGATGAGTGTGAGGTTGAGTTTTCGCACCAAATGAGTGTATCGAGGGTTTTTGAGTCGCCGAGAATTACCAAACCCTATACGGGTGAGCAGTGGCAAGATATTTTAAATCTGGGTGAATCGGTGGATGCTCGGATGTCAGAGATGGATGTGCGTTTGACCATGGGGGGTGAGCCAACGTTTGTCTCGGTCAGTGACCGAGATGGCGAAGAGTGGAACACGGATGCATTGGGTCCAACCAAGCGAGGTTACTCAACGCAGTTGATACAAAGGCTGAAAGATCAGTACGGTCAAGGTGGTTTCTTGCACTTTGGTCAGGGCAAGTGGTATCCGGGAGAGCAATTGCCGCGTTGGGCCTTGTCTTTGTACTGGAGAGCAGATGGGCAGTCTTGTTGGGAAAACAAAAGCCTTTGTGCCAATGAGCGAGACGAGCATCGATTTAAAACGGCAGATGCCAAGTTATTTTTGGATCGCTTGAGTGACAAATTGGGTTTGGGGACCGAGTACATCACGCCTGGCTATGAGGATGCGTGGTACTACATGTGGCGTGAGAGAAAGTTGCCCGTGAATGTCAATGTGTTGGAGTCCAAAATTGACGATGAACTGGAGCGTTCGAGAATCAGAAGAATTTTCAATCAAGGTGTGAATGAGGTTGTGGGTTACGTCTTGCCTATCAAGAAGTCTGAGCACATGGGCGAGCTTTCATCTTGGCAATCGGGGCCATGGTTCTTTCGCGATGAAAAGATGTTTTTGATTCCCGGGGACTCTGCGATGGGGTACCGTTTGCCGCTGGATTCTTTGCCTTGGGTGAGTGAATCTCAGTTCCCCTATCAAATTGACTTGGATCCCTACGACCAAGCGGTGCCTCTGAGGGATCATCAAGCGCTGAAGAAAACCTCTCATGTGGTGATGCAAACGCCTTACTTCAAGAACGCATTGGGCCTTGTTGATCAGCCGGGCGATCAGGATCAAAACAGACCACCCTCGCCACAAGAGTCTGCGCATTGGTTGATCAGAACGGCCTTGTGCGTTGAAGTTAGAAATCCAGGACGCGCAAGTGGGCCAAAGGCGGAATTTTTAAGTCAAGACAAGGGTGTGGTGTATGTTTTTATGCCGCCTTTGGTGAAATTGGATGATTACTTGGAGTTGGTCGCTCATGTAGAAGCCACGGCTCAAGAATTACACATGCCTGTGGTCATGGAGGGGTATCCGCCTCCCAAGGATCCGAGACTCAAAATGCTACAGGTCACCCCTGATCCAGGTGTCATTGAGGTCAATATTCATCCAGCCCACTCATGGGATGAGTTGGTAGAGAACACCGAGTTCTTGTATCAAGTTGCCCACGAAACGGGCTTGTCAACGGAAAAGTTCATGATGGATGGGCGCCACACTGGAACGGGCGGGGGCAATCATTTTGTGATGGGCGGCGCCACGCCAGTGGACAGTCCTTTTTTGCGAAGAAGCGATTTGTTGCCCAGTTTGTTGACCTTTTGGCACAATCACCCCTCTTTGTCTTATTTGTTCTCTGGTCTCTTTATTGGGCCCACGTCTCAGGCGCCTCGCATTGATGAGGCGAGGAACGATCAGGTTTATGAATTAGAAATTGCTTTGGCTGAAATCGAGCGACAAACGGTCTTGTGGGGGCAATGTCCACCTTGGGTGATCGATCGCACACTGCGCAATATTTTGGTTGATGTAACGGGCAACACACACCGTTCTGAGTTTTGTATAGACAAGCTGTACTCACCAGATGGTCCAACGGGTCGCTTGGGTTTGCTTGAGTTGAGGGCTTTTGAGATGCCACCTCACTCTCAAATGAGTTTGGCGCAGCAGTTGTTGATCCGTGCAATGGTCGCTTGGTTTTGGAAAACACCCTACAAGGGACAAGGAGCGCACCGCTTGCACCGCTGGGGTACAGAGTTGCATGATCGGTTTTTACTACCCACGTTTGTCAAAATGGATTTCGATGACGTCTTGGCAGAGCTCAATGAGGCCGGATTTGGTTTCAAGGCAGAATGGTTTGAGCCCCACTTTGAGTTCAGGTTCCCGATGATCGGTGCTGTGCAAACAAAAGGCATCGAATTGACGCTGAGAACGGCGCTGGAGCCTTGGCACGTGATGGGTGAGGAAGGCTCTGCAGGAGGAACGGTTCGATACGTCGACTCCTCTCTTGAGCGGCTCGAGTTAAAACTCAGTGGCTACAACGACAACCGCTACAGCGTCACCGTCAATGGACAAGTCGCTCCTTTGCAGCCTACCGGTGTCGTGGGTGAGTATGTGTTGGGCGTCAGGTACAAGGCTTGGGCGCCCCCTTCAGCATTGCATCCAACGATTGGCATGCACGCGCCACTCACCTTTGATGTTGTTGACAATTCGCTGTCAAGATCCCTTGGCGGGTGCCGCTATCACGTGACGCACCCAGGGGGGAGAAATTACGATACATTTCCGATCAATTCGTATGAAGCGGAGAGCAGACGACTTGCGAGGTTCACGAAACTTGGGCATACCCCGGGAAAAATCAATGTTAAGAGAACTTATCCAAGTCAAGAGCTGCCTTTCACGCTAGATTTGCGAAGAAACCAAGGATAATCGAGGTTTCTAAAATGGAAGTCAGCCTTGAGTGAATCATTGGGATCGTTTACCAAACCTGTTTATAAAGACGCAACTTTTTCGACCGAGGACTTGCGAGCCTTGATCGCTTCCTTGACTGCCAAAAAGGAAGGTGATCAGCACGATGAATTCACCGATAAAGACGGTGCGTTGAAAGAAAACTGGATCGATTTTTTTAAAATTCTTGGCCCCCAACAAATCAAGAATTTGTCTGAAAGTGCTTCCACCGTTGCGCGCTTTATCCAACAAAATGGAATCAGCTACAACGTTTATGATGCCGCGCATGGGCAGAGTCGACCCTGGTCTTTGAACCCCTTGCCCTTGTTGATTGATCAACAAGAGTGGGCTCAAATCTCTAAAGGATTGGCCCAAAGGGCACATTTGCTCAACGAGGTCTTGAAAGATATTTACGGCAAGCAAACTCTTTTGCAAGAGAGTTACTTGCCTGCCGCATTGGTCCAAGGGCATCCTGGTTACTTGCGAGCGGTCCATCAAGTCAGGCCGCCTGGGGACATCTATTTGCACATTGTTGCATTCGATATCGCAAGAGGCCCAGAGGGCAAGTGGTGGGTCATCGGCAATAGAACGCAAGCGCCTTCAGGCTTGGGCTACGTGCTTGAAAATCGATTGATCATCTCCAAGCTCTTTCCTGAGGCGTTCAGGCAGTTGCGCATCCAGCACATTGCCTCCAGTTACAGAAGACTCCTTGATACTTTTACAGAATTGGCCAAGCCCATCGCCAAAGGAGAAGCGCCGCGGTTTGCTTTGTTGACCCCTGGGCCCTACAACGAGACTTATTTTGAACACGCATACTTGGCGCGGTATTTGGGCTTGCCTTTGGTGGAAGGTGCGGACTTGACGGTTCGAGACCAAAAGTTATACCTTAAAACGCTTCAAGGCTTGCAACCCATTCATGGGCTTTTTAGGCGCTTGGATGACGAATTCTTGGACCCCTTGGAGCTCAAAGGCGACTCAACGCTAGGTGTGCCGGGTTTGTTGCAAGTGGTTCGCGCGGGCAATGTATTGATTGCCAATGCATTGGGAACTGGTTTTTTAGAATCCCCAGCGATCCAGGGATTTTTGCCTGCCATTTCAGAAAAACTTCTCGGTGAAAAACTCTTGATGCCCTCGCTGCACACGTGGTGGTGTGGCGAGCAGGCTGCATGGCAGGATGTGAGTCCCAATTTGAACACTCAGGTCATCAAGCCGACCTACACGGGCAGTGTTGGACCTCATTTCCAGCCCATGATTGGCGAGCACATGGATCCCGAGCAACTCGATCTCTTGAGGGAGCGCATCTCTACACGCCCAGAGATCTTCACCACACAAAGCTACTTGAAGTTCTCGCAAGCCATCACCTGGCAAAACAGCCAGTTCACACCAAGAACGTCGATGTTGAGAATTTACGCCATGGCCAACACAGATGGCACTTGGCAAATCTTGCCCGGAGGAATGACAAGAATTTCTAGTGACGACAAGGACATGGTCTCCATTCAACGCGGTGGAAGTACCCTAGACACGTGGGTCACGACCGATGAAGAAGTCGATACCTATACCATGCTGCCTCAAAGGGTCAAGAGAAATGATGGCCTACCATCGCAGGGTGGTTTTTTGATATCGAGTCGCACCGCAGAGAATTTGTTTTGGCTGGGACGATACACTGAAAGAGCGGAGTCGTTGACTCGATTGGCCAAAGAGTCTTTGATGATTGCAAGCATCTCAGGGGAAGACAATGTCTTGGCCTTGCAAGATGCCATCACTGAACTCACCATTCGCTCTGGTTTGATTTCTGCGGATGCACCCACACTCTCTAAGTCACCGAAAGTTTTTACGCGCACGCTCATTGCAAGCTTGATTTCCAAGGATGCATACAGTGTGGGGTTTTACCTGAAGGCGCTTGAGAGCAATTTGAAGTTGGTTCGAGACCGTTTGCCAAGTGATCACTCGCGTTTGGCGAGCACCATGAGAACCACGCTCGAAGCGAGATTGGGTGAGGAGAGATCCTTGGAGGAGAAGTCCTTGATTGTGGCGGTTGAAGCGCTTGATAGTTTGGGACTTCAATTGGCAGCGCTCACAGGCTTGCAAGCGGACCGAATGACAAGAGATTTGGGCTGGAGGATGCTCACGATTGGTCGCTTGATAGAGCGACTGGTGAATTTGGCTGAGACACTCAGCACATTTTTTCTCAACAAAGGCGCCTTGTCCAATCGTGGCTTTGAGATGTTGCTCGCTCTTTTTGACAGCACCATCACCTACAGAACACGCTACCAAAGTTATCAAGACATTGACTCATTGATCGAACTTTTGATTTTGGATGACACCAACCCCAGAGCCATCATTTGGATTTTAAAAGAGCTAGAGCAAGAAATCCATCACCTTCCCAATACCGACAAAGACATTGACATCTACAGTCAACTGATCAAGAGTTGTATGCCCATTGAGGGGGCCTTTGAAGTGCTCTCCTTTAGCAAAAGAGTTGCACAAGCTGGAAAAATATTGTCTGATGAGTTGAGCGGCAGATATTTTGCCCACATCAAGGAACAGAGGTTTGCCTCATGAAATTCATCCGAGTCGAACACGAGACCAAATGCACTTATGACAGTGAGGTTCAACTGGCCCACCATTTGGCTTATTTAAGGCCTTTGAACAATGCCTTTCAAGAGGTGTTGGATTCAAGTCTTTTGATTTCTCCAACGCCCGACGCACACTTTGAAAGCCAGGATTCATTCGGCAATAAAAGAGATTTTTTCTCTTTCCAAACAGCGCATGAATATTTAACGGTCACGGCCTACTGCCAAGTTTTGACGCATGCGCTTTCAAGGGATACCGTTGATGAGGTCGAGTTGACGTGGGAGCAAGTGCGAGATGCGCTGAGATATGCGTCTGGCAAGGAATACTTGCCCGCCAGTGAGTTTGTCTTCCCCAGTGAATACACGCCTTTCGTAGCCAAGATCAAGAGTTATGCGTTAGAGTCGTTCTCGCCGAGCAGGAAAATCACGGATGCCGCCATCGAGTTGTCCCAAAGAATTTACAAAGATTTCAAGTACTCTCCAAAATCCACAGAGGTCAGCACGCCTGTGTGGGAGGCGTTTGATCAAAGACAAGGGGTGTGTCAAGATTTTTCACACATCATGTTGGTTGCTTTGCGAAGTCTCGGTTTGAGTGCGAAATACATGAGTGGGTATTTGCTCACGCGCCAGCCAGCAGGCCAGAAAAAATTGCGTGGCTCAGATGCCTCACACGCATGGGTGGCGTTGTACTGTCCAGGTATACCCGGTGAATGGTTAGAGCTTGATCCAACCAACAACATGATCGCTGATGAGAGTCATGTGAGACTGAGCGTGGGCAGAGACTTTGGCGATGTCTCCCCACTCAGAGGCGTCATTCGAGGTGGTGGGGAACATGAACTCGAAGTGGCAGTGACCGCAGAGGAGTTTGACGCAGAAGCCTCTTGAAGGGTCTGTGCTTATATTTGTTCAAGCATGCCTTTGGTCACGATGAAATCGATGATTTTCTCAAGGCCTTGCAGGGTGCGAAGATTGGTGAGGACGTAAGGCTTGACGCCAAGATCGTTTTTACGCATTCTTTGTGTATCGGCTTCCATCACGTCTAGACTGGCGCCGACGTGTGGAGCCAGGTCAATTTTATTGATCACAAACAAATCACTTTTTGTAATACCGGGTCCACCTTTTCTTGGTATTTTTTCTCCGGCCGCCACATCGATGACATAGATCGTGAGGTCACTGAGTTCGGGACTGAAGGTCGCTGCTAAATTGTCACCACCGCTTTCAATGAACACAATGTCAGCATTGGGAAAACTATCAAGCATTCGATCAATGGCCTCCAAGTTGATGGAAGCATCCTCTCGAATGGCCGTGTGCGGACAACCACCGGTCTCCACGCCCATGATTCTCTCAGGGGGCAACGCGCCACTGATGGTCAAGAGTCGTTGGTCTTCCTTTGTGTAAATGTCATTGGTGATGGCCACCAAGTCGAAGCGCTCACGCATGCCTTTGCAAAGCATCTCAAGAAGGGTTGTTTTTCCTGATCCAACGGGCCCCCCAATGCCTACTCTAAGGGGGGGGAGTTTTTTGGTTCTGTTTTTGATGTTGTGCATGGCAGTCATGATCTAAAAAGTCTTGAATATTGAGTTTCGTGTAGGGCTGACAAAATGGCCAAGTGGGGTGCAAATGACTGGCGTTTTTCAGCAGAGGTGGACAAAGCCATCTCGACGGCTTGAGGAATTTCTCGTGTCAGGGCCGTCAAAATCGCCTGGCCACTTTTTTGGCCCAAGGGGACAGACTTCATGGCCGCTTGTACCATGTTCTCGGCCCAAGAAAAGGCATAAGTCATTAAACCATCCTTGAGAGAAATATCTTCTGCGCTTACACAAAGCGCGAAGACAATTGGCCAAGTGGGGGGGAGATCATTGCAAAAGTCAATTCTTTCATCGTCAACGATGTTTTGATTTCTTAACCAAATCAGCAAAGAACGACCCATTTGCTCGGTTTGGAGTTTGACCTCAAAGGTTTCTCGAGTTTGAAGCGTCCAGGCCGTCAAAGCGTGAAGTTCCTTTTGATCAAAGCTTCGCCAGGCATGAACAGTCGCTTGCAACAAAGGCATTTCACTCCTGGCTTGAATCAAATGAAGTTGATCCACCAGCCAATTTTTGGCGCTGGCCTCATCTGTGATCCAACCCAGCTCAACGGCGCTTTCTAAACCCTCCGAGTAGGAGAAGCCTCCAACCGGCAGCGCTGGTGAGGCCAACTGCAAAAGCAACATGAAGCGACTGGCTGATTCCCCCAAAGTAGTCATGGGTGGGCGTGGTGGTTGCAATGGTCATGCGCATGCGTGTCTTCAGGATCATGCGTTGATGCATGACTGTGTCCATGGCCATGCAAGGCGTGTTGAGCATGGGAATGAGACGCTTTGCTCTCCTCAGAGTAGGCGCCAGATTCGGGCTCAAAAGGGGCAGAGGTTTCTTGAACGATCAAGTGCATGTTCTCTAGCATGCTTGCCAAGACATGATCGGGTTCGATTTGCAAAAAGTTTTGCTTGAGTTCAATGGGCACGTGGCGGTTGCCTAGGTGATAAGCTGCGCGGGTGAGATCAAATGCTGAGCCGTGCTCGGTGCAAAACGTGATTCGCAAAACAGATTGATCCTTGGCCAAGACTTTTAAAAACGAGCCGTCCTCGCCCACCAAGACATCATCACCTCTCAAGACTTGACCCCTTGCGGTCACCACGCCAACTTGTTGGCCATTGGAGTCGGTCGTCTCAAAACGACTTTTTTGTCTGAGATCCCAATCCAAAGAAATGCTGGGTGCGCGCTGAACCAATGCTTTGGCCAGGCCGCGCCCACCTTTGATGACTTTGGTGAAATAAATCATGGCATGGGTCTTGTTTTTTGTGCTTGGGGGTCAGAACAGGAAATAACGTTGGGTCATTGGCAGGGAGACCGCTGGCTCACACGTGAGCAGTTGGCCATCGGCCCTCACCTCATAACTTTGTGCGTTGATCTCCATCTTGGGCGCGTAATCATTTCGGATCATGTGCTTTTTGCCTATGCCTCGAATATTGTGCACGGCAGACAAAGATTTTTGTAGTCCAAAACGTTCCTTGATGCCTAGACCCAGTCCAGACTTGGAGACGAAAGTCAATGAGCCTTTGGCAAGCGCACCCCCGTAAGCGCCAAACATGGGGCGATAGTGGACGGGTTGAGGTGTAGGGATGGATGCATTGGGATCGCCCATGGCGGCCATCGCAATGAAACCACCTTTCATGATCAGAAAGGGCTTAACGCCAAAAAAAGCCGGCTTCCAAAAGACCAAGTCGGCCCATTTACCGACCTCAATGCTCCCAACGTCATGGCTGATGCCATGTGCAATGGCGGGGTTGATGCTCAATTTGGATACATAGCGTTTGACGCGCTCATTGTCGTGGCGGTCCGTGTCGTTGGGTAATTTCCCACGTTGCTGTTTCATCTTGTGTGCGGTTTGCCAGCAGCGCATGATGACCTCTCCAACTCGGCCCATGGCTTGGCTGTCAGAGCTGAACATGCTGATGGCGCCCAAGTCGTGCAAAATATCTTCAGCAGCAATGGTTTCTCCGCGGATGCGGCTTTCTGCAAACGCCAAGTCTTCCGCAATCGATGCATCCAAGTGGTGACAGACCATCAACATGTCAACGTGTTCATCCAAGGTGTTGATGGTGTAGGGCCGTGTTGGATTGGTCGAGGAGGGGAGCACATTGGCTTCGCCCACGACTTTCAAGATGTCTGGCGCATGACCTCCGCCTGCGCCTTCGGTGTGAAAGGTGTGAATGGTGCGGCCTTTGAATGCCGCAATGGTGTCTTCAACAAAACCAGACTCATTCAAGGTGTCCGTGTGAATGGCAACTTGTGTGTCCGTCTCCTCAGCCACCGTCAGGCAATTGTCAATGGCTGAAGGGGTGGTGCCCCAGTCTTCGTGAAGTTTGAGGCCAATGGCGCCTGCATCAATTTGTTCTCGAAGGGGCGCGGCCAAGGAGGCGTTGCCTTTGCCTAGGAATCCTAGGTTCATGGGAAAGGCGTCTGCGGCTTGCAGCATGCGCTCAAGGTTCCAAGTCCCCGGTGTGCAAGTGGTTGCAAACGTACCTGTTGCAGGCCCCGTTCCGCCCCCAATCATTGTGGTGACGCCACTGCACAGGGCTTCCTCAATTTGTTGTGGGGCAATAAAGTGGATATGGGTATCAATGGCACCTGCCGTGACGATCATGCCCTCACAACTGATGATCTCGGTGCCAGGCCCAATGATGATATCCACACCGGGTTGTGTATCTGGGTTGCCCGCTTTGCCGATGGCGGCAATTCTTGAGTTCTTCAAACCAATATCGGCTTTGATGATGCCCCAGTGATCAATGATCAATGCATTGGTTAAAACGGTGTCCATGGCACCTTCGTGCCTTGTGCGCTGAGATTGAGCCATGCCATCACGAATGGTCTTACCGCCTCCGAATTTGACCTCCTCACCGTAGCCTCCGGCTTGTAGGGTCAAGTCTTTTTCAACCTCAACGATCAAATCCGTGTCGGCCAAACGAACGCGGTCACCAACGGTTGGACCAAACATCTCTGCATATGCGCGTTTATTGATAGTCGCCATTAAAGCGCTCCTTGTACGAGGCCTCGAAAGCCATAAATTTTGCGATCTCCAGCGTAATCGACCAATTCCACGGTTCTTTCTTGACCCGGCTCAAAACGCACGGCGTTGCCTGAAGCAATGTTCAAACGCATGCCCTTTGCCGCTGTTCTATCAAAGACCAAGGCGGCGTTGGTTTCTGCAAAGTGATAATGCGAACCCACTTGAATGGGGCGATCTCCCGCATTTTGAACAACCAAGGTGCAGGTTCTGCGGTTGGGGTTGAGGACGTATTGGACCTCGTCTATGAGTAATTCACCAGGCGTCATGATGGGTCTTAAAGGATGTGGAGTTTGAGGGTGAAGGCAATTGGACGTGAATTGGATTCAAATGATGGGTTGATGGACCGTCACCAATTTTGTTCCATCTGGAAAGGTCGCCTCGATCTGAATGTCTGGAATCATCTCTGCAATGCCATCCATCACATCCGACTTTGATAAAAGTGTTCGTCCCTCGCTCATCAATTGTGCAACGGTCTTGCCATCCCGAGCGCCTTCCATGATGGCTGCACTGATAAAGGCCACCGATTCGGGGTAATTGAGTTTGAGTCCGCGTGCTTTGCGTCTTTCTGCAAGCAAAGCCGCTGTAAAAATTAAAAGCTTGTCTTTTTCACGGGGCGTTAATTCCATGGGTCTTCCAAATAATGTATTTCAGTCAATCAATTATGACGCAACTTGTGTGCCTCCGAAAATGGTGCCAAACAACAAATACGCTCACTTGTGGTGCGAATATCTCGGCGCGCGCATTATTATGGTGCGTTTTTTGGATGAAGGTGGTCTGATTGTGTTGGCTTTGCGCTTGAATGGGGCGGGGAGGGTGTTTTGATGTGGCACGGCGCTTGCGAAGATCTCAATGCGAAAGCGAATTTCAACTTTCCTAACTTTTTCTATGAATTGGAGCAATTTAAATGTTCAACAGACGACATCATCTTAAGGCCTTGGCGGCCGCAACGGCTTTGGTCACGGGTTCCTTGTTAATGGCTTTGCCTGCACGTGCAGCAGACACAATCAAGGTTGGCGTGTTGCACAGCCTGTCCGGAACGATGGCTATTTCTGAGACTGTATTAAAAGACACAGTTTTGATGGCCATTGATGAGATCAATGCCAAAGGTGGTGTTTTGGGCAAGAAGTTAGAGCCTGTTGTCGTTGATCCTGCTTCAAATTGGCCTTTGTTTGCTGAAAAAACAAAGCAGTTGTTGACGCAAGACAAAGTATCTGTCATTTTTGGATGCTGGACGTCTGTGTCAAGAAAATCAGTTCTTCCAGTGGTTGAAGAGCTCAATGGCTTGTTGTTTTACCCTGTCCAGTACGAGGGTGAAGAGTTGAGCAAGAATGTGTTTTATACAGGTGCTGCACCAAATCAACAGGCCATTCCAGCCGTTGATTATTTGATGAGCAAAGACGGTGGTGCTGCCAAGCGTTGGGTTTTGTTGGGTACAGATTATGTCTATCCAAGAACGACCAACAAAATTTTGCGCGCTTACTTGATGAGCAAGGGCGTTAAAGAATCAGACATCGATGAGAAGTACACACCGTTTGGTCACTCTGATTATCAAACCATTGTTGCTGACATCAAAAAATTCGCAACAGGTGGTAAAACTGCTGTGGTCTCTACAATCAACGGTGACTCCAATGTTCCTTTCTACAAAGAGTTGGGTAACGCAGGCTTGAAGGCCAAAGACGTACCAGTCGTTGCTTTCTCAGTGGGTGAAGAAGAGTTGCGTGGTGTAGATACCAAGCCATTGGTAGGTCACTTGGCTGCATGGAACTATTTCATGAGCATCAAGAATCCTACAAATGACGCGTTCATTAAAAAGTGGAGCGATTATGCAAAAGCCAAGGGCATTGCTGGTCACAAAGACAAGCCTTTGACCAACGATCCAATGGAGGCAACTTACATTGGTATCAATATGTGGAAGCAAGCGGTTGAAAAAGCCAAGTCAACCGATGTTGACAAGGTCATTGCAGCAATGGCTGGACAAACATTTACAGCACCTAGCGGCATCCAATCTAAAATGGACGAGAAAAACCACCACTTGCACAAATCCGTGTTCATTGGTGAAGTCAAGGCCGACGGTCAATTCAATGTGGTATGGAAAACGCCTGGTCCTGTAAAAGCCAAGCCATGGAGCCCATACATTGAAGGCAACGATAAAAAGCCTGATGAGCCAGTCAAGAAGTGATTGATTGATCTTTGATTGGTTTAAAATCCAATCAAAGTCAAGTAGGTGAATAAAGTGGAGGCTTCAGGCCTCCACTTTTACAAAAAGAAGACGAAATTTATATGAAACGTATTGGTTTGCTTTTGTTGAGCTGCGTGATATGGCATTTGCCTGCTTGGTCGTTAAGCGCCCACCAGGTTCAGTCGATGGTCACAGGAGACAACGATTCTAGAATTGAAGCATTGCAAGTGGCTCTAAAAGATGCAGATGAAAAGACTGCGAATTTTTTAAAGGCACTGGCGGATGATGAGGTCATGGTCTCTGGGTCTTTGGTTTTGGTGGTCAAAGGCGGTGTTGCATACGACCCCGTGACAGGTGAGACCAAGCCCATGCCCAGTGATCTTCAAGGGCTGACCAGCAACAATCGCATGCGCTCCGAGGTCGACTCTGCACTGGCTGCACTGCAACTTTTAAGCAGCGATGATGCGCAAAGGCTGACTGCCGCCAAGGCCTTGTTGCTTGAGCCTGATGTTACAAAAATGCCTCTGCTCACCAAAGCGCTTGCAACCGAACAGAACGAAAAAGTTAAAGAGTATTTGATGCTGGCCAAAGCGGCCATTACGATTGCAAGTACGAGCACCAAGGAGAGACTTGAAGCGGCGACGGTTTTGGCATTGAGCAAGACCCCAAACACCTTGTTGCTGCTCAATCAACAACTCAGCCAAGAAGAGGACGCCTCCGTCAAAGCTCAATTGCAAGCTTCCATCAAGGACATCAAAGCGTCGCTCGTTTGGGGTGAAAGAATTGGCACCTTGTTCACCGGTTTGAGCCTGGGTTCTATTTTGTTATTGGTTGCATTGGGTTTGGCCATCACGTATGGACTGATGGGTGTGATCAACATGGCGCATGGCGAATTGATGATGATTGGCGCTTATGCAACATATTCTGTGCAGGTGGCTTTTAGAACGTATTGGCCTTCAGGTTTTGATTACTACTTGGTCGCGGCTTTGCCGGCAGCATTTCTATCTGCTGCGTTGGTCGGAGCGGTCCTAGAAAAATTGATCTTAAGGCATTTGTACGGTAGGCCTCTTGAAACCTTGCTCGCTACATGGGGCATCAGTTTGGCCTTGATGCAAGGGGTTCGAACCCTTTACGGTGCACAAAATGTGGCTGTAGAAAATCCCTCCTGGATGAGCGGAGGGGTTGAATTGCTTTCTAATTTAACGCTCCCATGGAACAGAATGATGATCATTTTGTTTGCCTTCTTTGTTTTGATTTTTATGGCGCTGCTGATCAGTAAAACAAGACTGGGTTTGTTTGTTCGTGGCGTTACGCAAAATAGGCCCATGGCCTCGTGCATGGGCATCAATACTGCGCGCATTGATACATACGCCTTTTCGCTAGGCTCGGGCATTGCTGGATTGGCTGGATGCGCGCTTAGTCAAGTTGGAAATGTGGGACCAGATTTGGGTCAAGGGTACATCGTTGATGCTTTCATGGTTGTGGTATTGGGTGGCGTGGGTCAACTCATGGGCACGGTGTATGCGGCCCTTGGTTTGGGCGTTCTCAATAAACTCTTGGAAGGGTTAACGGGGGCCGTTCTTGCAAAAATTGCGGTGTTGATTTTAATTATCATCTTCATTCAAAAACGTCCCCAAGGCCTTTTTGCTTTGAAGGGCAGAAGTGCTGAGGCATAAGATGAGCACAGTTTTGATCCCAACCCAAAAACCACTCTTGAGTGCGCCTGCTTGGAGCACATTTTTTGTGGCAGTTATTTTTGTGGCCATTGTGGCGCCTATTTTGAACGTCTATTTGCCGCCAACCCATTGGCTTCACATGAGCGACTTTATGGTCTCATTGATTGGCAAAATCATGTGTTATGCCATTTGTGCTTTGGCCATGGATTTGATTTGGGGGTTCACCGGTATTTTGTCACTTGGCCACGGTTTGTTCTTCTCGCTGGGTGGCTATGTGATGGGCATGTATTTGATGAGGCAAATTGGCACAGATGGAAATTACAAGTCTGACTTGCCTGACTTCATGGTGTTTTTGAATTGGAAAACGCTGCCTTGGCATTGGTATTTCAGTGACAGTTTTATTGCAACGCTGTTGCTGATTGTTTTGGTGCCTGGATTCATCGCCTTTGTCTTTGGATATTTCGCTTTTAGATCAAGGATCAAAGGTGTTTATTTCTCCATCATCACGCAAGCGATGACCTATGCCGCCATGTTGTTGTTCTTCAGAAATGAGACCGGATTTGGGGGCAACAATGGATTCACGGATTTCAAGAGAATTTTAGGCATCACCATAGCAACACCTAGCATGCGCATGGTGTTGTTCGTGATCACAGGTTTGGTCTTGCTTGGGTTTTTCTTGCTCTCTCGCTGGCTGATGAATGGTAAATTCGGTCGCGTCTTGCAAGCCATCAGAGACGCTGAGAGTCGAGTCATGTTCTCCGGTTACTCTCCCTTGCCTTACAAATTAACCATTTGGGTTTTGTCGGCTGTCATTTGCGCAATTGCAGGAGCCTTGTATGTGCCACAAGTTGGCATCATCAATCCAAGTGAGATGAGCCCAGCCAATTCAATTGAGATGGCTGTATGGGCAGCAGTGGGCGGAAGAGGCACATTGATAGGTCCAATTGTTGGTGCCTTTTTGGTCAATGGATTTAAGAGTTGGTTGACGGTGACAGCGCCAGAGTTTTGGTTGTATTTCTTGGGTGCACTGTTTATTGGTGTGACGTTGTATTTACCCAATGGTGTGGTTGGCTTGATGAGCAAGTTTCGTTCTAATAAAGGGGAGTCAAAATGACGCCAGATTTATTGGATCAAGGTGCAAAAAGACTGCAGCAGCATCTGCAGACCAAAGAACAAACGCAATCCTCTGGCGGCAGAGGCGCGAGCTACTCTCGCATCCATCACGCGGGTGAGTTGGATGTCACGCATGGTCGTATTTTGTACATGGAAGATGTCAATGTGAGCTTTGATGGCTTTAAAGCCATCAACAATTTGAGTCTTGACATTGGCCTGGGTGAACTTCGCTGCATCATTGGACCCAATGGTGCCGGAAAGACCACCATGATGGACATCATCACTGGTAAAACCAAGCCCCAAAGTGGACGAGTCTTTTTTGGCAGCACGATCGATCTCCTGAGCTACTCTGAGCCAGAAATCGCTAAATTGGGTATTGGACGCAAGTTTCAAAAACCGACGGTCTTTGAGTACTTGAGTGTTTGGGAGAACTTGGAGTTGGCGCTAAAAACGGACAAAGGTGTTGGCGCCTCGATCTACTTCAAATTAAGCGCCGAGCAAAAGAATAAATTGTTCGAAGTGATTGAAACGATTCAATTGCAAGAAGATTTAAACCGTCAAGCGGGCAACTTGAGTCATGGCCAAAAACAGTGGCTTGAAATTGGGATGCTGCTGATGCAAGACCCTAAATTGTTGCTTTTGGATGAGCCTGTGGCTGGGATGACCGATCAAGAGACTGAGAGAACGGCCGAGCTCTTTTTGTCCTTGAAGGGCAAGCACTCGTTGATGGTCGTCGAACACGACATGAGCTTTATTAAAAGAATTTCAGATGTGGTCACTGTTCTTTGTGATGGCAGCGTTTTGGCTCAAGGTACTCTGGACCAGGTGCAAGCCGATGAAAGAGTGATTGAAGTTTATTTGGGTCGATGAAAATGTTACAAATTTCTAATGTTCACCAGTATTATGGAGGCTCACATATCCTGAGAGGTGTGAGCGTGAGTGCCACGGCTGGGAAAATCACCGTCTTGCTCGGAAGAAACGGCGTGGGCAAGTCCACGCTCTTGAAGTCCTTGATGGGATTGGTGCCCATTAGAGAAGGGAGCATCGTACTGAATGGGCAAGACATCACCAAGGCGACACCCTATGAGCGAGCAAGTGCAGGGATTGGTTACGTACCGCAGGGAAGAGAAATTTTTAATCGCTTAACCGTGGAAGACAATTTAAAAATTGGTTTGGCGTCAAAGCCGAGCAGTACGGCGATTCCTCAAGAACTGTTTGAGCTTTTTCCAATTTTGCATCAAATGCGTCACCGCCGTGGAGGCGATTTGTCAGGTGGGCAGCAGCAGCAATTGGCCATTGCCCGAGCACTCGCGAGTGGGCCCAAATTGTTGGTTTTGGACGAGCCCACCGAAGGCATTCAACCCAGCATCATCAAGGAGATTGGCAGAGTCATTCGCCAATTGGCAAGCAAAGGTGAGATGGCGATCTTGCTTTGTGAGCAATATTACGATTTTGCAGAAGAGCTGGCCGATCAGTATTTGGTCATGGAGCGAGGCCAAGTGCTGGTGGAAGGACCGGGCTCGGAAATGGCCGCCAAAGGCATTCGCCAATTGGTGTCCATTTGATTGTTGTTTTTGCGGTTCCTCAGGTTTGCCAAATGCGAGGGGAGTTGGTGGATGTGTTCCATAGTTCACTCCTCCAAGCGGCTCGAATCATTTGAAAGACCTTCATGCAAGGTTCTACTTGATCGCTCAATGAGCGCACCACGACCATCTTTTCACTTGGTGCACTCACCCCCATTTTGACCGACTTGCTTTGAGAATCGCAAATTTCCCGGGCCATCTCGACGGCCTTGTCTTTGGTGGCTTTGGGGATGGGCGTGCCGCAAGCAAACACCAGGGTGGCCAAACAAGTTTTACCGTTCAATCCGACAGGACTTTTTAGAAGTCTCATGTCATCAGCGTTGATTGTGCCCTTGTCGAGCCACACATTTTTGATTTCTAAATGCTGAGAAAAGCGTCCCTCTAAAAAAGGCATCTTTGCGTGGGGCAAGCCCAGTGACATGATGTCCCATGCGATGAGCATGCTTTCTTGTCCGAGTTCAAAAACCGTTTCGTTGGTGCCCAGACAGCCACTATAGGCCAAGGTTTCCATGGGAAGCCATTCAAGACGTGCGTGATTTTTCAATTTGGCATGTGTTTTTTGAAAGGCTGAATGCTCTTTGGATGCAAAAAATCTCGCCGCCCCAGGGGTCGTGATGAGTGCGTGCGCGCCTTCATCCAAGGCAATTTGAATGTCCAGCACATCCCCGCCCACCAAGCCACTGGGTGGATGGATCAAAATATTGTGACAAATGCTCGAACCTTCCGGGTACAGGCTTTTGAGGACCCGAAGTGGGCCGCTGTGGACATGCCTCAAAACGGTCTTGCCGTGCTCAGCAGAGTAATTCAAGTTTAAAGTAGCAAGCGAATGGGGCATAAAGGCTTTTTGAGTGACTCAAACTATAATTGTGAGCAGTGACTCTATTCTTTCATAATTTTTGAGCTTTATCGCTCCATCACTTTCATAGTGTGCTGAGCTTTACTTAAATGGACCTTGACCCATGAACCTTCATCGATTAATGCAAATGCATGCCAGTGGAGAGAAAATTTCTATGCTCACGGCATACGATGCCACCTTTGCCGCTTTGGCTGATCGTGCTGGTGTGGACAGTTTGTTGGTGGGTGACTCCCTTGGCATGGTGAGCCAAGGCCGAGACAGTACTTTGAGTGTGAGCCTGGAGGACGTTGTCTATCACACGAAGTGTGTGGCCAAGGGCGTTCAAGCGGCACAAAACAATGCCTGCATCATCTCAGATTTGCCATTTGGTAGTTATCAAATCTCTAAAGAGCAGGCCATGCAAAGTGCGACAGCCTTGCTTCAAGCGGGCGCTCACATGGTCAAGCTTGAAGGGGGCGGGTGGACCAACGAAGTGGTTCAATTCCTGACAGACCGAGGCGTATTGGTGTGCGCGCATTTGGGTCTGACGCCACAAACGGTTTTTGCCCTGGGTGGCTACAAAGTCCAAGGGCGTGACGAGCAAGCTGCACTCACGCTTTTAAATCATGCAACGCAACTCGAGCAAGCCGGCGCAAGCATGTTGGTGTTGGAGATGGTGCCTGTTGACTTGGCGCAAAAGGTCACCTCAAAACTCTCAAAATGCGCAACCATTGGGATTGGTGCTGGCAACGTGACCTCCGGTCAAGTGTTGGTGATGCACGATATGTTGGGCGCTGGGATTGGCAAATTGCCTAAATTTGTGAGGAATTTCTTGATCGATCAACCAGGCGTTGAGCAGGCCATGCGCGCCTATGTCACGGCGGTCAAGGATGGGACTTTCCCTGACAATGAGCGACATGCTTGGTAAATAGTTAGTGCTTTTTAGGCTCTTTTAATGTGCATTGAACTATTTTTATGTTCAATGGCCTTGATTTCAGTCTGATTCTTCTTTTTCATCAAATCGACACTAAAATACTCTTTTTCTATGGTGTTTTGAGATCCGTCCTACAGAGGGCTTGATCTAAAACCTGAACACTTACTTACAGCAGGATATTCACCTATGGTGAACAAAGGCTCACTGCGGTAGCCTCAATGCATCTTTTCAAGGAGAAACACCATGATTTCTAGACGATCAATTGTTCAAGGTTTGGCCAGTGCAACTGTGCCTGGCCTCTTGTCCGCTTCTTCTATGGCTTGGGGTGCGGAGTCCAAGATCTTAAAAATATCGCATCAATTTCCCGGTGGTTCACTGGACAAAGGTGACTTCAGGGACCGCTTGGCAAGAAAATTTGCCCAAGATGTGGAAAAGCGCACGGCTGGCGCCTTGAAGTTTGAAATTTATCCTGGCTCCTCCTTGATGAAAACCGTGGCCCAATTTTCGGCGGTCAGAAAGGGTGCGCTTGATTTAACGCTTTATCCCTTGGCTTATGCGGGTGGAGAAATTCAAGAGGTCAACATTGGTCTCATGCCCTGTATGGTCACCTCCTATGAGCAAGGTTTTGCTTGGAAGAAGGCGGAAATTGGTCGCGAACTCACCAAGTTGCTTGAAGCCAAGGGCGTGAAGATTGTGACTTGGGTTTGGCAAGCGGGAGGTACAGTTTCTAGGAACGTGCCCGTCGTCAACCCAGACGATGTCAAGGGTTTGAAGATCCGAGGTGGTTCTAGGGAAATGGATCTGATGCTCAAGCAAGCAGGCGGCATCATTTCTAGCGTGCCATCCAACGAAATTTATCCAGCCATGCAGACGGGTTCATTGGATGCGGCCATCACATCCTCCACCAGTTTGATCTCTTTTAGACTTGAGGAGATCTCCAAGGCCCTGACAACAGGTCGGGGCAAGAGTTTTTGGTACATGTTTGAGCCCTTGTTGATGTCCAAAGCCATTTTTGATGCCTTGCCCGCTGATCAGCAACGCGCCATTGAGGAAGTCGGACTTGAACTTGAGAAGTTTGCAACCACTCAAGCGAAAGTGGATGATGAGGACGTGGCCACGGTGTACAAAAAAGCGGGTGCCAAAGTGATCGACATGGATGAGGCGACCATCTCTAAATGGAAGAAAATTGCTGAAGAGTCGGCATGGATTGATTACGCCAAGAGAAGCTCCGAATGCGAGAGATTTTTAAAGCTCGCTAAAGCCGTTGCATAAAGGGTATTTGAATGGAGCACGACATGTCTTCGAGCGCCAAGGGCGTGTCCTTGGCGAACAAAAGCTTTTTCTTCAAAGGTTTACACGCCTTTAATCAATTGGCGGCCGTCATGGGATCGGTCGCCATCGGCATTGCTGCATGTGTGTTGACTTGGGAGGCCACGGCAAGGTATCTTTTTAAGATTCCAAGTGACTGGCAAGATGAGGTGACCATATTTTTATTGGTGGGTGCGACCTTTTTGTCCGCTGGTTGGGTGCAAATTCAGCGCGGTCATGTGGGAATCCAAGCCTTGAGTGCCTTGCTGAGCCCTAAAGCGGATGCCATGCGCAGATTTTTGAGTGATATTTTGTCGCTTCTTTTTTGCGTTTTTTTTGCATGGAAGTCTTGGACACTGCTCCTTGAAGCCATTGAAGACAATCAAATATCAGGCTCTGCATTTGGTGCCCCCTTGTGGATCCCTTATGGATCCATGGCGGTAGGGACCTCACTGCTCGTCTTGGTCTTGCTTGAGCAAGTGCTCAGCCGAGATGCAATACTTAAAAAATAATTAAAAAAATGACAACTCTTCAAATTGGATTGCTTTTTGGGTTTTCGACCTGCGTGGTTTTGTTTTCAGGCATGCCCATTGCATTTGCACTTGGTGCTGTTGCAACGGTCTTCATGTATTTCTTCATGCCTCATGCCGCCTTGGACACCATTGCTCAAAATGTTTACGAGGAAATGGCCAGCATCACTTTATTGACCATTCCTCTGTTCATCTTAAAGGGGGCTGCCATAGGGAAATCCAAGGCAGGACGAGATCTTTATTCAGCCTTGAACATTTGGCTGAGCAAAGTACCTGGTGGTTTGGGCATTGCGGTCACTTTGGCCTGTGGACTTTTTGCCGCCATGGCGGGATCAAGCGCTGCAACATGTTCAGCCATTGGAAGCTCCGCCATTCCTGAGATGCGTGAGAGAGGGTATTCGGCGGGACTTTCTGCGGGGCTGGTTGCTGCTGGCGGCACCTTGGGTATTTTGTTGCCCCCTTCCGTGACCCTGATCTTGTACGCGGTGGCGGCTGAACAGTCCTTGGGGCGTTTGTTTTTGGCGGGCATCGTGCCGGGCTTGGTGCTCGTTGTATTGTTTGCGGGTTATGGTATTTTTAAATTCAACTTAGAGCGTCGGCAAGCACAAACGTTTGCAGATCATGGCGGCGAGAGAGCTCGGATTTTGCAGGTGGATCATTACACCTTGAAAGAAAAGTTCATGGCCATTCCTAGAGTTTTGCCATTTTTAATTTTGCTCTTGGGCGTGATGTGTGCCTTGTACGGTGGTTTTGCCACACCCTCTGAGACGGCTGGTTTGGGGGCTGTGATGGCCCTGATTTTGATCGCTTTGGTGTATGGCGCTTTTAAGATGTCGGACTTAAAGCCCATTTTTACCAGCACCTTGTCTGAAGCCACGATGCTGATGATGATCATTGGCATGTCACTTTTGTACTCTTATGTGATGAGCTATTTACACATCAGCCAAAGTGCTGCGGAGTGGGTGGTGGGGTTGCATTTGTCCAAATGGGTGTTGTTTTTGGCCGTTTCAGTTTTGGTGGTGCTGCTTGGATTTTTCTTGCCCCCCGTCAGTATTATTTTAATGACGGCCCCCATCATTTTGCCCCCGTTGCGGGCTGAAGGGTTTGATTTGATTTGGTTTGGTGTGGTGATGTCAGTGATCATGGAGATGGGGTTGATCCATCCACCTGTTGGACTAAATATTTTCGTGATCAATAAAATTGCACCAGATATTTCTTTGAGCGAGGTGGTTTGGGGAACCTTGCCCTTTGTCTTTTTGATCATGGTGGCCGTTTTACTTTTATGCGTCTTTCCAGATTTGGTGACCTTCATGCCTGATTATTTCTTTGGGCCGGCCACCTTGCGCTAAAGCGAAAACGATTGATTCAATGTGAGCAACTCGCTTGTCGTGGCGGCTCCTTTTTTTATGGGCCTCACTTTTGCTCAATTGTGGGCGTATTGGCCGTCAATTGAGCTCATCAGCGCATCCCTCTTTTTAGAAGTCTTTTCTCAGACTTCCTCATTGACTAAAACATAAGCCATGCGCCGAGATATGGACAGGCAGCACGGCCGTATCTAACATCAGCAAATGCTTCGGTCACTTTTGATCCCAGTTCATGAGCTGAGGCATGATAAGTCAGCCCACTGATTCAAGATTTCATCTAACAACGCTGAACTTGTTCAAGTTTCATAATTACAACCCCAAGGACAGGCTCAAATGGTAGGTGAGCCACGAGGCCAGGTAGGCGAGTGAAAAAAGATATCCGAGCATGATCAATGGCAGTCTCCAGCCCCCCGTTTCTCTTTTGACTGTGGCAATGGTGGACAAGCACTGAGGTGCAAAGACAAACCAAACCAACAATGACAAGGCGGTGGGCAGGCTCCACGTTTGAGCCAGGACTGCGCCCAGTTCATTGCTTGCATTGGCCGAATTACTGGCAATCGAGTAAACCGTCCCCAATGCCCCGACCACCACCTCTCTGGCTGCCATCCCGGGAATCAGGGCCACACTGATTTGCCAATTGAACCCTATCGGTTCAAACAGGTGTGCCAATGCGTGCCCAATGTAACCTGCAAAACTGACCTCAATGGCCGGGCCCTCAAACCCCAGGGGCGCCGCTGGAAAGGTGGCCAAGAACCACAAGGCCAATGTGAGCACCAAGATCACGCCACCCACGCGGTTCAGAAAGATCTTGGCCCTTTGCCAAAGTCCTAGGGCAACGTTATGAACAGTGGGCCAGTGGTAATTGGGCAACTCCATCATCAATGGCCGCGCAATGTGACCTTCGCTGGTGAAGGTTTTGAGGACCCAGGCCACGGCCATGGCCCCAAGAATGCCCAAAGCATAGAGTCCAAATAAAACCATGCCTCTGAGAGAAAATCCAAGCCCCACGATGCGCTCAGGTATGAAAGCCGCAATGAGCAAGGTATAGACCGGCAGTCTTGCGGAGCAAGTCATCAAAGGTGCGATCAATATGGTGACAAATCGGTCTCTGGTGTTGGAGATGGTTCTGGCGGCCATGATGCCGGGGATGGCGCAGGCAAAGCTTGAGAGCAAAGGAATAAAGGAGCGCCCCGATAGACCAACACTGCCCATGAGGCGGTCCAACAAATAGGCCGCTCTTGGTAAATAGCCCGATTCTTCAAGAATCAAAATAAAGAAAAACAAGATCAGTATTTGTGGCAAAAACACCAAGACGCCCCCCACACCGGCGATGAGCCCATCAACAACCAAGCTTCTCAGCAGCTCAATGTGAATGTGAGCCCCAAGACGCTCGCCTAGTAAGGTGGAGAAATCTTTGATCATTTGCATCGGTGCATTGGCCAAGACAAAGACCGATTGAAAGACCACAAAAAGTACCATGGCCAGGATGACAGAGCCCCAAATGGGATGGAGCACCCAGTGATCGATGGTGTCGCTGATGGGGTCTGGATTGACTTCGTCCAGACCCAACTCAAGAAGAAGGGCCTGTATTTTGTCGGTGTCTTCAAGGCCATCGGGCCCGATCTCTTTATGAGCCTCGAGGCTGGTTTGAGTCAAAGCGGCAAAGTGGTCTCGGTTGAACTCAGTCAACAAGTAGTTCTTGAGTGCTAAAACCCCTTGTGGTTCTATGCCAATCGTTGCAATCACGGGCATCTTCAAAGCGCGCGAGAGGGCCTCTGGATCAATGTCGATGCCGCGTTTTTTAGCCAAGTCGCACATGTTCAATGCCAAAACGCATGGCAGACCAAGGCGCTGCACTGCGAGGGCCAATCTCAGGGTCCTTCGCAGATTGGTGGCGTCAACCACGCACACAGCGATATCGGGTTTTTTCTCCCCAGCTGCAATGCCTTTTAAAACGTCGTGCGTGACACGCTCATCAAGCGATCTCGGGTAGAGGCTGTAAACGCCGGGTAAATCCAAGATTCTGAGGGAAGAGGCATTGGCCTGTGTGATCTTGCCTTCTTTTCGCTCAACCGTCACGCCCGAATAATTGGCCACCTTTTGATGGCTGCCGGTGAGCAAATTAAAAAGTGCAGTTTTACCGCAATTGGGATTGCCGATCAGGGCAACCAGGGGTGAAGAATCAACAAAATAGACGGGAGAGGACTGCACTCAACGCTCCAAGTCAATTTCAATCAACTGGGCCTCGGCCCTCCTCAGAGCAAAGGTTGAAACACCGATGCGAACCACCATGGGGTCGCCGCCAAACAGGGCTTTGCTGAGGACTTGAACTCTTTCTCCCGTGATGAAGCCAATTTCCTCCAGTTGTCTCGCCATGGGTGAGTCGTGTTCAGCGGGCCTGACTCGAACGACACGCGCCCGTTGTTTGGCCTTTAATAGGTCAAGTGAGGGTGTGATCAATGGATCGGACATGGCGTCATTCTACAATAAATGAGAATTATTCGCATTAAGGTGCAATCACGCACCAAGGTGCTTGATTCAAAATCAGGTCGTGGTACATGATCCAAGCCGAGTTGGTAAAAAGAGCCAAGCCCGCCAGACGAACGCCCCACTGAGCGAAGACTTGGCTGTTGTTTCTGAGCGACTGTTCCTGGGGTGATCGAAAAACAAGGGTGTGTACGTTGCCGAGTGAGGTGGGGTCTTGAGGCGGCGCACTCAGTTGATCAAAGAGATGAGTGCCCAGGGCCATGAAAAGCGCACCGCCCAAGGAAAAGCTCAACATGATCAAGGCCCCATTCAGTGCTTGTGCACTGAGGGCCGCGACCATGAGCACAGAGTACAGCAAACTGCACGGAATCAAACTCCAAAGCACGCCAGTGACAAAGAGCGCCCATGGTTTCTGAAAAAATGCATGATCGAGCATGAATTGTTCAATTTTGAGCCAAATTGACTTGGCAATTGAACCAAGCCACAAAGGCTGGTTGGCAAAAATCAACAAGAAAAGGCCCAAAACCATGGCCAAGACATGGGTCATGTTCCAAATGGGTCTAAAAAGTGTAGACTGCGTTGAAAGCCATCCTAGGCTTTGCATGGATGTTGCGGCCAAAGCGCCCATCGCGCCGTACCCCAAGGTTCTGCCAGATAAAAACAAGAACTTGGCCTGGTGTTTAGAGCCCGAAGGTTTAATTTTTGTCAGCAAGGAGCAAGCGGGTCCACACATCATGAGGCAGTGAGGGCCGCCAGTGAGCCCCATCATCAATGATAATGTGAGCAATGAGATCAGCATAAGGCCTTCATTTTGGGTGAAATGTCATGCTGGGGGTTTAAAATAATTGAATTCACTGTCGTCTATTTTTTTATAAAAAGGTTGCTCGTTGAAGTCACCCATTAAGTCAGCTGTAGAAAAATCCTTGGTCGCCTCGCCTGATCACTTGAAGCTTGCCTGCTCGAGTTGCAATTTGCGCGAGTTGTGTTTGCCCATTGGACTCAGTCAAGAGGACATTGTCAAAATCGATCAGTTGATTCAAATCAGAAGAACGATCAAAAAAGGGGAGTCCTTGATTCGCCAAGGTGACCGGTTTACATCTATTTTTGCCGTGAGAGTGGGTTTTTTCAAGACGATTGTCAACACCGATGACGGGCGTGACCAGATCACCGGCTTTCAAATGTCTGGGGACGTGATTGGGCTCGATGGCATTCAGACGGATTTTCATACTTGTGAGGCGCTGGCCATTGAGGACTCTGAGGTGTGCGTCATGCCCATGGAAAGACTTGAGGAAATCTCTCGAGATGTGCCAGCCTTGCAGCATCATTTCCATAAAATCATGAGCCGAGAAATTGTTCGAGAAAACGAACAAATTTTGTTGTTGGGCAGCATGAGAAGTGAGGAGCGTTTGGCATCTTTTTTACTGAATTTGTCCAATCGTTTGAAGTCCAGAGGTTTCTCGCAGTCTGAGATGATTCTTCGAATGACGCGCGAGGAAATCGGCTCCTATTTGGGTTTAAAGCTTGAGACGGTGAGCAGAACGTTTTCAAAGTTTTCAGAAGAGGGTTTGATCAGCGTTCAACAAAAGGCCGTTTTGATCTTGGACACCAAGGGTTTAAGCCTCAAAGCCAAGGCGACACCCATTGATTGAGTGAGCGCTGTACTTTGTTGGGTGCATCAAGGCTTCTCTAGCATCAACAGGCAACTGATGCCGCTCGAGAGCGATGTGGCTGACCAAAATAAAAAAAACGAACCCGCATAGATCCATTCAGTCTCATCGCTTGAGAGCTTGAAGGTTTCGGTCAACAAGACTGGATCTAGGAAAGCGAACACGCACATCTCAAGCACGCCAGCTGCTAAAAAAGCAGGCCACAGTATTTGAATGCCTCTCCACTTACTCATGACGATCCCCTAAGTGTGTGGCGGTTTGCTGCTCCATAGACAAAGGTGCTGCATGGGGTGTACGGGTGGTGGCATGGTTTTTCTCGGTTTGAGCCGCACTCAAGGT
Organism: uncultured Burkholderiales bacterium; assembly: GCA_903861115.1. Classification (GTDB taxonomy): domain Bacteria; phylum Pseudomonadota; class Gammaproteobacteria; order Burkholderiales; family Burkholderiaceae_C; genus Limnohabitans. Next base: position 41,141 of record CAIOTD010000159.1, read on the forward strand.
GGGGGCCTGCATCTCACCCATCAGCACTTTGTCTGCACCTTGATGCGCAATAAAGCCAGTCCACAAGGCTGCCATCACAACGATGCAAGGCCCCATCAAGATCATCCAGACATAAGGGTAGGTCCACCAAGCTGGGGCTTGCGTTTCAGTGTCCAAGTGTGCGTTTTGAGGATTCATGGTTGAGGGCTCTTCCTTAAAGCAAAGGGACGATAAAAACAGTTTGCTCGCTCACAAGTTGATTGTCATCAAGACACCTGACATCTAGCCATATCTTGTGTGAGCCTGTGGAGGCTTGCGCGGCAGGAATGGACACGCGCAACACGGACCATTTCGACTGGGCCGCATCGACTTCGACCCACTGAGGGGTTTCAATTCTAACGTGGTCCATGCCGTGTGCGGAGACCTCAAAGTGCTGCATGCTCTCTTTGCTGTTCATGATCTGAAAGCGATAAACGTTTTCCATCACCATCTCGTGATCCTGTCCTTCCACCACGCGCGCCAATGTATTTCTGTCTCTCACAATGTCGACTCTAAAGGTGGAGCGATAGGTCAATTGGTAAGCCACCACCAAACAAAGACTTAAAAGGAGTGAGGCGTATATGAGCACCCGAGTTCTAAAAATGCGCTTGATTTGTTCAGAAAGGCCCCAATTTTTTTCGATGGCATTTTCACTTGCAAATTTAATCAGATGAATGGGATACGACATTTTTTTCATCACATCGTTGCAAACGTCCGCACATGCACCGCAGCCGATGCACTCATATTGCAATCCGTCTCGAATATCAATCCCTGTTGGGCAGACCTGAACGCACAGTTGACAATCAATGCAGTGACCGAGTCCTTTTTCGTTGTGTAGCGTATCGGTGCTGAGGTTTTTTGAGCGGTGCCCCCTGGGTTCACCTCTCTTGGCATCGTAGCCAACCACCAAAGTATCGGCGTCAAACATCGCACTTTGAAATCTGGCGTAAGGGCACATGTATTTGCAGACCTGTTCGCGCATGAAGCCCGCATTGCCATAAGTTGCAAAAGAATAAAACAAGACCCAAAACAAGGACCAGCCGACCAAGTTGGCGCTCCAAACATTGTGCATGAGGTCCTGGATGGGCACAAAATAGCCCACGAAGGACAAGCCGGTCCAAAGAGCTATCAACCCCCATATTAAGTGCTTGAGTGTTTTTTTACTTAAAACTTCCAAGCTGAATTTTGAGTTGTCGAGCTTGATGCGTTGTGGTCTGTCGCCTTCAACCCATCTCTCCACCAGCATAAAAATTTCACTGTAAACGGTCTGTGGACAGGCAAAGCCGCACCACACACGTCCTGTGAGTGCGGTGAACAAAAACAAGGACAAGGCACAAATGACCAACAGGGCTGTCAAATAAATGAAGTCCTGGGGGTACAAGATCAAGGGGAAGAGATAAAACCTTCTGGCTTCTAAGTTGAACAATACCGCTGGCCGGTGGGCCCATTCAAGCCAAGGCAAGCCATAAAAAACCAACTGGGTCAGCACCACAAAAACCCATCTCAAGTTCGCAAAAAAACCGTGGACGGTTCGGGGGTAGATTTTGGGTGCCGAGGCGTAAAGGAGATTGGAGTGTGTGGTGTCTTGCAAGGGATTCAATCATGAAAACGGCCTTCAAGCTTGAAAGCCGTTGACTTTGGCGGTTTCAGGAGGGGCTTTTGTTGGACAAGCTCCAAATGTATGCACTAAGAACGCGAATTTGTGAATCGGAGAGGCGGCCCTTTTGAGCGGGCATTTGATTGACTTTGCCGTTCACGATCATGCTCTCAATTGCCGCTTGTCCAAAGCCATGCAACCAAATTTTGTCCGTTAAATTGGGCGACCCTATGGCTTGAATGCCTTTGCCATCCGCGCCGTGACAGGCGGCACAAACTGCAAATTTTTCATGCCCCTTTTGTGCCTTGTTGATGTCATGTGGGCTGCCTGAGAGGCTCAAGACATAGTTGGCCACATTTTCAATGTCGTTTGGTGAGCCGATGGCTTGCGCCATGGGTGGCATTTGTCCCATGCGCCCTAAAGTGATGGTCTCTTGAATCTTCTCAGGTGTGCC
>CAIOTD010000160.1 GCA_903861115.1 uncultured Burkholderiales bacterium
GAGAAATAAGTTCCTGCAACCATCAATGGGCCTGCAGCGTATTTGACGCCGACGTTGGCCAAAGAACCAGCTGTTGTGGGCGTGCTGGAGCCACCAATGTTGGAGCCATACATCGCAGCACCTTGGAAACCGCCAGACACGGGTGTGACGTATTTGATGGTGTTGTTGTACAAGTCGCTCACTGCATCAAACTCAGAGAATTTGAACACGGCACCAGCGTTGTAACCGCCTTTGAACACGCTACCAACGATCCAGTCGTCGTTCAAGTTCCATTGTTTACCAACGGAGAGGCTTCCCATAGAGCTGCTCAAGCCAATGTAAGCGTTTCTTGAAAAGAGTGTGCTTGAGTCAGACAGTTTGCCAGTTGTTGGGTTGAAACCCGCCATGAAGTTAAAGAAACCCGTCAAACCATCGCCCAGGTCTTTGTCGCCTTTGAAACCAATTGCTGAGACACCCAAGATAGAGCTGACGGCTCCTGAGGTGGTTTGTGAACCATTGCCCGTGTTGGATGTTGAAGAGATACCTCCATCAACGATACCGAACACGGTCACGCTTGGTGCCGCAGATTGAGCATTGACAAAACCACAAGCACACAAGGCAGCTGCTAAAGCGGTGAGTTTGATTTTAGATTGCATGTTTTCCTCATAAGGTTTTAAATAAAATGATCACTTCTTGTTCACTGATTCAAATATCATTTTTAACTACTCAAATCAGCGTTATTTTTCAAAAATTAAAAGCAATTTACTTCTTTAAATTCTCAAAAAATGCGGGATTGAGATGCATGGCATCTCTAAAAATGGTGTGTCAATTGTGAAAAGCTTTGTATTCAATTCAGCGACTCCTGAGCAGGCTTGTTGCTTCTTGTATGAAGCATCTGCAAGGATTGTGTGACTTTCGTCAAAGTCAAGCGAGGAGAAATACAGTCTTGTGTATTCATTGATTGGGCGGGTTCGCACATCACCTCAAGGGCCGCTTGCACACAATCGATCAATGGGGCTTTAACCCTGGATTGAATTCTTTGTGCAAAGCCCGTCAAACCGGCGCCACCAATGATCACGCAGTCCAAGCCGTATTCGTCAATGGCTTTGTTGCACGCCTGGATCAAGAGCTCTTCGCCGGCTCGCGGGTTCTCCATAAAGAAGAGGCCAGTTTCATTGAGTGTGGACACCACTTTGAGTGAATTGCCAAAATCCAAGGCGCCAGCCAAGCGCTCGATCATGGGCCCCCATTTTTGGCCACCCGTCACCACTCCAAAAGAGCCGTACTGACTTGCTTTTAAGAAGGAGGCATGCGCCAGTCCTGTCACCGGAATGCGGCTGCATTCTCTCAAGGCATGCAGTCCGGGGTCGCCAAAGCAGCCAATCAGGATGTGGTCAAAGTCAATGCGATCTGACTCAAGGCTTTTGGACCAACTGTCAAGGACCGAGTAAGAGGCAATGACATAGCTGGCCTCATCGGCGATGTAATTGGCGCCAAAAGAGGCCGTGACAGTTTCAATCTCAATGCGGGTGCTTGAAAACTGTAGCATGCTGCTCTTGAGCAACTGCGTGACATCTTCAGTCGTATTGGGATTGATGACGAGAAACCGTTTCATGTTGTTTTATGCTGCATTTTTAAAGATCAAGTGCAAGTCGGTCTTGTCTTCAGTCTGGCGCTTGAACTGAATGCTGCTCTCCAAATCGATCAAGTGGCTGATCATCAAGCGTTTGGCAGTTTCAATGTCCTTGAGCTTGATGGCATCGAGCAATGATCGGTGATCCGAACAGGTGCAGGTTTTTGAGTCGACGGCCAAATAGTCGCTTGGGTTGTTGTAAGCCATGAGAATCAAAGACGTGCGTGAGATCAACTCTTTGAGTGTTCGATACATGGTGGAGTTTTTTGAGCCTTGAGC
>CAIOTD010000161.1 GCA_903861115.1 uncultured Burkholderiales bacterium
ATCGTGCGTCAACCCGACCCCAAAGGTGACCGCGTCAATGTGGTGCTGTCAGGCAAATTCTTGCCCTATAAACAATACTGAGCGTGAGCAACGACGCAGCAAAGGCTCTGTTAGCGCAAATGTGCGCGAGATCACATATTGCGCCCAAACGACTGGTGGCACCGGGGCCAACGGCTGAAGAGTTGGATCTAATTTTCACTGCCGCAGCGCAAGCCCCCGATCATGGAAACATCCAACCATGGCGTTTTATTCTTGTACCCCAAGAAAAACGAGCAGCACTAGGCCAGGCATTCACGCACGCGTTACAAGAACGCGACGCAAATGCTAGCGAAACCGAACTAAATATTGCATATGAAAAAGCATTTCGTGCACCGTGTTTAATTTTGGCAGTTGTTAACCAAGGCCCTACAGAACCTGAAATACCTTATCACGAGCGCCAAATTGCATTGGGTTGTGCGATTCAAAACATGCTTTTGATGGCACATACACTCTCTATCGGCAGTGGCATCACGAGTGGCCAAGCTATGAATTCCCGTTTCGTTCGTGAAGTCTTCAGGCTAACGCCAAATGAAGAAGCAATGTGCTGTCTAACATTTGGCCAAGTAATAACGTATAAAAGCAAACGAAAAAGGTCCAATGTTTCTGAGATAGTCTCAAGCATGGAATGAATAAGGGCTGCTGACTCTCGAACTTCCACAGGTTTTAGTTCGCTTGCTATTCGTAACGTGTGACGTTTGGGAAGTAAGATGGCTCACGAACGTAGCAAAAGTGCCCTAAACCTGAGAAAAGTTGCGAAACGCAACTTTTGACCCAATTACACGAAATATTACACGCTTATCAAAAACACCAATAAGTCATTGATTTATATATGATTTTGACGAGCCTGTTTTCCTGTTAATCCGTAGGTCCCTGGTTCGAGCCCTAGTGAAGAAGCCCAACAAAAAGCCCTGCTGAAATGAACTGCACCCCAAAAGTTGGACACCAATCCAACCTTTGGGGTGTTTTTCAAGCCGCTAATGCTTTGGGTGCAATCGAAGGATCTTTTTTGAACTTGATTTCTGCAGTCCAAAGATCTAACGCTTCTTGCATGCGAAGCCAGCTCTCAGGTGTGCCGCCCACTGCTCGTGAGATGCGAATGGCCATCTCCGCTGTGACAGCTTTTTTCTCGTGCAGTAAGTCTGATACCGTTTGTCGACTGACCATGAGACGCGTAGCAAACTCGCCTTGTGTCCATACAAGCTCTGGCAGTACATCTTCACGCAGAACTGCGCCAGGGTGCGTAGGCTTGCGATTGGGGTTTCGTAGAGACTTCATCCGTGATAGTCCTCCAAGTTAACGTTGATGGCGTCTTCGCCAAAAAATTGATAGGTGATTCGCAAGTTGCCAGAAACAGAAACTGCGAACTCATCTTTTCGATCACCTTTCAGTGCGTGTAGTTTGTACCCAGGCAAGTCCATGTCCTCAGCTTGCTTTGCTGCATCCAAACGGTCCGACATCCTTTCAATAAGCGAGCCATATTGAGCAGGAATTCCTTTGTAGCTGCCTTTGGTGAAGAAAAGCTCCAAACCCTTGTGTTTGAAAGATGTGATCATTGATGATGAGTGTAAACAGACGATTTACTTTGTCAATCAATACTTGACATCAAATACACTTAACATAAAGGTTCGAGTCTTTAAGTGCAAGGCCTTGATTCTGAAAGACACGGGCTTAAAAAGGAACTAAAAAATTTCTATTTGCCAACTACTTTAATGCATACGGGACATTTATTTTTAATATTAGCGAGGACGTGCTCGTTGAATGATCCCTCAAAGCCGGCCTCAGTAAAAAGACGCAGTGCTTAGAACCCATGATGGCGGCACCCTTTGTTGCGAAGTCTTATTGCCATTCGACACCAATGAAACCAAGGCCATCCTAAAAAAAATCATGCGTTAATTTTTTCTACCATGTGGACAATCATATTTTCGCCGACAGACCGATTGATCCCTGCAACACTTGGCATCCATATTGCTTAGCTTATACAAAGGGGTAAACGTCACACAGAAAAGCAAATGAAATTGGTCAATACAGACAGCTAGGGTTCCGGGACTGCCACTGCAGTCTGCCTGGTCCAAGAGCGGTCGGCCGCGCAAAGGCGCGGTTCCACGGAGGGACAAAAGCCCGGGAGATCACGGCTAACGCTGACGGTTATCTCTCGCTTATTTGTTCAACTTGGAGTCTGAATTGATTAACCCTTCCGCCGTTCATTCACCCACCCCGCCACCAAGCATTTGGGGCATATCGGCTCGAATTTCCCGAACACAGTACTGGTTGTTTGCAGCCATGGGCTTGATCTCACCTTTGTTGGCTTGGGCCTGGCTACACAATTCCGGCCTGGTCGACCCGATCTTCCTACCGGGCCCCATCGAAGTGCTCACCCGACTGGGCAGCTGGACAATGGAGGACGACCTCTGGGGCGACACCATGATCAGCATGTACCGAGTCATGGCAGGCTTTGCGATATCAGCCGTCATCGCTCTGCCCTTGGGACTGTTGATTGGGGCTTTCAAACCGGTCGAAGCCTTGCTCGAACCTCTGACAGATTTCATTCGCTACATGCCAGCGGTTGCATTCATCCCCTTGGTCATGCTGTGGCTAGGGATTGGCGAAAGCGCCAAAATTTCGATCATTTTCATTGGTACTTTTTTTCAAATGGTCTTGATGGTTGCTGAAAACGTGCGCTTGGTGCCCAGTGCGCAGATTGAAGCAGCACAAACCATGGGAGCGACCCGCGGTGAAATTATCCAATTGGTGCTTTTTCAGTCCGCCAAACCCGCCATCTTGGACACCCTGCGCTTGACCATGGGCTGGGCTTGGACGTACCTGGTGGTTGCCGAATTGGTCGCCGCCAACTCGGGGCTTGGCTACTCCATCTTGAAGGCCCAACGCTTTTTAAAGACCGACACCATTTTCGGCGGGATCATTCTGATCGGACTCATCGGCCTAATGATGGACCAAGCGTTTCGCTGGTTGCACCGCTGCTCTTTTCCCTGGCTCCACACAGAAAGCTAATCCATGTCCAAGGTTCACATCCATCAATTGGGTAAAGTTTTTGGTGCGCCAAGCACCAATTCGGTGCCAGCCTTGCAAGACGTTGATCTCATGATCCAAAATGGTGAATTTGTCACGCTGGTCGGGGCTTCCGGTTGCGGCAAATCCACCCTGCTTCGAATTTTGGCAGGACTTGAACACCGTACGAGCGGCTCCGTGCAATGCAATGGCGTTGAAATCACTGGGCCGAGTGCCGATCGCGCCATGGTGTTCCAGCATTACAGCCTGTACCCCTGGCTCAATGTCATGAACAACATCAAATTCAGCCGCCGCTTGCGAGTCAATCGTGAGGACATCACGTCCGCCGACGTGGAGGCCGCATCAGGTCGAGCTGACGCACTCTTGGACCTCATTGGTTTAAGTAAATATGCCAACGCCTATCCCAATCAGTTGTCAGGTGGCATGCAACAACGCGTGGCCATCGCCCGTGCCTTGATGGGCCAACCCGCCATGCTTTTGATGGACGAGCCCTTTGGCGCTTTGGATGCGCAAACGCGTGAGGTGATGCACGACTTGATTTTGCACATTCACCGGATTGAAAAAACCACCATCGTGTTCGTGACCCACGATGTGGATGAGGCCATTTACTTGGGGCAACGGGTGGTGTTGATGCAGCCTCGCCCAGGCCGCATCCACAGCATCTACCCCGTGCCTTTGCCAGCACAACGTGACCAAGAGATGAAGCACGCCCCTGAATTTCGTGCGCTCAAGGCCGAGATATTGGCCCGCATTCGTGAGAGCTCAGGCATGGCCACCGACCAAGACTTGCTGAACAAACTCCACCGCGCAAGCGATCTTGCCTAATCTCAATTACTTGAATCACCTGAACCATGTCAAACTTTTTAGAAACCCTCACCCCCTTGGCACGCTCTGCAATCCCTGCACAAGCCACGCCCTTTGATCCCTCTTTGGTCTTGTGGACACACGTCCTGCCCGGTGGCTCCGCTTGGTCGGGCGTCATTCGCCGAGGCAACACCTTGCGCTTCACCGACACGCATGGATGCGGCAATGTCTCCCTTTTGCTGTTCAACGCGGCCAATCACAGCGAGCGCTACAACATGCCTGATACGCTTAAAGCGCAGCACACGGCTTACCTCACGAGGGGTCATGTGTGTTACTCGGACATGGGTCGGGTCCTGTGTTCAGTGTCTGAAGACACATGCGGTTGGCACGATACGGTGGGCGGCATCACCAACGCACAAATGACGCTGCAAAAATTCGGCGAAGCCAAATTTGGCAAACACCGCAACGCCATGCACCGCAACGGCCAAGACAACTTACAAGTCGAACTTGAGAAATGGGGGCTTGACAAACGAGACTTGGTGGCCAATCTCAACTTGTTCAGCAAACTCAGAACCGACGCAAATGGATCTTTGCTTTTTTCAACTGAACACCGAGCCCCTGCTCAGTACTTGGACCTGAGGTGCGAGATGGATGTGTTGATGGTGATGTCAACCACGCCCCACCCGCTTGACCCAAGCACGGTCTACGCCCCACCAGACATGACTATGAGCGTGTGGCGCTCAGGCACAGCCAGCGCAAACGATGTTTGCCGCTTGCATTGCCCTGAAAACGCCCGTGGCTTGATCAACACCGAACAGTATTACCTCTGAATTGAAGGCCTCGATATGCAAACCTTAGAAAGCCATTACACACCCGCCACCGCCAGCTTCAAAGCCGATATCGCAGCAGGAGAGCCTTGGATGCACACGGTGCGCAAAGGTCAAATTTTTCGCATCGTTGACCTCGAAGGCAACCAAGCGGTTGACACTTTGTTCTACAACGCACACGATCTGAGTGAGCGTTACAGCGCCACCCACACCGTGCAAGCGCAGTCAGCGCTTTACTTGAGCGTGGGCACTCAAATCATGTCCAGTGAGGCACGCGCTATGCTCACCATCGTGGCTGATACCTGCGGGCGCCATGACACCTTGGGGGGCGCTTGTTCGTGCGAAAGCAACACGGTTCGCTACGCTTTGAACAAACGCCATATGCACAGTTGTCGAGACAACTTCATGTTGGCGATTGCGCGCTACAGCGAAACCCACCCAATGGGGCCGTTTTTCAGCAAGCGCGATGTGGTGAGCAACATCAACTTTTTCATGAACGTCCCAGTCACACCTGAGGGACAACTCACGTTTGAAGATGGTATTTCTGCACCTGGCAAATATGTCGAGTTGCGAGCGGAAATGGACGTGATTGTCATGATCTCCAACTGCCCGCAATTGAATAACCCCTGCAATGCCTACAACCCGACCCCTGTGCAATGTCTTGTTTGGGATGGCGTCTAAATGTTGAACAAAATTTTGATCGCGAACCGCGGCGCGATTGCGTGCCGCATCATCCGCACCCTCAACCGCCTAGGCATCGCATCGGTGGCGGTGTACTCCGAAGCCGATGCGGGTTCAATGCATGTGGCCATGGCCACCGAGTCGGTCTGCATCGGACCTGCAGCCCCGGCGTTGAGTTACTTGTCCATTCCAAAAATCATTGAAGCGGCGCTTTCTACTGGCGCGCAAGCCATCCACCCGGGTTATGGTTTTTTATCTGAAAACCCAGCCTTTGTTGAAGCATGTGAAGCCGCACAATTGGTGTTTTTAGGACCCACGCCTGAGCAAATGCGCGTCTTTGGTCTTAAGCATTCAGCCCGCGCACTGGCCACCCAAGCACGCGTTCAACTTTTACCTGGCACTGGTTTACTGGGGGGCGCCCAAGAGGCCTTGACGGCGGCAGAAACCATTGGTTACCCCGTCATGCTCAAAAGCAGCGCAGGCGGTGGCGGCATCGGCATGCAAATGTGCCAAAACGCGAGCGAACTCACTGCCGCCTTTGAAACAGTCAGTCGATTGGCACAGTCGAATTTTTCGGATGCGGGTGTCTTCCTTGAGCGTTTCATCACCGACGCGCGTCACATTGAAGTTCAGGTCTTTGGCAATGGCAAGGGTGAGGTCTTGATCTTGGGCGAACGCGACTGCTCGCTGCAAAGACGAAACCAAAAGGTGGTTGAAGAAACACCTGCACCACACTTGCGTCAATCGGTGCGAGCCTCATTGCACGACACGGCACAACGCCTGGCCCAAGCCGTGAATTACCGTTCAGCGGGCACGGTCGAATTCGTGGTGGATGCGAAAACCCAAGATTTTTATTTCCTGGAGGTCAACGCCCGCTTGCAAGTTGAGCACGGCGTCACAGAGGCCGTCACTGGCGTGGACATTGTCGAGTGGATGGTCAAACTGCCGACAGGTGATTTACCCGACCTGTCCTCGTTCAAGATCACCCCTCAGGGGCACGCCATTCAAGCGCGGGTCTATGCCGAAGATCCCTACAACAACTTCCAACCAGCAACGGGTGTTTTGACCCAGGTGGTCTTTCCAAACAATGTGCGTGTGGACACGTGGGTCGAGAGAGGCAGCGACATCGGCGCCGCCTACGACCCTCTTTTGGCCAAGTTGGTCGTGCATGGCGATGACCGCACAGATGCGCTTAAGAAACTCGCAACAGCACTTGAAACCACCCGCATATCGGGCTTGGAATGCAACTTGTTCTACCTTCAAGCCCTGATGCACTTTGCACCCTTTGTGAAAGGAGAACACACCACACGCAGCTTGAATGGTTTTGGTTTTGCTAGCCACGCCATCGATGTGCTTGCTGGTGGTGTACATACCATGGTCCAAGACTGGCCCGGGCGCACGGGCTACTGGGATGTGGGCGTGCCGCCGAGCGGCCCCATGGATGCATTGGCGCTCAGAGCGGCCAATGCGATGCTTGGCAACGCGCAAGGCCAAGCGGCTTTGGAGATCACCGCAGCAGGCCCAACGCTGCGCTTTCGCACGCCCATGCATTTGGCCATTTGTGGCGCACCTGTAGAGGTCAACTTGGACGGTGTTTCGATCCCCACTTGGCAAGCCTTTCATGTCGAGGCTGGACAAATTTTAAAAATAGGACGCGTGGCCAATGAGGGATGCCGGGTGTACTTGGCCGTGGCGGGTGGCCTTGATGTGCCCGACTACTTGGGCAGCAAATCCACCTTCACGCTCGGTCAGTTTGGTGGCCACGGTGGTCGCGTGTTGCGCGCAGGCGATGTCTTGCATGTGGCGCCTTCCTCACCTTTGCAGGCCTTGAGCCCTGCGCAAATCGAAGCCATTAAACCAAGCTATGCAATGCATTGGGACATTGCTGTATTAGAAGGCCCACATGGCGCGCCCGACTTCTTTACGCCAGACGACATGCAAATGTTGTGGAACACCCAATGGGAGGTGCACTACAACTCAAGCCGAACCGGTGTTCGACTCATCGGACCCAAGCCCACTTGGGCGCGCAGCGATGGGGGTGAGGCAGGTTTGCACCCAAGCAACATTCACGACAATGCTTACGCCATCGGAGCGATTGATTTCACCGGTGACATGCCCGTGATTTTGGGGCCCGATGGTCCAAGCTTGGGCGGCTTTGTTTGCCCTGCCACGGTGATTCGCGCTGAGCTTTGGAAACTTGGCCAACTCGCACCCGGCCACACCGTTCGCTTCGTACCTGTTTCCATGGAAACGGCCAACACCATGGCACAACATCAAAATGCTTTGCTCAAAGGTTTGACACCGGGCAAAGAGATTCCATGCCTTGCCACTAAAGCCAGTGCTGATGCGCCTCAGTTGCCCAATGCCCCCGTTTTGCTGCACCTGCCTGCCCAAGCAGATGGGGTCGATGTGGTGATGCGACGTTCGGGGGATTGCAATTTACTGATCGAGTTTGGTCCTTTGCAACTCGATTTGGTGATGCGCTTTCACGTGCACGCCTTGATGACCCAACTCCAAGTCTGGCGTGAACAAGGTCGATTGCCCGGCATCATTGACTTGACCCCTGGCATCCGGTCTCTACAAGTGCATTTCGACCCCGATGCGATTGATCTGCGGGCCTTGGTCGAGCGGGTGCTGGCCGCTCAACCCGGCAGCACGGCTTCCAGCGATGCAGACATCAAGGTGCCCAGTCGCACGGTGTGGCTGCCGCTGTCATGGGACGATGCATCGACCCGCCTGGCCATTGAAAAGTACATGCAATCGGTTCGCGCTGATGCGCCTTGGTGCCCCAGCAACATCGAATTCATTCGCCGCATCAATGGCCTAGGCGACTGGCAAGCGGTGCAGGATGTGGTGTTCAAAGCCAGTTACCTCGTGCTGGGCCTGGGCGATGTGTACCTGGGTGCACCAGTGGCCACCCCCATCGACCCACGCCATCGTTTGGTCACCACCAAATACAACCCTGCTCGCACCTGGACTCCAGAAAATGCGGTGGGCATTGGCGGCGCTTACATGTGCGTGTATGGCATGGAAGGACCCGGAGGGTATCAGTTTGTGGGCCGCACGGTTCAAATGTGGAACCGTTGGCGTGACGAGCGCAACGGTGCGAAAGATTTTGCTGCGGGCAAGCCTTGGCTGTTGCGCTTTTTTGACCAAATACGCTTTTACCCGGTGAGTGCCGAAGAGCTGGCACAGTGGCGCACAGACTTCCCCGCTGGCCGGGTGAAGTTGCGCGTGGAAGAAGGCGAGTTCAGCTTGGCGGCCTATCAAGCATTTTTGTCTGACAACTCAGCGTCCATCTCCACGTTCAAGCAAACCCAACAAGACGCCTTTGAGGCCGAGCGTGAACGCTGGGCAGCGGCTGGCTTGATGGAGTCTGCAACGCAAGAGCCTGCCTCAGACACCGAGGAGCACACGGCATTGCTCCACACTTTTGAGGGTGAGGTGATCACCTCCCAAGTCTCTGGCAGCATCTGGACGGTGCTGGTCAGCGAGGGCGAGCACGTACAAGCAGGCCAAACCTTGCTGGTGGTTGAGTCCATGAAGATGGAGGTGACACTCTTGGCCCCCTCATCTGGTCAGGTTCACAAACTGCTTTGTCAAGCAGGGCAAGCGGTCCAAGCGGGACAGCCCTTGGTACTGATCAAGTAAGCCTCATTTGCAGTCGAATCAGAGCGATCTAAAGCGTCCCATGGCGCATGCTTACTAAGCACGCCAAGGGCCATCACATGGAGTGGCCTGAGACAGAACGATCATGTTGAAAGACAGGTGGCGTGCTGCCTGTCTGGCTCAAACACCTGATGCACCACATGCACCATCATGGATGACACATGGAGACCCTTGCACCAAAACAATCCAACTCGAGCCAATACGGTGCCAAAGACCCAAAGCAAGAAGTCAATGCATGCTTTAAAGGACCACAAGCACCCGCCAAAACTGGCATACATGTTGCACTACCCGTTTGAGCAGGCGAGACGGCATTGAATGGAAGCAACCATGCATTGCAGATCTTTCGCACAATTAGGTAGGTGCACTAGGGTTCCGGTCTTGTGGAGACAACGCTGCAAGATGTCTGGTCCGAGAGTGTGCCGGTCTGGGTGGCCTTTGCGCCCGGGCTCCACGGAGGGATAAAAGCCCGGGAGACTGACGTTCACGTCGTCGACTCCTGCCGTTTTTTTCACTCTTGGAGTTTTATCATGGGCACCACACATCTTCTCAAGGTCTCTTGCGTTTCATTTTTCGGCGTTAACGAGCGTGCCAGCACGTTCGTGGGACGCCTTCTCAAACCCATTGCCAGCGCAGTGCTGGTGGTGGCCGCCAGCTCTGCGTTTGCAGCCGGTCCCACCACCATGAAAATCGGTACCGTGGTTTGGATTGGCTACGGCCCTTTCTATGTGGCCGAGGCGCTGGACCTCTACAAAAAGTACAACATGAAAGTCAGCTTGCAAGTCTTCACCGACCCAGCGCTGATTCCGTCAGCCATGGCCAGCGGCGCTGTCGATGGTGGCATGTTGACCTATGACCAAGTTGTGGGTCAGGTTGCCGCAGGTCAAAAACAAAAAGTGGTCATGCCCATTGACTACTCCAATGGCGGCGACGCCATCGTGGCCGACAAGACCATCAACAAAGTGGCAGACTTCAAAGGCAAGAAAATCGGCTTCAACCCTTTGTCACCCTCTGATTTTTTGCTGTCCTACGCCCTCAAGACCGCTGGTTTGAGCGACAAAGACATCACCCCCATCAACATGACGCCAGAAGGCGTGCCCGCGGCAATGGCCTCAGGTCAAATGCCCATTGGCGTGACCTATGAACCAAGCTTGTCGCAAATCATCAGCCAAGGTGGCGGTAAAAAATTCAAGGTGGTGTTCTCCAGCAAAGATGCGCCCGGTTTGATCGCCGACGTGCTGGTGTTTGACGAAAAAGCCATCAAGGCCAAACCCACCGAAATCACCAACATCATGAAAGTCTACTTAGAAGGCATGGCCTACATGAAGAGCAAACCCGATGAAGCTTACAAAATCATCGGTAAATTCATGGGCGTGTCGGCCAAAGAAGTCAAAGAACAGTTGACGGGGGTCTACAACATTCCTCAAGATGAAATGCCCAAGGCTTTTGTGAAATCGACCGATACCACGTCTTATTACGGCAGTGGGGATGTCATTGGCAAGTTGTTGCTCGCCAAGGGACAAATCAAAACGGTGCCCGCCACCGAAGCGACTTTCGATGCGCAGTTTGTCACCGCATTGACCAAGAAGTGACCTTTCAAACCCGAGGGATAAAGCATGAGCAGCATTTATAGAGATCCACAAGGTGGGTGGCCCAACACCCTTGCATTGTCAGTGACCTTGCTGCTGTACCCCCTCGGGCTCTTGTGCGTCTTTCAAGCGCACTGGCTCTTGAATGCCTTGGGTGTTTTCAGTCTAGTACTGAGCCTGACCTGGTCGGCTTACTTCATTCATGAATTTGCCCACCATGCCATCTTCAAATCCCCGCAAACCAATGCGCGCTTTGGGGTCTTGATGACGTGGATCAATGGCAGTTGTTTTGCCCGCTTTGAAGACATGCGCCACAAGCACATGCGCCACCATGTTGAACGCGCGGATGTGGTCACCTTTGATGTCAAAGGTTTTTTATTGGCCGCCCCCGCCTGGTTTCGATCGAGCGTGCTGGCGCTAGAGTGGGCCTATTTTCCTGCGATTGAATTTTTGATGCGCGCCTTTGTCATTTTGCTGCCGTTTCGCAAGGGTGGCAGCACTGCCTCGCGCATGCGCATCTTGGCCATTGCGGCTGTGCGCATCAGCGCAATGGCGTGCTTGGCATGGGCATCCCCCAAGGCCTGGGCGCTGTACGCCCTATCGGTGCTCTTGTTCATCACCTTGCTGCGCTTTGCCGACTGTTTTCAACACACCTACGATGCCTACCCCTTGCTGGACAACACCCCTGTTCCCAATGACAAAGTGCGCGACCGTGCTTACGAGCAGGCCAACACTTACACCGACGTGGTGGGCGTGAGCAGCACACTGAGCAATGGCATCCTGAACATGCTGTGGCTGAACTTTGGATTTCACAACGCACACCACGAGCGCCCGACACTTCCTTGGTTTCGTTTACCCGCTTACCACCGAGAGCTCTTCCCCGTTGACTGCGCACAGGTCTTGACGGTTTCGACTTTGCTTCGCAGCTTTCACATCAACCGCGTCAAGCGCATCTTGGCCGACGACTATGGCACGGTGTCTGATTTGAGTGTCCCGGGCCGAGCCGATCGGTTTTTAGGTGCCGTGGGCGTGTCCTTTTTAACCGCGGTTTGAGTTCAGGATGGATTTTGGACTTGCCCATCAAACCGTCCTGATCACCGGCGCGGCGGGTGGCATCGGGCGTGGACTGGCAAATGCATTTGCCCAGCAACAAGCCCACTTGGTGCTCCTTGACCGTGAAGCGGAAGGTTTGGCTCAACTTGCAAAAACCCTCCAAGGATGCACAGAGGTTCAAACCCAAGTCTGTGACTTGTCCAGTGATCGTCAAGTTCAAGACCTGGCCGATGCGTTGAGCACTCGCCACATCACGATTCATGCCTTGGTCAACAACGCAGGCAGCGAATACCCTACACCGCTCAACGACGCGAGCGATCAAGCCATGCAGCGCTGGAGCGGATTGCTCGACAACAACGTCTCAAGCATGACTCGTCTGACACGTGCCCTCTTGCCCCTGATGGGAGCGGGTTCAAGCATCATCAACCAGGCCTCCATCTGGGGCAAAACCGGGGTGGCTGATTTTTCTGCTTATGTTGCGAGCAAGCATGCGGTGATTGGTCTGACCAGGGCATTGGCCTGGGAGTTGGGCCCGTTGGGCATTCGAGTCAACGCAGTCTGTCCGGGTTGGATTCGCACCGAAGCAGCCATGGCATCCTTGCACAGCATGGCCAAGGCGCAAAACCGCACTAGCCATGAGGTGGAACGCGACATCCTCTCGCGCCAAGCCTTGCCCCAGATGTTGACCCCCGAAGACATTGCCGATGTCTATTTGTTTTTGGCCAGCCAAGCATCTAGATCGATGACTGGTCAAAGTTTGGTGGCCAGTCGCGGTGAGGTGATGGCATGAGGCTAGAGGGCAGAACCATTTTGATCACAGGTGCGGCCACAGGCATTGGTCGCGCAACCGCTTTGGCCATGGCCGACGCAGGCGCTGGCGTGGTGATCAATCATTTGGCGCAGGAGGATCTGGCGCTGGCCTTGCTCGACGAGATCACCCTCAGAGGTGGCCGGGCTTGGACCATTGGCGCCGATGTCTCCAACGCACAAGAGGTCTCACAGATGATGAAGCACCTCGCCAACACATGCCCTGCAATTGATACCCTGGTGCACAACGCTGGCATCATTCAAGAAAAACCTTTTTTGGACACCACCGAAGCCGATTGGGACCGCATGTTGGCCATTGATTTGAAGTCGGCGTTTTTGATGGCGCGCGCCGTATTGCCAGGCATGCTTGCCAAAGGACGCGGCAATCTGATCAATATTGCATCCGACTTAGGGATCATAGGTCGTGCACACTTCGCGCCCTATTGTTCGGCCAAAGCGGGGGTCATTGGTTTGACGAAATCCTTGGCCTTGGAGTTTGCACCGCATATCCGAGTCAATGCTATTGCACCGGGTCCAGTGGCAACGGCCATGCTGTCGCCCGAAAGCATGTCTGCGCAGACACTCGCCTTGGAGCTTGACATTCCGCAACGGCGGTTTGCACACCCCAATGAAATCGCGTCAACGGCCGTGTTCTTGGCCAGCGAGCTCTCGGGCTTTTACACGGGGCAAGTGCTGGGGCCCAACGGCGGCTCGGTGATGCCTTGAAGCGATGACCTTGCCAATTGCCCTGCCCCTCTTGAGCGTCGAGCGTTGGCGGCGGTGCTTATCGCACCGGGCCATGCCCGTTTTCGTGTTGCTGTTTTCCTCGAGCATGTGGGGACTGACTTGGTTGCCTTTGAAAGGCTTTGCGCAAGCGGGTTTGAGTGGTCCGCTCTTGGCGATGTTGACCTATGGTGCGGCTGGTTTGGTGGGCCTGCCTTTGTTGCTGCGCCAACACAAAGTTTGGCAAGGCCAAGGGACTTGGCTGCTTTGGATTGCCTTGGTCGGCGGTTGGGGCAATACCGCTTTTGTGAGTGCCATGGTGATGGGCGATGTGGTGCGGGGCATGTTGCTGTTTTACTTGGCGCCAGTGTGGTCGGTGCTGGGTGGGCGCCTGTTCTTGTCCGAGCGGATCTCGACTCGACGCGCACAAGCCGTGGCTTTGTCCTTGCTCGGGGCCTTTTTGGTGGTGGGCGGCCCCCAGGCCTTTTCTACAGCACCCAGCGCAGCCGACTTGATGGCCATTTCAGCGGGTTTGGGTTTTGCTGGCAACAACATCTTGGCCCGCAAAACCCAATCCATTCCCCTATGCTCCAAAGTGGTGGCGGTTTTGATAGGCTGTGGGATCACGTCCCTTGGGATGGTGTTTTTGCTGTCCATCTCTGAGCTCGTGCCATTGCAATGGCCCAGTGTGAGCGCTTCAACCGTTTTGTCATTGCTGGTTTTTTCGCTGTTTTGGTTGGGTCTTGTGACCGCAACTTGGCAGTGGAGTGTCACCCGCCTTGAAGCTGGACGCTCGGGTGTGATCGCCATCGCTGAGCTCTTGGTCGCGGTGCTGTCGGCCACCTTGCTTGGCCAGGAACACTTGCGTCTTTTTGAATGTTTGGGGGGCGCACTGATCACCGCAGCCGCCGTCCTAGAAGCCACCGATCCCCACCCCCCCTCAACTCAGGAGCCCACATGAACCCCATTTGGATGAACCAACTCTCATGGATCGACTACGAAGCGCGCATTCAACGCGATCATCCCACTGTTTTTTTACCCATCGGTGCTTTGGAGCAACATGGCCCACACCTGCCCTTGGGCACGGATGGGCTTTTGTCAGCAGCGGTGGCCTTTGACACCGCCCGTTTGGTCGATGGCTTGGTCGCGCCCACCCTGTCCTACGGCTACAAATCTCAACCCAAATGCGGTGGGGGACAGCATTTTTGCGGCACCACCAGCGTAGACGCAGCCACCTTGATTGGCTCCGTTCGAGACGCAGTGCGCGAATTTGCAAGGCACGGACTCACCCAGTTGGTATTGGTCAACGGTCATTACGAAAACCAATGGTTTTTGATTGAAGGCATTGACTTGGGCTTGCGCGACTTGGGGGCAGATTGCAAGTTAAAGGTGATGCGCTTAGAGTATTGGGATTTCCTCACAGAAGCCACACTGGCGGATGTGTTCCCGAATGGTTTTCCTGGCTTTGCCTTGGAGCACGCGGCGGTGATTGAGACGTCCATGATGCTGCACTACCATCCCAATTTGGTCCGCACCGATTTGATTCCCGACGAACCTCCTGCAGACTTCCCGCCCTACGACGTTTACCCCACCAAGAAGAACTGGGTCCCCTTGTCGGGCGTACTCTCATCAGCAAAAGGCTCAACAGCCGAAAAAGGTGCCGTCATGGCCAAAGAGTTGGCCACGCGCATGGCCGCTGCGGTGGCAGATGCATTCATTTGATTCACAGCGCTCAGCGCTGCTGGTGATTGACATGCAGCGCGACTTTCTCGACCCGCGTGGCTACGCCGCCATGGCGGGGGTTGATGTTGCGCGGCTGCGCCAAACAATTGCACCCGTTCAATCTTTGCTCCAAGCTGCGCGCAATCACAACATGCGCGTGGTTTTCACGCGTGAAGGGCATGAACCGAGTCTGAGCGACTGCCCGCCAGTCAAATTGGCCCGCAGCAAAAACGCTGGCGCTGCCATTGGCTCTTTGGGTCCACTGGGCAGACTGTTGGTGCGCGGTGAACATGGGCACGACATGGTCGATGAAGTCAAGCCTTTGCCTGATGAGATGGTCATCGACAAACCGGGTTACAGTGCTTTTCATCAAACGAGACTCGATCAATTGCTGCGAGAGCTGGGCGTCGATACGGTGATGGTTTGTGGTGTCACCACCGAGGTCTGTGTCAGCACCACGGTTCGCGCCGCCACGGATCTGGGTTACCACTGTTTGACCGTGTCAGATGCATGTGCAGCAACACAAGCCCACCTGCACCAACCCGCGCTTGAGATGCTCGAGGTTGAAGGCGGTATTTTTGGGGCCGTGATCGATACCCAAGAAGCCTTGCAACTGATCAACACAACTCGCCACACACCATGACACAAGTTCGCAAACTCTGGCCCTTGTTGACCGCCATCCAGAATTACGACAAATCAATTTCCACTTACCAAGTGGGTCGAGGGCAAGTGATTGAAGCCCCCATCTTGGCATACCTCCTTGAAACGGCCAACGGAAGGATTTTGTACGACGTGGGGTGTGATCACCAAAAAATCAACCAAGCCCAGTTGAGCAAGCAATATTTCAACCCAGAGCAGTTTCCGTGCGGCGCGCCATTGATGACCGAAGAACACCGCATCCCCCATCATTTGGCGCGTCTAGGTTTGATGCCGAGCGATGTGGATGTGATTTTTGTGGGGCATTTGCATTGGGACCATGCAGGTGGACTCAAGGAGTTGCGTCGTTGTGGATGCGGTGCAGAGATCCACTTGCAGCATGATGAATGGGCGCATGCGCAAACCGACCCGAGTGTGTTTCCAGATGACCTTGTGGATGATCAAGGACAGCCGCTGCAGTTCAAACTGCACCGTGGTGAATACGAAGTGGTGCCTGGGGTACAAGCGGTTGCAACACCGGGCCACACGGCAGGTCACATGTCCATGTGGATAGAGCTGCCCAAAGGACCTCCGGTTTTGTTGGCAGGCGACGCGGCCGATTTACAAGAAAACTTGGACCACGAGATCGCACCAGGGGGCCTTTGGCAGGAGAACGAAGCAATGGCCATCGACAGCATTCGAAAACTCAAGGCCTTGGCTGCGCGCACAGGCGCGCAACTGTGGCCCAACCACGACATCGCTTTTTACAAGCGCCTCCAAGTGTTTCCCCTTGCCTATGAATAACTTATCCAACAGTTTGTGGCCTGCACCCATGGCGAAGGTTTCAGGACCTGTGCCCTCGCGTTACTTCGGTGTTTGGGCCCGTACACGCTTAACCACCCCCGAGCTCAATGACAACTCGACTTTTGTGCGCTGGATGCAATTGTCTGTCTGGCATGCAGACTTGCGTGTACCGGTCTCTGAGTCACAATCCTGTCAGGGCTTTAGTGGACTGACCAGGGTAAGCGAGCGCCACGATGGCGAGGTTTGCACTTGGCACCGCTTGGTGGACTACCAAGCCCCGAGAGACACCGTGGACGAGGGTTACATGGTGTTTGAGACGCCTGAGAGGGTCATAGAAACGGGCATCCATGGGGTCTACCACGAGGTCTGGGAGCGCTTGGCGGGCTCAGAAGGACAACGCTTGGCCTTGGCCGAACCATTGAAGGCGAATGGCTCGGGTGGAACTCGCCTTTTTGTGTCGGGCGAATACGTGATGCGGGTTCGCCCTTGCACACCACTGGGTCCAGCGTTTGAAATCACATTTGGCCGCTGGAGCGGCCAATCGTGGCATATAGAACAGTCCACC
>CAIOTD010000162.1 GCA_903861115.1 uncultured Burkholderiales bacterium
TTTCCTTATTTTTTTATGCTAAAGATTTCAACGCTGCGTGTTTGTTTTTCTTTGATGCTTGGGCTTGTTGGTGGGGCCGCATGGGCCGACTATCCTGAGCGACCGTTGAGACTCATTGTGCCGTTTGCACCAGCTGGCACGGTGGACGGGATCGCAAGGCTTTTTGCCAGCGAGTTCACCAAGTATCTGGGACAAACGGTGGTAGTTGAAAACAAGGCGGGCTCTGGTGGTGCACTAGGAATTTTGGCGGCCATCAATGCACCAGCGGATGGATACACCTTGCTGCTTGGCAACATTGCCACCGCGTCGGCGCCTGCGCTTTATCCCAAGATGGGCATCAACTTGAAGTTATTGGAGCCCTTGACACTCATAGGCCGCTCGGCCTATGTGTTGGTGCTCAGAAATGATTTCCCATCAAAGAATTTAAACGAATTGATTGCGCTTCTTAAGAACAATCCGGGCAAGTACAACTACTCGTCTGCAGGGGCGGGTTCGGCCATCCATTTGGCCGCAGAGCTCTTTAAGAGCAAAGCCTTGGTCGATGTGCTTCACGTGCCTTACAAGGGAGCGGGGCCGGCCATGAACGCTTTGTACTCAGGCGATGTGGAGATGATGTTTGGATCGGTCTCAGAGCTCAAGCCTCAAATCCTATCCAAAAAGATGCGACCCATTGCCGTGACATCGCTTGCGCGTTCGCTGGTTTTGCCCGAGGTGCCCAGTTTTGCGGAGTCTGGGATCAAAGACTACGATGTGCCAGGTTGGTATGGTGTTTATTTGCCCGTTCGCACACCTGCGGAGGTTTTGAAGCGATTGAGAGAGGCTGCCGATGTGACTTTAAAATCACCGGGTCTTCAACAACTTCTAAAGCGCTATGAGATGGAGCCTGTCGCAGGCGGCCCTAGGGAAGCGGGAGAACTTCTTGAGGCAGAGACCAAGCGTTGGAGTGAAGTCATCAGCAAAGCCAACATCACCGCAGAGTAAGGGATTTTTTTAAATGGGTATGCACATCAGGCAAGTGGGGGACGCCACTTACACAGAGGATTTCGCCAAATGTATTTCTGAGGTCCAGTTCAAGGACTTGCCGTCAACCACCGTTCATGCGGCCAAACGTGGTTTATTGGATTGGCTTGGCTGTGCCTTGGTCGGATCCACGCATCCCACGCCCGGTATTCTCCTTGACACCTTGCTCGAGAATGGCCCGAGTGCGCAAAGCATCGTCCTTGGTAAAAAGCAACGCCTCACATTTTTAGATGCCGCTTTGGTCAATGGACAGATGGGGCATATTTTGGATTTTGATGACACCCACATGGGGGGCGTGGTTTTGCATGCAAGCTCGCCCACCTTGTCTGCCTTGATGTCGGAGTCTCAAAGAAAGAAAACCTCTGCCACGGATTTTTTGCTCGCTTATGTTTGTGGGTTTGAGGCGGGTGTGAGGGTTGGACAGTCCTCACCCGACCACCACGCTGGGGGCTGGCATTTGACCGGCACACTTGGGCATTTTGCTGCAGGTGTGGCGGTGGGCAAGCTCATTGGTCTTGATGCGCAGCAGTTGACCCACGCGATGGGAATTGCCGGGACGCAGGCGAGCGGGATGCAACAAAACCGTGGCACGATGTGCAAATCCTTTCACGCGGGTCGAGCCGCCTCCAATGGCCTGTTGGCGGCCAGGTTGGCACTCAAAGGCTTCAACAGCAGCCAAGAGATCGTGGAGGGCAAGAGGGGCTTTAGTCGGATCTACAGTGCACGTTCACAGCCAGAAAAAATGGTGGAGCAATTGGGGGTGCTTTGGGAGATTGATCGCAACGGCTTTAAGCCTTATGCCTGCGGTGTGGTCTTGCACCCAGCGATTGATGCCATGATTGAGTTTCATCGTCTTCGCGCATGTGCCTTGGACGAGATTGAGCAAATTGATGTGACGGTCCATCCCTTGGTGGTCTCGATCACAGGCACGCAAGCACCTACCACGGGTTTGCATTCGAAGTTCAGCATTTATCACAGCGTGGCCATTGCATTGGTGGATGGTCAAGCAGGCCTCAGACAGTATTCAGACGAGCGCGTCATGGACCCCTTGGTGGAGCAAGTCCGGCAAAAAATCAAAGTGCATGTGGATTCCTCTTTGGGGCGGGATCAGGCCAAGGCGCGCATTGCATTCAAGGGGCAGCAAAGGGACGTGTTCATTGAACACGCGACAGGCACCGTGGATCACCCCATGAGCGATGAAGATTTGGAGGGCAAGTTTCTCTCCAATGCAAGGGATGCTTTGGGCGAAGAGAAAGCCAAGGCGCTCGCTCGCATGATTTGGCGTTTGGAGTCTTTAGAGGACATGTCGGATTTGTGGCGCTTGTGCCAGTAGGTTTTGAGTTGCATGCCACTTGGGGCCCCCCCAGAGGCTTGAGCCACACGGTACAGACCCCCGGCTCAGCGAGCAGCAAGCCCCCACGCACCGCTTGCAAAGATTTTTTTATGTGCTCAGTCAAACGAGAGGGACAAACAAATGGTTTTAAAGAATGGATGCGAGCATGTCTGAGTTGAATGTTGTGGGCTCGGTCATGCCGGTGATTTCTGAGTACATTGCTCACGCACTGTCACAAGACTTGCCCGCGGTGGTTGAAGAAAAAACAAAATTTCACTTTCTCGACACGGTGGCCTCCATGGTGTCGGGTTCGCAGATGTTGGCCGGCGAGCGGGCGCAGGGGTTTTTGTTGGCGCAGGGCCCAAGTGCGGCGCAAGCCACTGTCTTGGGCACGAAGCTCAAAGGCACGGCCATCCATGTGGCGATGGTCAATGGCATGTTTGGCCACGCCGATGAAACGGACGACTCACACGCTGAGTCACTGACCCACCCAGGTTGCGGCATTGTGGCGAGTGTGTTGGCCGCCGGTGAGCTTTATCAAAAGAGCGGTGCTCAGATGCTCAAAGCCATGGCGCTTGGATACGATGTGTGTTGTCGCCTGACCAAATCTTTGCATGCTTATCAATTTCGCGTGGATGGGCATTCCTCGCACACTTTTGGGCCCAACTTTGGCGCCGCCGCCGCGGCAGGCGCTTTGGCCGGTGTGAGTGCATTGCAGGCCAGGTACTTGTTGTCGTATGCGGCGCAACAAGCCTCAGGTGTTGCGTGCTGGATGCGCGACAAAGATCACATTGAAAAAGCCTTTGATTTTGGTGGCATGCCCGCTCGCAATGGGGTGAGTGCTGCGGTGATGGTGATGAATGGCTTCACGGGGGTGGAGGATGTGTTCTCGGGGGAGCGCAATTTTTACGATGCCTACGGTGTCAACCCCCTGCGCAATGCTTTGGGAGAGGCCTTGGGCGAGCGCTTTGAAATCATGCGCACGAGCATCAAGCGCTGGACCGTGGGTTCGCCCATTCAAGCGCCTTTGGACTGCTTGGACACCTTGATGCATGAGCACGCTGCCTTGACCGCCGATCTTGAGCAAATCAAAGCCATACGCGTGAAGATTCCCCACGAGTCCTTGAGCATTGTGAACAACCGTGAGATGCCCGAGATTTGTTTGCAGCACTTGACGGCCTTGATGCTTTTGGAGCGCGAGATGCATTTTGAGTTGGCCCATGCGCGCGCGCGCATGCTGGACCCTCAGGTTTTAAAGTTGCGCGAGCGGGTGAGCTTGGAGGGTAGCGATGAGCTCTCAAAATACATGCCCACACGTCAAGGCATTGTGGAAATTGAATTTTTATCCGGCCAAGTCATTCAAGCCTATACCAAGGACGTCAAAGGCACCCCTGACAATCCGATGAACCGCGCCGAGCTCGAGCGCAAATGCTTGCAGTTGATGACGCCTGTTTTAGGTCTCGCGCGGTCTCAAGCGGTCTGCGCTCAGATCTGGCGCATGGAACACTTGGCTCAGGCCAGTGAGCTCACGCAACTGCTCCAAAGTGATTGAGCAGCGCGTCTATTCTTGCGTCAAAGATCTTGAAGCCGCTCGGGTGCAGGGGGCGTGTCCCTTTCTCACCCCTTGGGCGGGCTTTATGAGCGAGGACGTTTGAAGCGGACCGCATATATATTCAAACAAGCATTGCATTTGTGCTTTATTTTCCTATAATTGATTCTTATGTGAATCAGCGTTTAGCCTGTAAAACAACTCTGGAATGACATCGATGACCACTCCCCATGCCGCTCTTGAATTCATTGGTGTTGATAAGCGCTTTGCGGCCAAGGGCAAAAGTGCCGAGGTTTTGGCTGTTACGGATGTAAATTTATCCATCAAGCCGGGTGAAGTGGTGTCTTTGATTGGTCCCTCGGGTTGCGGTAAAAGCACTCTGCTCAATATGGGCGCGGGATTGTCCAAGCCTTCAAAGGGCGTGGTCAAGGTCGATGGCGAAGCGGTCACGGGTCCCAATCCCCACGTGGCCTTCATGCTTCAAAAGGACTTGCTGATGCCGTGGAGGACCATCTTGGAGAACATTGAGCTCGGTCTTGAGTTCAGGCACGTACCCAAAGCCCAAAGGCGAGAAGTCTCTCTCAAACTCTTGAATCAATGTCACTTGAATGGTTTTGGTGACAATTATCCTCACCAACTCTCAGGTGGCATGCGACAGCGCGCGGCCATGGCGCGAACCTTGGCGGTGGACCCCTTGGTGCTTTTGATGGATGAGCCTTTTTCTGCGTTGGATGCGCAAACGAAAATGATTCTTCAACAAGACTTGGCTCAAAGTGTGAGTCAGCAAGGCAAAACAGTTTTGTTCATCACCCACGATTTGGCCGAAGCGGTTGCGATGTCGGACCGCATCTTGGTGATGAGTGAGCGTCCTGGCACGATCGTTCAAGAAATCAAGGTAGAGATGGGGGACAGAGACAATCCCATGCACCGCAGGAAGTTGCCCCAATTGGGCACCCATGTCTCCGAGTTGATGGATTTGTTGCGTTTGGATGCCCATGCAGAGATGCACTGAGCTTATTTAAAAAACGGTTTTTGTGTTGGTCAATACTTTTTGGGAGTGCTTCATGATGAATAGATGTCTACCTTCAATGCGTTCAGGCCGAGTTGTGTTGGCCTGTGCTTTGGTCTTGTCCTTTTTCTGCGGCGCTCAAGCGCAATCGCAATCGAATTTGAAGGACATCACCTACCTCTTGCCCGCACCTGCAAATTTGCCCGCTTTTGGTCCGTGGATGATCGCTCAGGCCAAGGGGTACTATGAAAAAGAAGGCTTGAAGGTCAATTTCGTCGCCGGACGAGGCGGGGTGGATGTGGCCAAACAAGTGGGTGCTGGCAATGCTGTCATTGGGGGTGCCATTGGTGACACGCCCATCATTGCACGAGCGCAAGGCATTCCAGTCAAAGCCGTTGCCGTGCTGGGATCGGGCTCTTTGACGCAGTTGGTCAGTCACAAAGATGAAAAAATTGAGAGTCCTCGTGAGCTCAAAGGCAAAACCGTCACGGTGCTCGCTTACACCGATACCACGTATTACGCGCTCTTGGGCATGTTGAGCAAAGTGGGCCTCACCAAAAATGACGTCAACATTCAAGCGGCTGGCCCTACCGGTGTTTGGCAGCAATTCACCGATAAAAAAGCCACGGCCATGGCGGGCGTGCCTGACTGGACGGTGAGTGCCATGGAGGCGGGCGCACAAGTTGATATTCTCCCCAGCGATGTGTACTTCAAAAGCATGGCGCAGGCCATCTTGGCGTCTGATGAAACCATTGAAAAAAATCCTCAATTGATTCAAAAGCTGGTCTCTGCCACCTTAAAAGGGATGAAAGACATCATGCTCGACCCCAAGGCCGCTACAGCCATCTATGTCACCCAAGTGCCCAGCTACAAAGGCCGAGAGGCTCAAATTCAAAAGACCTTTGAGTTGTACAACAAGTATGTGTATGCAGCACAAAAAGTCCCAGGCATGATGGATGAAGCGCGCTTGTCAGATTTGCAAAAATTTTATGTCACCAACGCCATTGTTCAAAAAGAGGTCCCTTTGAAGGACCTGTACACGAATCAATTCGTTGGTAAATGATCCCTTTGCGGCTTGTTGCAAGCAGGGCCGTTGAAACCGATCCCCTTTTGAGACGTCTATGATCTTTTTAAAACAGTATGCCACTGCGATTTGGAGCTTTTTGCTCCTTGTGTTTTGCATGCTCATTTGGGAATACGGCCCCAAAGCCTTGGGCATTCCAGAGTTTGTGTTGCCAAGCCTGTCCAAGGTTTACCTCGAGATGACCCGCATTTGGAGCACGGAGCGACTCTTGTGGCACAGCGCCATCACGGGCTTTGAGGTCTTGGTGGGCTTTGTCTTGGGTTCCCTTTTAGGGGCTTTGATGGGCTATGTGTTGGGCAGCTCGCCTCGACTCGAGGCGGTCTTTTCGCCTTATTTGTTGGCCTTGCAAATTGCCCCCAAGGTGGCGTTTGCACCCCTTTTTGTGATGTGGTTGGGCTACACCATGTACCCCAAAATTTTGGTGGCGGTGTTGATTGTCTTCTTTCCTGTGCTGATCAACGTCTTGTCCTCCATGAGAACCATGGACCAAGATTTGATGAATTTGGCCAGGTCCTTTTCTGGCACGCCTCTACAGCTCTTTAGAAACGTGCAGTTTCCAAGCACCTTGCCCGCTTTGTTTTCTGGCCTGAGAATAGCCAGCACCTTGGCCGTGATTGGTGTGGTCGTGGGCGAACTGGTCGGGGGCAACATGGGCCTGGGTTATTTGTTGGTCTACTTTGAGGGGCAGGGCAACACGGCGGCCGTTTTTGTGGTGATTGGTGCCTTGACCGTCATTGGTGTCGTGGCTTATTACGCCGTGGTCTGGGCAGAAAAGGAAGTGCTTCATTACTTGCCGAGTTCTGAGAGGGCCTTTTCATGAGCACGCATCAGGCCCTCTCCAAAGAGTTCAATCTCACGGGTCGCAAAGTGTTGGTCACAGGCGGGGCGAGAGGTCTAGGGGAAAGTTTTGCCAAAGCCTTGATCGATTGCGGCGCAAGCGTTGTGATCACCGATGTTTTGGTTGAAGAGGGGCGGGCCTTGGCCAAAACCCTTGGCCCCTTGGCCCACTTTGTTGAGATGGACAACCAAGACCCTTTAAGCATTGAGAAAGGCGTTCAAGAGGGCGCAAGGCTTTTGGGCGGGTTGGACGGCTTGGTCAATAACGCGGCCATCACCAACTCTGGCGGCGTCACGCACGATCAGTTGAGTGTTGAGACCTGGGACCGTGTGATGCAAGTCAATGTGCGCGGCACTTGGCTCACCACGGTGGCGGCACGCCCCTTTTTGATCGCCTCCAAAACGGGCCGAGTGGTCAATGTCGCCAGTGACACGGCGCTGTGGGGGGCGCCTAAATTGTTGGCTTATGTGGCCAGCAAGGGGGCGGTGATCTCCATGACCAAATCTTTGGCCAGAGAACTTGGCGAGCATTTGGTGACGGTCAACGCCATTGCGCCTGGTTTGACCCTGGTCAAGGCCACCGAATATGTGCCCCAAGACAGGCATGATTTTTATCAGCAAGGACGTGCAATCAAATCTGCACAAATGCCCTGCGATATCAATGCGGCGGTCTTGTTCCTGCTCAGTGCAAGCAGCGCCTACATCACCGGTCAAGTCTTGGCCGTGAATGGTGGCTTTGTGATGCATTGAAAAGATTGAGTTTTATTTTTAATATTGTTTTTTGGGTGAAATGAACGAAAGGATCTGACCATGTCAACATCTCAAATCGATACCAATCAAGTGGCCGCCAATGCGCCCGTGTTCAATGAGGTTGGACTGATGGATGCAAACATCCCCGCGGAGTCCAGCATTCAGCGCGCCATGCTGCGACAAGCAGATCAGTCGTTTGCCGATTGGATGAAAAGCCGAATCGCAACTCGCACGAGCAGACAATACGACTGGGATGCGTTGAAGTTTCAGGCCGACTTTGACCCCAAATACAGACGCGCACAAATGCGCTACGTGGGCACAGGCGGCACGGGCGTTTTGAAGGATCAAAATGCGGTGCCCTCAGGACACTTTACCTTCTCAACCATGCTCATCCCCGCGGGCAACATTGGTCCCTCCCACATTCATTACGATGTGGAGGAGATCTTCTTTGTGATGCGCGGCCAAATGAAAGTCATTTGCGAAAAAGATGGCGAGCGCTTTGAGGCCGTTCTTGGTGAGCGTGACTTGATTTCTGTGCCGCCTGGTGTCTACCGCGAGGAACACAACACCGGAGACGAAGACGCTTTGATGTGCGTCATGCTGGGTTCACCCAGGCCCATCACGCCGACCTATCCGCCAGATTCTCCATTGGCAAAAATCAAACGATAAGGACAAGTGCTTGCAATGAATCCAAGAATCATTCACTCCGAGGGCCAGAGCATTCAGTTCGTGAGTTCAGGCAAATCGTCAGAGGTCACTCACGTGCTCTTGCACGGCATTGGCTCAGGCATGATGAGTTGGGCCCATCAACTCGAGCGTGTCAAAGCCTCCTCTCGCCACCAAGTTGTTGCTTGGAATGCACCCGGTTATGGATCCAGCACCAAGCTTGTCTCGCCTGAGCCCAAGGCAGAGGACTATGCCGAGCGCGTTTGGCAATGGTTGGATTTTTTGGGTGTTAAAACTCCTGTGACCTTGGTCGGGCATTCCTTGGGTTGTTTGATGGCGGCGGCGGCCACGCGAATGAATGCCTCACGCGTCAAGCAATTGATCTTGCTCTCTCCCGCAAGGGGCTACGGCGCATCCAGCAAAGATCTGCGCGAGAAAAAGCTCAACGATCGATTGGCCAATTTGATCGAACACGGTCCCTTGGGCATGGCCAAACTTCGCGCGCACGCCATGCTCTCGGCCCAAGCGCCAGAGGCGCTGCGTTTGAAAGTTCAAGAAATCATGGCGCAAGTGGACCCCAAAGGGTACACACAAGCCGCGCACATGTTGGCCAATGCGGATTTGTGTTGGGAGCTCACCCACCCCAAGCCCACTTGCCCTGTGACGGTGGCCAGTGGACATTTGGATGTGATCACGTCGCCAGAGGATTGCACCCTTGTGGCCCAATCCTTGGGTCTGCCTTTGATCGACTTGGGACCCATGGGGCATGCCTGTGCCCTTGAGGGCGCCGATGCGGTGAGCGCCCTCATCGGTCTGGATGCACATCCATGAAAGCTGCCAAAGGGCTTGCCCCCAACGCGAGCCAAGCGCCTGTGCTTGCGCACAGTGCCGTTGAGGAGCGTTACATCGTTCCCGCCTTGCTCAGAGGCCTTCAGCTGCTTAAACAATTCAATGCCCAAAACAAAGTCCTGAGCGGCGCTGAGCTCTCAAGGCGCCTTCAGCTCCCAAGGGCATCGGTCTTTCGAATGCTGCAAACGCTCGAGCACGAGGGCTTTGTCGAGCGCGTTGGGGACTCCGTGGGCTACAAACTGAGCCTGGGGATCTTGAGGCTGGGCTTTGAGTATTTGGCCTCTCTTGAATTGACCGAGCATGGGCGAAGCGTGGTGCAACGCCTCAGAGACGAGAGCGGTTTTGCCGCCCATTTGGTCGTTCGAGATGGTCGAGAGGTTGTCTTTGTTCACAAAGCACCCGGTGTGAACGCGTCCTTTCACTCCATCCAAGTTGGCGCACGCTTGCCCGCGCATGCAACGGTGCTCGGTCGCATGCTCTTGGGGGACTTGAGTCTAGAGGCCTTAAAGCAGCTTTACCCTGAAAGTGAACTCGAGAGCTTTACCGTCAAGACGCCCAAAAACACCCAAGAGCTCCACCGCCTGATTGCGCAAGAAAGGGCCCAAGGTTACAGCCTGAGCCAGGGCGGCTTTGAGAGTGGCATCTCAACCCTTGCCGCCCCTGTGCTGGATGACGATCATCACGTCATTGCCGCTTTGAGCATCACCATTCCCAGCCCCAAGTTGCCTGAGCCGGAGGCCAAGAAGTTGATCGCTTTGGTGCAGTCGTGTGCCCAAGAACTCACCACTCGCATGAGCCGAGTGCATTGACAAGACAAAGAGTAGACATGAATTCAAACCCGACACACATCACCGTTGGAGAGCTGCTGGCCCGCTTTTTAGAGGGGGCCCAGGTGGCCGCAGCTTTTGGGGTGATCTCGATTCACAACATGCCCATTTTGGATGCCTTTCACAGGCGTCAAAAATTGCGTTTCGTGTCCTCGCGTGGAGAGGCCGGTGCGTGCAACATGGCCGACGCTTATGCCCGAGCCAGTGGTGGACTGGGGGTCTTTGTGACCAGCACGGGAACGGGTGCCGGTAATGCCGCGGGCGCACTCATTGAGGCCTACACCGCGGGCACACCCTTGCTGCATTTAACGGGGCAAATCGAGTCCGAATTCGTGGACCGAGACCTGGGCTACATCCATGAAGCACCCGCTCAATTGGCCATGTTGAAAGCCGTGGGCAAGGGGGCTTTTCGCATCCGAGACGCTCAAAGCGCTTTGTCGGTGATCCAAGAGGCGTATCGCTTGGCCATGACCGCACCTAGAGGGCCGGTGAGCATTGAAATCCCCATCGATGTTCAAGCCTCCCTCCTGCCCTTGCCCGACGATCTCTTGCCCCCACGCATTGAGCCCATGTCAGCCGATCCCTCTAAATTGGACCAACTCTTTGAACGGCTCAAAGGCGCCAAGCGCCCCTTGCTGTGGCTGGGTGGCGGTGCAAGGCACGCCCAAGAAGCGGTCCATCGGTTTGTGAAGTTGGGCTTTGGTGTGGTCACTTCTGTGCAGGGCAGGGGGATCATCGATGAGGGTCACCCCAGTACCTTGGGGTCCTACAATTTACAAAAGCCCGTGGAGTCGTTTTATCAAACGTGTGACGCCATGTTGGTGGTGGGCTCAAGGCTCAGAAGCAACGAGACCTTGAAGTACCAGCTCAAATTGCCCGCTCAGCTTTACCGCATCGATGTGGATGCCCTCGCACAAAACAAAGGCTACACGAGCGACTTCTTCGTCCTTGGGGATGCGGCCCTTTGCTTGAATGCCTTGGCCGATCGATTGGAGCACAGTGCGGCCATGCACATCGATCCTTCACTGATTGACGATCTGACCCATGCAAAGGTGCAGGCGCAAGCGCAAGTAGAGGACGCCCTTGGGCCCTACAGCGTGCTTCAACAAGCGGTTGGCGCGTTGGCCAAAAATGACCTTTGGTGGGTGCGAGACATCACCCTCTCCAATACCATGTGGGGCAACCGCTCTCCAGCCCTGAACCATCCTAGAGCGGGCATCCACGCCCTTGGTGGTGGCATTGGACAAGGCTTGCCCATGGCCATTGGTGTGAGTGTGGCCAACCAAGCGTTGAATTTGCAACGAACAACGATGCTCTTGAGTGGGGACGGTGGATTGGTTTTGAACATGGGTGAATTGGCCTGTGCAGCGCAAGAGCGTGCGCAGATGGTGATTTTGTTGATGAACGACAAAAGCTATGGTGTCATTCGCAACATTCAAGACGACATCTATGGTGCGCGTCACTGCTACGTGGATTTGCACAACCCCCACTTTGAAACGCTTTGCCAAAGTCTGGGCCTGGGGTTCTTTCATTTGCAGCACCCCAAAGATGTGCTCGCAGTGCTTGAGAAAGCGGTGATCACCACCCAAGAGATCCAAGCACCTGTGGTGGTTGAGGTGGACATGCAGGCATGGGGCCCTTTCAAGACCAAGTTTGCCGGTCCTATTCTTAAGAAAGATTGAGGTGACAGCCATGTCTCAAAAGACGTTCATCCTGGTGGGGTTTGGTGCCATTGGACAAGCCATTTTGGAGGGCCTGGGTGCTCGCCAAGACATTCGTGTGTCGCATGTGGTCGTGAGGCCTGAGCGCGTGCGCGATGTACAAGCCTTGGTCAACACCTTGACCGCACACCCGATTGAGGTGTGTGCAGCAGTGCCCCGTGAGGCCACATTGGTCTTGGAGTGTGCTGCCCATGGGGCATTGAAAGAGCACATCATGCCCGCCTTGAAAAGAGGTCAAGTGTGTGCCATTTTGTCGATTGGGGCACTCTCGGAGCAAGGCTTGATCGAAGACTTGCAAGAGGCTGCATCGGTGGGCTCGACACAGTTGCATCTGCTGAGTGGCGCCGTTGGCGGCATGGATGCTTTGGCCGCGGCCAAATTGGCAGGTCTTCACACGGTGCGCTACACCTCTAGAAAACCTCCCTTGGGTTGGCAGGGCACCGTCGCCGAGGAGCAGGTCTGCCTCAACACCTTGACCACGGCCACGGTGATTTTGCAAGACACGGCTCGGCAAGCCGCCAAGTTGTACCCCAAAAATGCAAACGTTGCCGCCACCATCTCATTGGCTGGTTTGGGGCTTGATCAAACGCAGGTGTGCTTGATGGCAGATCCGAATGTCACTCAGAATGTTCATGAAATTTTTGCCGAAGGTGATTTTGGTGAGATGCACATCACAATGAAAGGCAAGCCCTTGGCCAAAAATCCCAAGACCTCGGCCTTGACGGTCTTGAGCGCACTTCGGTTTTTGAACAACCAAGTCGCCAACGTTTGCATTTGAGCTTTTGAGGGACACGGGAGGCTAGTGTTGAGCACCCTTGTGTTTCTTTGGATTGAATTGAAACCCATGCTGATCAGTGTAGAAGGAAGCAAAACATGATGAAACTCTTTCGGTGTTTAGGCGGGCTTGTTCTTTTGAGCGGCCTTGTTCTTCAAGCCAGTGCCCAAAACAGCAGCCCCTTGAGCACAGCCGTGGAGAAGGGCTTGGCCGCTGAGCGGTTCACCATCGTGGCGCCTTTTCCTGCGGGCGGTCCAGTCGATGTGCTCTCCAGGGTGTTGGCCGATGGGCTGCAGAAGGTTTATTCGCAAACGGTCGTGGTCGAAAACTTGCCAGGCGCACAGGGCAATCTTGGCATGGATAAAGTCAAAAGAGCCAAACCCGATGGCCACACCTTGCTGGTGATTCCTGCTGGTAATTTGACCATCAATCCGGCCTTGATGAAGAATTTTCCATTTCAAATTGAGCGTGACTTTGTCCCCATCACCATGATTGCCAAGGCGCCCAATGTGCTGGTGGCCAATGCACAGCTGCAGGTTAAAAATGCCAAAGAGTTGATCGACTTGGCCAAAGCCAAGCCCAATACCTTGTCCTATGCGTCTCCTGGGATTGGCAGTGGATTGCATTTGGCTGGCGAGCTCTTTAAGCAACAAGCGGGGGTGGACTTGCTGCATGTGCCCTACAAGGGGACTGCGCCCGCCTTGAACGATGTTCTGGGTGGGAGCGTGCCTTTGATGTTCAGCAATTTGCCCGCAGCCTTGCCCCATATCAGAAGCGGTAAGTTGGTGGCGATTGGGATCACCGACAGCGTTCGATCGGCTGTGGCGCCAGATCTGCTGAGTTTGCAAGAGCAAGGGGTCAGGGGCGTGGTTGTGACCTCTTGGTACGGTTTGTTGGCCTCAGCTGGGACGCCAGCTGAGATCACGCAACAGTTGGCAAAAGACACACAATTCATTTTTACGCAGCCCCAAATCAAAGAGCAACTCAAAGCTCAAGGCTTGAGCGAGGTGCTGCAAAAGCCCGACGAGTTCGCCGCCTACATTGCTCAAGAGACAGCAACATGGGCCAAGATCATTCGCGCCAAACACATCGAGGCAGAATAATGGATTTGGGTTTGCAAGGTAAAAAGGCACTGGTCTGTGGTGCCTCTCAGGGCTTGGGATTTGCCTGTGCGCAGTCCTTGGTCAATGAGGGTGTTGAAGTGGTGATCGCAGCACGCACCTTGTCCGCTTTGGAGCAAGCTCAGCAAACGCTCACCGAGCAGCAGCAGATGTGGGCGCAAAAACACCATTCGAAAGCCTTTGGCGTGCACATTGAATGCGCGGATGTGACCAGCCAGGCAGGGCGTGCGCAGATCAAACGCAATCACCCCGAGTTTGACATCTTGGTGACCAATGCGGGGGGGCCGAAAGCGGGTGACTTCAGGCAGTGGCAAAGACAAGATTGGTTGGACGCCCTTGATGCCAATATGCTCAGTCCCATCGAGTTGATCAAATCCTACATCGATCCCATGATGGCCAAAGGTTACGGTCGCATCATCAACATCACTTCAAGCGCTGTCAAGTCACCCTTGTCGGCCCTGGGATTGTCCAACGGAGCCCGGGCCGGTTTGACTGGGTTTGTGGCGGGCTTGGCCAGGCAAAGTGTGGCCCAGGGTGTCACGATCAATAATTTGTTGCCTGGCACGTTTGAGACCGAACGACTTCGATCGAACTTCACACACCAGGCCAACATGCAAGGCTTGTCCTTTGAACAAGTGATCAAGGACAGGCTGGACAAACATCCGGCCAAGCGATTTGGCTCACCCCACGAGTTGGGCCAAGCGTGCGCCTTTCTTTGCGGTATTCACTCGGGTTACATCAACGGGCAAAATATTTTGCTCGATGGCGGCTCTTTTTTGGGCAGCTGAGGGCGCCCTGGAGGCTCAGAGGTCGAGCTCTAAACGCTCGCTCTTGCAGCCGGAGACACAAATCATCATGACGTTGTTTTTCAAGCGCTCTTGATCGCTCAAGACGCAGTCCAAGTGCTCAGGTTCACCGCTTAGAACGCGTGTCTCGCATGCGCCGCAAACGCCTTCCTCGCAGCTCGTGTCGACCTCAATGTCATGGTGGCGCAGAGCTTGCAAGAGAGATATGTCGGGTGAGACTTCAATCGTTTTGTTGGATTTTTTAAGGACCACGGTGTAAGCACGCTTGGCCTGGGCGCTGGCAACGACCTCAATGGCCTTGAAGCGTTCGATGTTGGCATGTTGAAGCGACAAATCTTTGCACGCGTTTAAAAACGCATTGAGCATCGGCTCAGGTCCACAGGCGTAGAGTTGGCATTCATCGAGCTTGCATGCCGCTTGCTGAACCCTCTCTTTGATCAAGGGGTGCAAATCTGGCGGTCCTGCGACCTCATCGTCAAAATGCCAATGAACGGGCACGCCAAAGCGTGAGACCTCGTCTTGGAAGGGACCCGTGTGCTTGGATTTTGCTGCGTAAATGATCTCAAACGAGGCCTTCAAGGCCTGGAGTCGATGGGCCATGGCAATGATGGGGGTCACGCCAATGCCCCCGGCAATGAGCACCGTGTGTTTAAAGTTTTCGTGCAGATGAAAATTGTTGCTCGGCGCAGAGATCTCGAGGTGCATGCCCACTCGCAACTGTTCGTGCAGCCATTTTGAGCCGCCGCGTGACAGGGGGTCTTTTAAAACCCCCAAGACATAACGACCCGACTCGGCTGGGTTGTTCATCAAAGAGTAGCTCTTGGTCAGACCATTGGGCAGCTTCAAGTCGATGTGGTCCCCTGCACCAAAGGGGGGGAGAGGAGAGGCCCCTAGGGCGGTGAGTTCGATGCTGATGACGTCATCGGTTTCGAATCGAATGGTTTTGACCAAAACAAGCATGGTTGAACGGCAGAAAAACAAGGGGTTAGAGAAGAAAGCCCATGGGGCTTAAGCGCTTAATTTGTCCAACTGTTCGTTGGCCAAATTTTTCATGATGCGCCTCATTCTAACAATACCCATGTCGTGCTGATACAAATGCTCTCTCAAGTTGGCATCGGGTTCAAATTGTTCCATGGCCACGCGATCTTGCTCGAGCACGTGCCAGTGACGTGCTTCAAGGCGATTTTTATAAAGGAATCGCCATGTGTCTCTTTGCCATCCAGAGACTTTCCTGCAGCGCCAAAAGAAGATACCGCTGGCTTGCCTAGAGATGGGCACATAGGCGCCAATGATGGTGAAGCTGCCACCGGGACCGCCCGTTTTGGGGTAGGGGATTTCCAGTCGCATCAAGTGAATGCCCGTGTCAATCCATTCCGTCCAATCAAAATTCACGTTGCGTTGACCCTTTTTTTCGAAAGAAAAGCCCGTCTCTGTGTCTCGGATTTGGAACTCGGCCGTGATGTCTCCATCGGCCATGGTGTGCGATTGTTTGTGCAGGTAGGCGCCGTGCATGGGGTCCATCACATTGTCCATCACATAGCGGTAGTCGCAGCCCCATTCCGTGTAGCAAAGAAAGGAGGACCACTCGTCAGAGGTCAACTCCGGTGGAAGGTTCAAGGCGGGCGGCGTCTGCAAATTGGGCTCGGTGGCATTGAAGGCGAAAATCACGCCATTGTGCTCTTGCACGGGAAAGCTGCGGGTGGCCTTGGAGCCCTCTAGTTTGCATCCTGGACTGCCAGGTACTTTGGTGACCACGCCGTCATCTCTGATTTCGATGCCGTGGTAAGCGCACGCCAAACGATCCCCCAAGTTCACCCCCATGGACAGAGGGGCACCTCGATGTGGGCAGTGGTCTTCAAGGGCTTTGACCTTGCCGCTCGAGTCCCGCCAGAGCACCAACTTGTAGCCTAGGCGCCTCAAAGAAATGGGCGACTCTTTGACAAAGGTCGAAGGACAAATGGCATACCAATAGTTCTCCAAACCGCGGGCCAAAACGCTCTCAGTGGGGTCTGGGTTGACTTGTTGCAAAAGGTGATGGGCAGTGTTGTGGTTCATGTTGGTGGCTCCAGTGATTCATCGACCCAGTTTGGCCATTTCGAGTTGAAAAGATTCAGCCGTCCAGGCTTGTCCATCCGCGCATGAGGGGCCGGCCGTGTTGAGGTACTGGGTCAAACTTTCAAGATCGTGAAAGCCCTGAGCAAAGGCCCGTTCAATGGAGTCGCCCAGCAAGTTCTCATAGCTCGTGGGTTCGTGGTCCCGTGTTTGAAGCGCGACGTGATAAAGGGTATTGGAGGTGTTCATTGAGAGGTTCTTTGTAAAAAGTGGATGCACTCAAAAAGGGTTTATTTTTTTGGGGTGTCTGTCATGAATTGACCGCTTGGGGCTTGGGCCTCAATTTGTCTGCGGGTGTTGCCATCAATGCCGCCCTTGATGGCCCACTCCGCAAACATGGTGGGTCCAGGCGTGATTTCTCTTGGAACCCAGGCGGGGGTCAACTCATCCTCGTCTGCATAATACTCCACGAGCGCGCCCGTTGGGGCATGAAAGTACCAAAAAATAGCAGACGACACGGGGTGCTTACCTGGGCCGAGTTCGGTTTTCCATCCGCAGCGCGACATGTGCAGGCCGCCACCAAAAACTTCGTGCAAATCTCTAACGGTGAACGCAATGTGGTTCAAACCCACGCGTTTTTCTGGCAACTCGAGCAAGAACAAATCGTGGTGTCCACCGTGGGGCGTGCATCTCAAAAAATGGCCTCTGTTGGGGTAGGTGTCAGAGATCGTGAAGCCCAAGTGCTCTTGATAAAAGGCTGAACACTTGGCCAAGTCGGCCACAAAAAGAACAATGTGTCCGACCTCAACTGGCGTTGCTCTGTCGTAGATGGGGCTGGGTTGGTTCACACGCAGTCGGTTGTCCCAGTTGTTGGTCACTGCACTTTTAAGGTGGAGTTCCTTCTTCTGGCCGATGACAATGGCCAAGCTCAAGCCACTGGGGTCGGTGCATTTGAGCACATTGCCGTGCCTGTGAAAACTGGGCAAGCTTGCGAGCTGGGTGGCAAAGTGCTCTAAGGCAGCTTGGTCTTTCACACACCAAGTGATTTCTCTGAGTGTCGGGTCTTTTTCGATGCCTGCAGGCAATTGGGTGTCTTGGCTTGAATGCACACTGATTTGGCAACCATTTAAAGACTCAAACAACACGGACGACTTGTCGCTTGCTTTTTCGCTCAGTCCCCAATCGGTGTAAAACTTGCGCGCATTTTCCAAGTCCAGAGCAGTCAATGTCACTTTCTCAATGCCTTGTAGATGCATGATGAACCCTTTTTTGCGTTTCTATAGTGAGACAGCGTTTCTAGTCTGAAACGGATTTTGAATTTTAACCCATATTGCCGTTGCGCAGTGGGGTCAAGACGCTGGGGTTGACCCCAGAAAGAAAAAAGCGTCGAGTGTGAGCTCGACGCTTTTCAAGGATTCAAACAGCAAGGGCTCAATCGATTTTGATATTGCCTGCCTTGATCACTGGGGTCCAGAAATGGATTTCTTTGTTGATGAACTCAGAGAACTTCTCGCTCCCAAGGGCCATGGGCGTGAGGCCAATGGCGGGGTCGGACAATTTGGTGAACATTTCAGGCGTTGACAAAATAGAGGTGATTTCCTTCTCAAGCCGTGTGGTGATGGGTCTGGGTGTATTGGCGGCCACCGAGATGCCAATCCAGGAGACGGCTTTCACACCCGGGGCGACTTCTTCCAAGGTGGGAATGTCCGAGAAATAAGGCACCCTTTTCTCCGACGTCACAGCCAGAATGCGGACTTTGCCCGCTTTCACCAATTCTGAAGCGCTTGCGGTGAGCACCATGTCCAATCGACCCCCCAGCAAATCGGTGAGCGCAGGAGCAGGCCCTTTGTAGGGAATGTGCGTCATTTGCAGATTCAAGTTTTGCTTGAGCAGTTCCGCAACCAAATAGCCAGAGGTCCCTACACCAGCAGACGCGTAATTGATGGTGCCCGGTTTGTCCTTGGCCATGGCCAAAAACTCTTGAATGGTTTTTGCTGGGTGGTCTGTGCGAACAATGATGTATTGGGGGTACACACCAAGCAAAGCCAAGTGATGAAAGTCTTTGACGGGATCGTAGCCAATTTTGTTGTACATCAACGGACCCGGTGCAATCGAGGAGTTGAAGGTGGCTAGCAAGGTGTAGCCATCGGCTGGTGCTTTGGCCACCAAATCGGTTCCAAGCGTCGAGCCCGCACCGGGTTTGTTTTCGATCACCACGGATTGCTTCAAAGCGGCGGCAAGTTTGTCGGCAAACAGGCGCAAGGCGTTTTCAGCCGCTGTGCCGGGGGCAAAAGGCATCACGAGTTTAAGCGACTGGCTTGGATAGGTTTGCGCATTCAAGCCCGATAGACTCAAAGACAGCAAAAGACCTAGTGTGAGGCAGCGCAGTAGGCTAAAAATTTTCATTGAAGATCCTATTGAATCAAAAGTGATTGATATAGATTAAGTGAATGGACGCACGATTGATGTAAACATTCTATGGGAAATGTTCTCGGTGACTTTTAAAGGCCTAATTTTTTTGTGGTATCTTGATGCCTGTCTTCAAAAATGAAATGAAAACCATGAAAACGCATATTTTGATTTCTGGTGCCGGTCCCGTTGGGCTGGTCAGTGCTTTAAAGTTGTCTTTGGCTGGATTTAAGGTGACGGTCTTTGAAAGTGCACCAGAATTGAACATGGACCTTCGTGCTTCAACCTTTCATCCGCCCACCTTGGACATGATGGCAAGCTTTGGTTTGACAGATGATTTGATCTCCCAGGGCTTGATTGCTCGCTACACGCAGCAGCGCGATCGGCAAGAGGGCGTTGTCGCTGAATTTGACATGGAGCTCTTAAAGGGCGAGACGCAATTTCCTTTTAGGCTTCAATGCGAGCAGTGGAAGTTGACCCAATTGATCAAAAAACAATTGGATAAAAATCCAGATGTTCAAATTCTATTCAATGCAAAACTCGAATCGGTGAGCCAAGACGGCACTCAGGTGCAAGCCAAAGTGAAGGTGTCTGATGAAATTCAAGTCTTCTCTGGCGCCTATTTAATTGGCGCTGATGGCGCATGGAGCTCTGTGCGCACGAGCCTAGGTATTGAGTTTGAAGGGTTCACCTACCCAGAGCGGTTTTTGGTCATCTCAACCACATTTCCATTTGAAAACCACCTGCCAAAATTGTCTTACGTCAATTACTGCTCCGATCCGGTTGAGTGGTGCGTCTTGTTAAAAGTTCCCTCACTTTGGCGAGTGCTCTTTCCCACGAAAGTGGATGAATCCGATGAGTCGGTCATGAGCGATGAGAGTGTGCAGTCAAGACTGCAGCATTTACTGCCCCAGCCTCAGGCCTACTCAGCCGACCACAGAACGCTTTACAAAATACATCAACGCGTGGCCAAGACATTTAGGAATCAAAGGGTGTTTTTGGCCGGGGACGCTGCGCACATCAACAATCCCTTGGGTGGCATGGGCATGAATGGTGGCGTGCACGACGCCATGAACCTTTGTGAAAAGTTAATTGACGTGGTCAATCACCACAAAGATGCGTCCATTTTGGACCGGTATGAAAGACAAAGACGAACCATTGCCATTGAATACATCAATTCCAATACGGCAAGAAACAAAAAAATGCTGGAAGAAAGAGACCCTGCAGCCAGACTCAAGAGTCAGCAAGAATTAAGGGCCATCGCTGATAATCCACAAAGTGCAAAACAGTATTTACGTAAAACATCCATGCTCGATGCACTCGAGCGCGCGGAATCCATCCTATGATTAAACTTGGTTTATCCCAACTCACTGGCGCCCAACGACGTGCCATCCTTAGAAAAAAAATTCGCCGTGGACACCTGACCGTGGCCCCTGGGGTTTTTGAAATGATTTCGGCAAAAATCGCTGACGAAATGAATTTCGATGCCCTGTACATGACGGGCTACGGGACAGTCGCCTCGTACATGGGACTGCCCGATGCGGGCTTGGCCAGTTACACCGACATGGTCAACCGGGTCAATCAATTCGCACAAATTACGCAAACGCCCATGATTTGCGACGGCGATACGGGCTATGGGGGGTTGCTCAATGTCATGCACACCGTTCGTGGGTATGAAAGCGCAGGTGCTTGTGCGATTCAATTGGAAGACCAAGAGTTTCCCAAAAAATGCGGACACATGATGGGTCGACGCGTTATCCCAACGCAAGACATGGTTGAGAAGATCAAGGTGGCCGTTGAAACCCGGTCGGATCCCAATTTCATGATCATCGCGCGAACAGACGCCAGAACCACCTTGGGCCTGGATGAGGCGCTCAGGCGAATGGAACAGTATGCCAAAGCGGGCGCGGATTTGTTGTTCATTGAAAGCCCTGAGAGCGAAGAGGAAATGAGAACCATTGGACAAGCCTTTGATTTGCCGCTTGTCGCCAACATGGTGGAGGGGGGGCGAACACCGATTTTGAGTGCTCAAGATTTAACATCGATTGGCTATGGGTT
Organism: uncultured Burkholderiales bacterium; assembly: GCA_903861115.1. Taxonomy (GTDB): domain Bacteria; phylum Pseudomonadota; class Gammaproteobacteria; order Burkholderiales; family Burkholderiaceae_C; genus Limnohabitans. Next base: position 20,867 of record CAIOTD010000162.1, read on the forward strand.
GGCGATCTTCCCCGCAACGGCTTTCCTGGCGGCGGCCCAGGCGTTTGAGAGCGTTTATGAAACGCTTAAAAAGGATGGCTCAACGAATCAGCTCCAAACGCCGCTTTATCCTTTTAGCAAAATGTCGCAAAAAATGGGCTTCGACTGGGTGGCTGAGTTTGATCAAGCACACGCAAAAGTGCAACCATGAGCGAGACCCGACGAGTTTACGCCAAGCAAGGGTTCGGGGGGCGCTCTGGATTTGGACGGCGAAGTGCTTTGGTGTTGGTTGATTTTGTGAATGGATTTGTGGATCCTGATATTTTAGGCAGTCCAGCCATTGCGACGGCGGCAAACAACACGGTCGAGCTGCTAGAAAAATTCAGGTCTTTGCACTTGCCCGTTGCGCATACGCGCGTGGTCTTTGATGACAACGGCGCCAATCACAATGTGTTCACGCTCAGAGTGCCCGCTTTGAAAAAACTCACTGAGCGTGCATTTGAATCTCAAATCGTGGTGCCTTTGACGCCCCGAGAGCAAGAGTTGGTCATTAAAAAGCAATCGGCGTCGGCGTTCTTTTCCACCGGCTTGTCGGATTGGCTCACCTTCCAAGGTGCGGACACGTGTGTGATTGTGGGATGCACGACCAGTGGTTGTATCAGGGCCAGCGTGGTAGATGCCATGCAGCACAATTACAGGACGGTTGTCGTGAGCGACTGTGTGGCCGATCGTGCTCAAGAGCCCCATGAGGCCAATCTTTTTGATATGCAGCAAAAATATGCAGACGTCTTGAGCAAAGAAGACGTTCTTGTTCAACTCAATTCTTTGGAGTAAATGCACCATGACCGATCATCTTGGATATCGCCATCGTTTTGGGACCCTGGGTCCGTCGACCAACACCACGGTTCAACCCGATTTTGATGATTTGCGCCCCGTGGGTGTGACCAATCATTACAGCCGCATTGCCATTCCCAACAACCCAGTGAACAACGATCAAGACTTTTTAAAGTTGGTCGATGACATCAACCATGCAACATTGGCCGCCGTGGATACGCTCAAGAGTTGTGAGATGAGTTATTTGGTGATGGGAATGTCGGCTGCAACATTTTGGAATGGTCGAAAAGGTGCACAAGAGTACCTTGACAAAATGCAGGACAAAGCTGGTGTCGGGGTGTCATGTGGCTCCTTCTCGACCGAGGCGGCCTTGAACGTCTACAAAGCCAAGCGAATCGCCTTCTTGTCCCCTTACTTTGATGTCGCCAATGAACAAGTCAGGCGCTTTTATCAAGACTGTGGTTTCACCGTGGTGAGAGACCTTTGTCTGAAAAGACCTGGGCCTGTGTTGATTGCGCATACCACCGATGAGATGTGCAGGAAAGCAATTCTTGAGTTGGATGGAGACGATGTTGACGCCATCGTCCAAGTCGGTACCAATTTATCAATGATTCGACTCGCCGCCGCGGCCGAGCTCTTTCTAGGAAAACCCGTGATTGCAATCAACACCGCAACCTATTGGCATGCCCTTAGAGCGTGTGACATCCAAGACAAAAAGGCCGGTTTTGGTAAATTGATGGAGCACCATTGAATGGCCGAGCACACAACAAGTAGATTTTGAAATAAAACATTAAAAGGACGATATGAAATTTCATTCAACACCCACGTTTAAAAAATTAGCCATTTGTTGCACATTGCTTTTGACGCAAGTGTCTTGGTCGCAGACCCAAGTTGTCAAAATGATCGTTGCGTTTCCTCCAGGCGGCCCTGTTGATTTTGTGGCAAGAACACTTGCCGAGCCCCTGGGACGGGAGTTGAACGCTCAAATTGTTGTTGAAAATAAACCAGGCGGCAATGGTGCCGTAGCGGCAGAGTACATTTCTGCCAATGCAGCCGATGCCAAGACGCTTTGGTTCACAAGTGCGGGCGCTGTGGCCATCAATCCAGGCCTCTACGATAATTTGAGCTACAACCCCTTGAAAGATTTGGCGCCTGTGTCGTTGGTTGTGAACAATGTGGAGTTGCTTGTGGTCAACCCCAGCAGTCCCGCCAACAACGGCGCCGAGTTCATTGCCTTGGCAAAGAGAAAAGATTTAGCGCTTGCATCCTCTGGCACCGGCAGTGTGCCCCATTTGGCGATGGAGCAATTGGCCGATTCAACCAAGACAAAACTTTTGCATGTGCCCTACAAGGGGGCAGCCCCCGCGATCACCGATGTGATGGCCGGGCATGTGGACGGATTTTTTGGTGATATTCCTGGTTTGATTGGGCTCATTCACTCTGGTAAATTGAAACCCATTGGCATTGCTGCAAACAAACGTAGCGTGACATTGCCAGAGGTTAAAACATTTGCTGAAATGGGTGTTCCAGGCGTGGATACCAACAATTGGTATGCGGTTTTTGTGAAGGCTGGCACCTCCAAGGCTGATATTGAGCGCTTGAGTGGTGGCATCAAGAAAGCACTTAAGTTGGAGGCCGTGAACACAAAATTGGTGCAGTCTGGTGCTGAGCCCGTGGGCTCCAGCCCAGAGGAATTGGGTTCCTTGTTGCGATCCGATATTGCCAAATGGACTCAGTTGATCAAGGCCAAGAAAATCACGGCGGATTGAGCGTTTCCTCTTCGGTGATGACTCTCGCCATCCAAAGGTGCGGCCAGAAAAGCCGCTTCCTGGGTGCCCTCAAAAAAGTGGCGCTCGTCTCAACGGTGCTTGTTCTTCAAGCCTGTGGGATCCTCACGAAAGAGTCCATCTACGAGGGCTTGAGATCGCAAGAGAAAATCAAGGAGGCAGGCCAATCGGTCTTGCCTGCGCCTTTGCCAAGTTATCAAGACTATGAGGCCGAGCGAGAGCGACTCAAAAAGGGAAATTAGACCTGTAAAGGCTTGCTGTTTAAGCAATGAGGTGGCTTGAAAATGTCTTTGCACCAACAGACAGAGATGCAAAGGATTTGGAAAACAGCATCAACTCTCTTCTTGCCCAAGGGTCGGTGAGTCGCACACATTTATAGCTGCCACTCTTGGCAATCAGGTGCATGGCCCCACTGGGAATCACCCCGATGCCAAGGCCAGACTCCACCATGCGGCACAGAGCACTCAGGCTGGAAACTTTGATTCTTTGGCGCAGGACCAAACCGTGTTCTTTGGCCGAATTTTCTAAAAGTTGCTGAATCATGCTGCTGCCTTGGATGCCAATGTATTCATAATCCAAGGTGTCAATGAAGGCAATCGTTCGTTTTTTTGCAAGTGGGTGCTTGAACGGGGTGATCAACATCAACGCGTCGGTGCGGTAAGTTTTGAAATCAAGGCCCAGCGTTTTTTTACTCACATCGCATATCCCGATGTCGGCCTGTCCTTCTTGAACGGCTTGAATCACCTCGCGGCTCGAGAGTTGAGCCAGATCGATGGAGATGTCTGGAAACTTCTTTGCAAACTCAGCAATCTCAGCGGCCAAGTACTGTTCAACCACTGAGGCGCTTGCAAAAATTCTGACATATTCATTGCGTCCGAGAGAAAAGTCTTGCAAGTCCACGCGAAGTTGTTCGACCGACAAGACGACGGTCTTGGCATGTTTGAGCAAACAAAGTCCGGCCTCGGTGGGCTCGACACCGCGAGCTTTTCGAATCAGCAGGGGTGTCGCCAACAAAGTTTCGAGTTCCTTGATCCGTTTGCTGATCGAAGAGATGGCCAAATGTGCATTTGCTGATACGGCAGCAAGACTTCCGGATTGGCAAATTTGTACGAAAAGCTCGAGTGAGCCCAGATCGAGTTTTCGAATGAGTTGATGTTTGGACGCAATCGTGTTCATGGGGTACACCAGTCTGAAAAGAGTGAGCATTCGCTTTTTTGCAATGCTCGTGAAGAATTTGTCAATTGTGGCACGACCGCATGCGCAATAGGATGGGCATTTAGCAGATCAAGAAAGAAAACATGTCCATTCCCTCAGAACCGACATCAAAGACCGCGAGTCACATCAGACTCACATCGCATTCGGGTGGAGACGGGGCCAGCACGATTGAGTGGGGCGCCCCCAGTGCGCAAGCGCGCGGCCCCATCGTGGGCACGACCACGAGCAGAAACAATCGAAATGTGATTGGCACACACAGCGGCAGCTACAGCATTTACCGTGCCTTGGCGGTCGCCTCTGGGGCATTGGACAAAGACCACAAGGCGGACTTGACCAACACGTCTCCCACGGACCGCATTGGGCCCTATCCGAGTTGGAGCGACCCCAAGAAAATTGCTTCCCTTGATCCGTGGGGAGCTGAGATTGAATTGAATTTTAAGGATCAGTTGTTGGACGGGGTTGATATCAAACCCACCATTGCCGTGACCAAGGCCCATATCTTTTTGCCCGAAGTCATGGAAGCCTTGAAAATGGGGCGTTTGAAGGCCGACGGTAAGTTCCTCTTGGACAACGGCTCAGCGTTGGTCACCAAGGTGGCGGTGGAGCCCGTGTGGTATTTGCCAGAGGTGGCCAAGCGTTTTGGTTGCAGCGAGTCGGAGTTGAGGCGAGTGCTCTTTGAGGAAACGGGCGGCATGTATCCAGAGCTCGTCACGCGCAGTGACTTGGAGGTTTTTTTGCCACCCATCGGCGGCTTGACCGTCTATATTTTTGGAGACAGCAAAGATCTGGCCAATCCAGCCATTGAGTTGACCGCTCGCGTTCATGATGAGTGCAACGGCTCAGACGTGTTTGGCAGTGATATCTGCACTTGTCGACCCTACCTGACACACGCGATCGAGGAGTGCATTTTGGGGGCTCAAAGGGGCGGAGTGGGCTTGTGCGCTTATTACCGCAAGGAGGGTCGGGCCCTAGGAGAAGTGACAAAGTTTTTGGTCTACAACGCTCGCAAGCGCCAAGTCGGAGGAGACACCGCTTTGAATTATTTCGCCAGGACGGAATGCGTTGCAGGTGTTCAAGACATGCGTTTTCAGCAACTCATGCCCGATGTGCTTCATTGGCTTGGTGTACAAAAAATTCACCGCTTGGTCAGCATGAGCAATATGAAATACGATGCCATCGTGGAGTCCGGCATTGAGGTGCTCGAGCGAATCAATATTCCAACAGAATTGATTCCTTTGGATGCCCAAGTTGAGATGGATGCAAAAATGGCCGCCGGCTACTTCACGCCAACCGCCGTGCCCGATGCTCAGGAGTTGGGCAAAGCCAAGGGGCGCACGCTGGATGAATGAACTTCAAGATCTCTTTCAAACCCGCACCATCAGAGCGCGGGCCAAGCATTTCTTGGCCAGCGCAAGAGAAGGGCATTCGACCCATTTTTGGATTGCAGATGAAAAGATGGGCGCCTGCGCCGAGTTGGTCGCACAGATCACCAAAGAGCGTTATCCTGATCTAGACATTCCATTTCATAGCCGTTGGCGGCATTTTGAAGCTGGAGGGGTTGACCGAAGGCCTTGGCTCAATGAAGAAGCCAACAACCCCATCGCTTTGATTGACTTGGTCATTGTCAGTGTGTTGCTAGATGCGGGTGCAGGTGCACAGTGGAAGTACTTGGAAAAAGAAACAGGGCAGACCTTCACCCGATCAGAGGGTTTGGGGGTTGCAAGTTTCAACGCATTCATGAGCGGTGAATTTTCTAGTCAAGACGGCTCAAAACTGCAGTGCGATGCAAAAGCCTTGAAAAGCGTCACGGCCGATCAATTGGCCAAGATTTTTCAAGTCAGTCCGACCAATCCATTGGTGGGATTGGATGGGCGCGCCGATTTACTGAGGCGCTTGGGGCATGCGCTAGAGATGCACCCTGAAATTTTTGGCAAAGACGCTCGGCCAGGTCAACTGTTTGAACACGCGAGTAAAAGGTGGACCCATGTCAGTGCCCATCAGCTTTTATCTCTGATCTTGGAGACCCTGTCGTCCATTTGGCCTTCTGGGCAAGCTCTTCAAGGCGTTGCACTGGGAGACTGCTGGCCTCACCCTTTCCTTGGCACGTCAAGAGCGTTGCCTTCTGGATGGATGCCCTTTCACAAGCTTTCCCAATGGCTCACTTACTCCTTGCTAGAGCCCTTCATGTGGAGCGGAGTGCCTGTGATCGGCTTGCATGAACTGACGGGCTTGCCTGAGTATAGAAATGGGGGCTTGTTTTTGGACAGTGGGGTCATTGCATTTAAAAATGAGTCGACCCAAATGGCATGGCATCAACCAAGTGATGAATTGATTGTTGAGTGGCGTGCTTTGACCGTTGCTTTGCTGGATGAGTTGGCGCCTGTGGTTCGCGATTTGTTGCATCGCTCGGAGGAGCAGATGCCTTTGGCCTGTGTGCTTGAAGGTGGGACATGGGCCGCCGGCCGATCTTTGGCGTCCAAGTTGCGAGGCGGAGCACCACCCATTTTGATTCAATCCGACGGAACAGTTTTTTAATTAGGAATTTAACATGAACGCAAGCGCCCAGCAAAATGTATTTGTCATCCATCACCCTTTGGTTCAACACAAGTTGACCTTGATGAGAAACAAGGAAACATCCACCTCTTCTTTTCGGCGCTTGATGAATGAGGTCTCTATGCTCATGGCGTATGAGGTCACACACGACATGGCCATGCAGGAAATCGAAATTGAAACGCCTCTTGAGCGCATGAAAAGCCGCGTCATCGATGGTAAAAAACTGGTCTTTGTGAGCATCTTGCGAGCTGGCAATGGTATTTTAGAGGGCATGCTGAGCGTGATTCCAGGTGCGAGGGTCGGGCACATTGGTTTGTACCGTGACCCTAAAACCTTGGGTGCGGTTGAATACTATTGCAAGATGCCCCAAAACATGAATCAACGCGATGTGATCGTGATTGACCCCATGCTTGCAACCGGTCACACTGCAGTGGCTGCCATTGAGCGAATCAAAGAATTCAAGCCCAAGTCGATTAAATTTGTTTGCTTGGTGAGTTGCCCAGAAGGCATCAGCGCCGTGCACCAAATCTATCCCGATGTTGCCATTTATACCGCTTCCATTGATCGACAATTGAATGAGCATGCCTACATCGTTCCTGGTCTCGGGGATGCGGGTGACAGGATTTTCGGCACGAAATAAGAAGGTCAAAAATTCTTAACAACGCCCTTCTTGCTCAAGCCTCGCTACTGATTTTTGGCGTCTTGCATGGGGTGCCAGTTGTTTAGCAAAAGGGCATTGCTCAAAACAAAGAAGCTTGAGAGCGCCATGGCACTGCCAGCCACCATGGGTGAGAGCAAACCCAAGGCGGCCAGCGGAATGCCAACCGTGTTGAAAACAAAGGCCCAAAATAAATTTTGGCGTATTTTGTTCCAAGTCCTTTTGGAGATGTCAATGGCGGCAAAAACCAAATTGAGATCGCCCCGCATGAGTGTCACACTTGCCGCTTGCATCGCGACTGTGGTACCCGTCCCCATCGCAATGCCCACATCGGCTTGAACGAGAGAGGGTGCGTCGTTCACACCGTCTCCTACCATTGCAACAACACGTTTGTTGTGATGGTCATCCATTTTTAATCGCTCAATCCAGTGGCTTTTGTCCTCTGGCAAGATTTGAGCGTAGATGTGATCCATGCCGATGACCTCCCCCACAGCATTGGCAGAAGAGGTGTTGTCGCCAGAGAGCATGACCGTTTCAATGCCCATTTGTTTAAGGCGCGAAATGACGCCTTTGGCTTCGGATTTGACCTCATCGCCAAAGGCCAAGATCGAGAGGGGTGTTAAGGCGCTGTTGGCCGTTTCTAGGAGCAAAACCGAGATGGTTTGCCCCTTGTGCAGTTGTGAATCAACCTTGGATAGCAACTCTTTGAAAAAGGGCTCAGGGCCCAGAGAGTTTAGACTTTGAATCTTCACTTTAACTACTCCCACAGGGGCCAATATGGTTTCACCCTCAATGCCCACGCCAGGTAAATTTGTAATCTTTGTGAATGCTGTGGGGCCAATGGCGTGCTTTCGTCCGTGTTCAAGCACCGCTTTGGCCAAGGGGTGTTCACTGCCGGCTTGAAGGCCCATGGCGAGAGAAATAGGATCAAGCCCTTTCATCAATTCAAAATTGTGCAGATCAATGCTTTCAAGCAGTGTGGGCGTGCCCTTTGTGAGCGTACCCGTTTTGTCAAAAGCGATGAGTTGGATGCGATGCGCCAACTCTAAAACTTCCGAGGCTCGAATCAAAATGCCAAATTTTGCAGCCACGCCCGTGCCGGCCATGATGGCTGCAGGCGTGGCCAAACCCAGTGCACAAGGGCAAGCAATGACCAACACCGATACGGCTCTGAGCAACGCCTCAGAAAACGAGTTCAAATAGTAATAGTTGCCGAGCAATGTCACCACGGAGATCACCACCACAAGCGGGACAAAAACCGCACTGATTTGATCGACCAACTTTTGGATAGGGGCTTTTTGCATTTGAGCGCTTTCAACCAATTGGATCATTTTTGAGAGCGTGCTCTCAAGTCCAATGGCTTGTGCTTTGACGGTCAATAGGCCGTCTCCATTGATCGCGCCACCCATCACTTTTTGATCAACACCTTTCTCCACTGGGCTACTTTCACCTGTAAGGAGGGACTCATCCACCCAACTAAACCCTTGCACGACAATGCCATCAACGGGGATTCTTTCGCTGGGAAATACTTTGACAAGGTCCCCTGGCAAGATGTGCTCTAAATTGATTTCATGCGTCTGCTGGTGTTGATCGATCACATGTGCTGATTCAGGCCAAAGTTTTTGCAACGCCCGAATGGCGCCGCTCGTTTTGTGTTTTGCATTGACCTCGAGCCATTTGCCCAGCAAGACCATGCTGATGACCACGCTTGAGCTTTCAAAGTAGAGTTCATGGGCGTGTGCGCTCGCCATGAGATACAGGCTCAAACCAAAAGCGGATGTGGTCCCTAGGCAAACCAGCAAGTCCATGTTGCCTGTTCCATTTCTAAGCGCTTTGTAGGCGCCAAGGTAAAAGCGCGATCCAAGCCACAATTGGACGGGCAGTGCAAGTGCCAATTGCGCAAAGGGATCGATGCTCAAATGCACGCCAAACGGCATGAAGAGCATGGGTGCAATAAGTGGAGCCGATAGTAAGAAGCCCACCAAAACCCGAGAGAGCCCGCTGGGTCCCCAAAAGTCTATTTCTCGCTCCACGGGTGAGGAACCCAAGGGGCGGCTCAACGTGGCTGTATAGCCTGAGCGGTCGATGGCTTGAATGATGTTTTCGACGGATTGTGTGTCTTGGCGCAGAAAACGAATTTTCGCCTGCTCGGTGGCCAAGTTCACCATTGCAGCTTGAACACCTGGCACCTTGTTGATGGCTTTCTCGACGTGACTGACACAGGATGCACAGGTCATGCCCACAATATCAAGGGTGCAAAATTCGACCTCAACCGCATTGGCTTGAGCGCTTGATACTTTGATGGGTTGTTCCATGGGCGTTGTTTCTTTGTGACCGGCTAGCGTGTTGTGGTTCATCGCCACGGGTCTAGGCGGGCGTTATAAGTTGAGGCGTTCATCCTAGGGGATTTTTTTACCAAGGTCACTGATTTAAATCATGTTTATTCAATAAAAGGGGGCTAGGGCTTCTTTCTTCGCTTCTTTTTTCTTTTGATTCCCGAATTTTTCTTGGCGCTAAAAGCCAACCACAAAGACAAAGGGCTGTACAAAATGAGGGGCGGATCCAAGGGGGAAGCCGTTTTTCTCACTCGGGAGCGTTCAGATGATTTTAGAGAGTTTTTAACAAGCTTGGGTTCACTTGACTAATGTCAACCGCAATTGCTTTGACAGGACTAAAGTTGACCTCAACCAACAAGGAAAGACTTTATGAAATCAGACTCACAATTACAGCACGACGTCGAAGCAGAATTAAAATTTGAGCCCTCGGTGAATGCGACTCACATTGGGGTGACGGTCAACGAGGGCATTGTTTCGCTCTTCGGACACGTAGAGAATTATTTCGAAAAATTGCATGCTGAAAAAGCCACTCAACGCGTTGGCGGGGTCAAAGGGGTGGCCATGGAGATCGAGGTGCGTTTGCCGAGCTTGTCCAAGCGCACCGATAGCGATATTGCGCATGCCATTGACAACATCATTGCGTGGTCAACACTGGTCACCAAAGAGCACGTTCACGTCAAAGTCGAAGACGGTTGGGTCACGCTCAGTGGGCATGTGAAGTGGAACTATCAAAAGTTGATCTTGACGGGCGCAATTTCACATTTGCTGGGCGTCACAGGTGTGAGCGACCAAATCGCCATCAAACACGAATTGGCAAACTCCGTGGTGAAAACCGATATTGTTCAAGCTTTGAACAGGCGGGCGCAGTCGGAGGCCAAGAACATCAACGTGGACATCAACGGCGGCGAGGTGACTTTGTCGGGCACCGTGCACAGTTGGAACGAGCGTTCGTTGGTCAACCATGCCGCTTGGAGCAATATGGGTGTCTCCAATGTGATCGATAAGCTTGTGGTCATCGGTTGAAGTTGAATATCACTCATCTCCCACTATCAATATGTTCAACCCTATGCAACCCCATGCCATTTCTTTGCCGCCCTACGTCTTCAACTCACACATTGAAGCCGAGAATGCAACCAAGTTGCTGAGCAGGAATGGTTTTGATATCAAAAAGCTTTCCATCATTGGTAAAGGTTACCACTGCGAAGAGCACCCAATTGGGTTTTACACGGCGAGCGACAAAATTAAACTCTGGGGCACGACGGGTGCATTTTGGGGGGGGCTTTGGGGCTTGCTGTTTTTACCCGCGGTTTTTTATTTGCCAGGTTTTGGGCTCATTGCCATGGCTGGCCCCTTTGTGAGCGTTTTGATCTCGGCGCTTGAAGGCGCCGTGGTCGTCGGTGGTCTTTCAGCGCTGGGAGCGGCCTTGACCCAAATCGGCGTGCCTGAAGACGAGGTGCTGAAGTACGAGATGGATATCAAGGCCGATAAATTTCTTCTCATCGTTCACGGCGCACTCGAAGACCATGAAAAGGTGAGGGCTGTGCTTGGCACGCTCAAAGCCAAAGAGGAATTGGTTTGTTAAATATTTTTGGAGGTTTTATGAACAAGCACCACGCAGTCGTTTGGATCGATCACCATGAGGCCCATATTTTGGTGTTCGACAAAGAGCACATGGAAAAAGAATTGATCAAATCACGCTCTCACCACCACCACCAAGGCAAATCTCAGGACATGAATGCTTTTTTTGACAATGTTGCGAGCGCCTTGGTCGATGTGCAGCACACCTTGCTCACGGGTCCCAGCACTGCCAGGGTGGAGTTTCAGGAGTGGTGCAAATTGCACTCGCACGCGGTATCCCACAATATTGTGGACTCCATCAAATGCGACCATCCAAGCGACGGCCAAGTTGTTGCGATGGCAAGAAAGTACTTTCAAAAGTTTGATCTGTTTCATTGATTGATATTTATTGAATACTTTTTGTTTCTTATTTACCTGAAATTTCATTTTTTGTTGACTTAATCTAAATGAGAATTATTCTCATCTATAATCATCTCCTTTAACAGGAGTTGATCAATGAGAAATACCAAAGCATGTTTGTTGGCCCTCTGTTTGGGTGGTCTGCCATTGTTGAGCCACGCCGATGCCAACGACTATGTCGTCATGCCAAAAGTCGATGTAGGTGAAAAGGAGTTTGACGTTAAGTCAGGCGTAGAGCGCCACAAAGACGGCAGCTCAGAGGCAGCGCACTCGTTGGGCTTGGGTTATGGTTTTACAAAA
>CAIOTD010000163.1 GCA_903861115.1 uncultured Burkholderiales bacterium
GGCCGATGAGGCTTTGGCCGCAGGTGCAGACGTGGTGGGCATGGACGATTTGGCTGCTCGCGTCAAGGCGGGTGACATGCCTTTTGACGTGATCATTGCTGCTCCTGATGCGATGCGCATTGTGGGTACATTGGGACAGATTTTGGGTCCACGTGGTTTGATGCCTAACCCCAAGGTGGGTACGGTCACGCCTGATGTGGCCGGTGCGGTTCGCAATGCAAAGGCGGGTCAAGTGCAGTTCCGTGTTGACAAGGCCGGTATCATTCACGCAACGATTGGTCGTCGCTCATTTGAGAGCGACAAGTTGCAAGGCAACTTGGCCGCATTGATTGATGCGTTGAACAAGTCCAAGCCAGCCAGCAGCAAGGGCGTTTATTTGCGCAAGATGGCTTTGTCATCCACCATGGGTGTGGGTGTGCGGGTTGACTTGCAAAGTTTGTCGGCCTAAGTGGGTCGATTGGGCTGAAGTCAAGAAGACAAAGCGCAAGAGAAGAACACTTAAGGATTGATGCGCATTCGTGCGCTTCAATTCTTTAGGGTGGTGGGTCAGGGAAGGTGGGTGCAGGGGTCGAAAGACCCGGCGGCTGACTCCCTTGAGCCATCCAAGACCGTTGGCGTGCTGAGCAATCGAAAAAAGGGCCTTGAAGGAATTCGAGGCGTTTTAAAGAAAGCGGTGCGGTGCTTAATAGCTTTAAGCCAACGCAGATGGCGATCCCACTGTCCGAGAATGCATTTAAAAACATTCAAGAACACAACGATCGCTTAAACATTAGGCAAATGGGGTTGGGTTTCTGATGGGCTTTGAAGTCAAGAAAGCACGGCTTTTTTGGTGGCAAGAGGTATCAAGAAGACCGCCTCAAATTTAAGGAGTAGACCTTGAGTCTGAATCGCAGTGAGAAAGAAGCTGTCGTCTCTGAAGTGACGGGCCTTGCCAAAGAAGCGGAAACGCTTGTATTGGCCGAGTACCGTGGCATCACCGTGGCGGACATGATCAAACTTCGTTCTAATGCTCGCAGCCAAGGCGTGACATTGAGTGTTCTGAAGAACACTTTGGCGCGTCGTGCGGTGAGTGGTAGCACCTTTGAGATCGTGGCTGACCAGATGACAGGACCATTGATTTATGGTTTTTCTGTTGACGCCATTGCAGCTGCCCGTGTGGTGGCCGACTTCGCAAAAACCAACGACAAGTTGGTGATTCGCGGTGGAGCAACAGCAGGAAGAGCCTTGGACGTGGCTGGTGTCAAGATGCTCGCAAGTGTTCCAAGTAAGGAAGTCTTGTTGGCCCAATTGTGTGGACTTCTCATGTCTCCCATCTCCCGCACAGCGGTGGTGTTGGGTGCATTGTCAGCACAAAAGGCGGGTGCCGAGGCTGCGTAATGCGCGCCTTGAGCCCTTGATTTGAACAGTTAAAGCACAAAGAAAAAAGGGTTGAACGCAACGCACAAAGTGACGCGACAACTCTCAACGTAACAAACAAATTTTTAGATTGGAAATCAAAATGTCATTTGATAAAGACGCATTTTTAACCGCCCTCGACAGCATGACTGTATTGGAACTCAACGACTTGGTGAAAGCCATTGAAGAGAAGTTTGGCGTGAGCGCAGCTGCCATGGCAGCGCCCGCTGCAGCCGGTGGTGGCGCTGGCGCCGCAGCGGCTGAAGAGAAGACCGAATTCAACGTGATGCTTTTAGAGGCCGGTGCCAATAAAGTGTCCGTGATCAAGGCTGTTCGTGAAATCACAGGTTTGGGCTTGAAAGAGGCCAAAGACATGGTTGACGGCGCTCCTAAAGCGGTCAAAGAAGCGGTCTCCAAGGCCGATGCAGAAGCCGCCAAGAAGAAGCTTGAAGAGGCTGGTGCCAAGGTCGAGCTCAAGTAATTGCGCAGATCCCGCCTCTTTGAGGCGGGTGGCCAAAAGGGCTGAAGCGTGTCTTGGACACCCTTCGGCCTTTGGTCTCAAACGGATGTGTATTTATTGCACTCCTTTTGAGAGAAAAACCAAAAAGGCAGTGGCAAGAAAGTAGCCAAAAACGCAGACCCACGAGGGGCCTGTTTTTTTGAGTGTTTTCTGACCCCGACTGCAGAAAACCCTTGGTTCGGGTTGAGTGCAATGCTCAATCGTCCGCCAACGCTGGTAGTGGCCAGCCGCCAAGAACGGACAGCTCAATTGGTTTTGAGTTGTTCTTGATCACAGTCGCCGAGAGATATCTAGCCCGGAGAACTCATGGCCTATACATTTACCGAACGCAAGCGCATCCGCAAGAGTTTCGGCAGCCGCGACAGCGTGCTCGAAGTCCCTTATTTGTTACAAATGCAAAAAGATGCGTACACCGCCTTTTTGCAAGCAGATTCGGCCCCTAAACAAAGAAGCTCTGAAGGATTGCAGGCCGCTTTTGAAGCCGCCTTCCCCATCGTCTCACACAATGGTTTTGTGGAGATGAAATTCTTAGAGTACAACTTGGCCAAGCCCGCCTTTGATGTGCGTGAATGCCAAACACGTGGACTCACCTTTGCCTCTGCCGTTCGTGCAAGAGTGCAATTGATCATTTATGACCGTGAGAGTTCTACTTCTCAGTCCAAGGTGGTCAAAGAGGTCAAAGAGCAAGAGGTCTACATGGGCGAAGTGCCTTTGATGACCGACAAGGGCTCTTTCA
>CAIOTD010000164.1 GCA_903861115.1 uncultured Burkholderiales bacterium
CTCACAAAAGAGGTGATCACTGGGGTTCAAGACGCCACAAGACAAACAAGGTTTATCGCTCATCGTTGTCTCGTTATTCTGCGGCTTTCTCGACAGATTTACCCGAGGCCTTTTCAGTAGATTTATGAGCTGACTCGTGTTTTATGTTTTTGGTTTCAGACACTTGATGGGCGCTGTGAACAGCAAAATCGTCCTTGAAAGCAAGGTTATAAATCGCCATTCCACCCAGTAGGAATGTAAAGCCACAAAGCAAGCCTGTCGCAAAGGTAATGATGGTGTTTTTATCAACATCAGCAGCACCCAAGGGGTCACTGGCCTCGGTAGAACTGGACGCTTTGGCGGACGAAGACACTTTGAGCTTGAGGAGTTGGTCAATCTTGCCCGACTGGTTCAATAAACTAGAGAGTTTTTCTTGATCCAACTTCACTTGGGTTTCAAAATCCAACAAATTGCCCTGCAAATCAGACTTCAGGGCTTGGAGTTTTTGATCCAACAATTGACCAATCTCAGCAGTCACCACATTGGCCATGGTCTTGTTGTTGTTGGACATGAGGGTAGAGATTTTCTCCACCCCGGTGAGTGCTTGGGATTTGATATGCTTGGCGATCAAGTCCACGGTTTGGGTTGAGGTCTCTGCAGAAGAGAGTTGACCCACGCCTTGCAAGGATATCTCAAGGGCTTGAATTCTCTCTTGCGTGACGCGATTGGCATCGAGATTTTGTTGCTTGACCTCGGTGATGTGGTCCAACAAACGAGACTCAAAATTGATATTTTGAACCACATCGGTGGACTCAAACTGGGTGAGCACGGATTTGAGGGTCTGTGCCAACTCTTCGTTTTTATGGCTAAATTGATCTTGAACCAATTCATAAACGGATGCATTTTGATGATCGATGTTGTGAATCACCGACTGGAAATTATTCATCAACTGCTGGTTGTGCGACAGCAGCAGTGAATTGATTTTCTCAAACAAGAAATGGGTTTTGTCGTCCACATCACTCAGCAAGGAATCCATCTCCTCTGAGGGTTTGAAATTGGGCGAGAAAAACTTCTCGTTGATGCTTTGTGTGATGGCGTTGTACTTGTCGTTGATCTCATTGATGATCAACTCATAATTGATGGTGGCTTGAAAGTTTTTGATACTCTCGAGCTGAAAGGTGATGGACTTCAACTGCTCAGTGTGTGCATCGAGGTACTTTTTAATCGCCGCTTGATTGGAGTAATTGTTGTTGAACTGACTGTTGATCAATGACTTCAACTCGTCAGGCGAGACGGCAGAGCCATCTCCCAAATTCATTTTTGATTCATTGGTGTTGACCAAAGCCATTTGCACCGCAGGTGTTGGCAAGCTTGGTGCCGGACTGCTGGTTGGTGGCGGGGGATCTTGCATGTCTTCACGGCCAGTGTTGAATGGGGATGCTTTGTGACTGGCGCTTGAAGCCTCAACTGTATCGCTTGACGCAGAGCTTCGGGCATAAGACTGCTCACCCACCGCTGCACCGACGGTTTCTTCTTGGCGAGTGGATTCTTTGGTGAGTTTGGACTCACTCTCCATGGCCTGAACAGGCTCAGACTTCAATTCGGCAGACTCTTGTGCCACCAAGGACTGATCTTCAGCGACCAACGCTTTGAGCGTGAAGCCACATTTGCCACAAAATTTGGCTTGAGCTGAATTGGACTTTCCACATTTATCGCAGTTCATTTTCTGACCTTTGACTAGTTATTGGAATAGATAAAACAGGGTGCATAACCATCCACATTTAATTTGTTCTTTTCACAATCTTTGAGCGCTACTTCTTGGGCCAACTTTAACGAACTCTGAGCACCCGAGTCAGCGCAATATCCACTTTTCCCATCAAAACTATACGCA
>CAIOTD010000165.1 GCA_903861115.1 uncultured Burkholderiales bacterium
CGACCTTCAGCGCAGAGGTGATGGCGTTTTTAGTGACACAGCAGTACGTCAAAGCACTTCTCGTCAGCAGTTTGCATTTGTTGGGCTCTTTGGTCTTGACCTTTTTAGGGCTTAAAACCGCCGCTTTTTTTTGGCCTAGTTGAGCCGTCTATCTTTAAGTGATATGGCTTTTGGCCTGGGCAACGTCCATCTCTTTGGGCAACACGACCTTGTTCTTCACAGCCAAGACCTCGGCCATGATGCTCACAGCAATCTCCGATGGCGTTTTGCTGCCAATATAAAGTCCAATGGGTCCTCTTAATCGCTTGAGCGTTTCTTGCGTTTGCTCAAAGTGCTCCACCATGCGCTGGTGGCGTGACTGATTGTTTTTCCGAGATCCAATGGCACCGATGTAGAAGGCATCGCTCTTTAAAGCCTCCAACAGCGCCAGATCATCCAGTTTAGGATCGTGAGTCAGGGCAATCACACAGCTCCTTTGATCGGGCTTGAAGGACAAGACCACGTCGTCGGGCATCTCTGCGCTCAATTGAACCCCTTTTAACGCCCAAGAATCTTTGTATTCAATCCTTGGATCGCAAACCGTCACTGAAAATCCGTTGAAGAGTGCCATGGTGGCCAAATACTCAGACATTTGGCCCGAACCAATGATGAGCATCCGGTACTCAGGGCCAAATGTATTCATCAAATGGCTGTCTGTGATCTCCAAATCCGTTGGAGAGTGAACATGGCTTTGAAGCACTTGCGCCGTCTGCAAGTCCAAGGTTCGACTCACCAATAAGCCGTGCTCCAAATCCGACACCAACGTCTCAAGCAATTGGGGGTCGGGGTTGAATTCAATGACCAACTCCAAAGTCCCACCACAGGGCAAACCAAAACGGTGCGCTTCATCGGCCGTGATCCCATATTTAAGCCTCAAAGGTTTTCCCTCCAGTTGCTCTTTGGGTGCCTCTTGTGCGCTAACGGGCGAGGAATAAGCGCTCGTAAAGCGGGCGATCAAATCGTCTTCTATGCATCCACCGGAAACAGAGCCGACCACAGCACCGGATTCACACATGGCCATGATGGACCCAATGGGCCTTGGCGACGAGCCCCAAGTTCTGGTCACCGTGGCCAAAAAAGCGCGCTGCCCCTTCTTTCTCCAGTCCCTCAAAGACCGAAGAACCATCACATCCATGTTTTCCATTGTTCCTCCTAAAGCACACGTGAGCACTTGACACGATCAAAGATGATCATATCCCTAGCGCACCAAAAAATACACGGTCAAATGATAAAAAAGAATGGGGGTGCTAAAAATGCATTGCCCCAACAGCTCAAAGTCAAATCCCATCAAAGCTCACCTTTATGGGGCGGATAAAACCAAAATGCAACGCCCAAGGCTTACCAAACTGAGATTTGCCCCTGAAGCTTAGGCATTTTGATTGGATTTTGGCGGTTAGCCCTTAAAATTGTCCTCCATCATGACCAAGATAATCTCGCTCGCTTTACTCCTTGCCCTTTCCCTCTGCGCCCAAGCAGATTGGGAGAAGCTCGACGAAACGCACATGGCGGTGATCTACATTGACCATGACCGAATTGCCAAGAATGCGCAATTCCCAACGGTTTGGCTCCTGTCAGACTTTAAAGAGAAGAACAAAAGGGGGGTTCTCTCAACGCAAGTGCTCAATGAGTTCAATTGCGAAGAAAAACAAAGGCGCACCATCGCTTTCACCTCCCACAAAGAAAATATGGCGGGCGGTAAACCCATCTTCAAAAGTCTTTTGGCAGGCAAATGGCACGCAATTTCTGAAGATTCAGTTGCTGGCAAAATGATGCTCTTGGCGTGCGAGCCCTGAGCACAATTGATTGAGATCCAACGATTGTTCAACACAAAAAAGATGAGCTATTTTTGATGAAAAAAAGCGTCTCTTCTTTATGGCAATCTAAATCAAGTCTTGCTTCAAAGCAGTACAACAGCAATGGGGATGTCCTTGACGTCTCTGAAATGGATGAGCACCTGGGCATCACAGAGTCCGCCAGGCAACAAGCCAGCGCCAATCTTCCCAACCCCCAGTCCCAGAGCCTGAGCAGCACAGAGACTCAAATCGTCCAAACCATTGAGCGACACCGACAAAAGAAGTTTGATCAAACCATGCTTGAACTGCAGAAAGTTCAAAACGAAATTGCACACCTCAATGAACTGCCTGACTTGCAAAATGTATGGTTGATTGAAACAAATTTTGAGCGCGAGGCCACTCAATTGGTCTCAGAACAAAGTCAACTCATCCGCTCCTTGGCAAGCAACGCACAAAAAAAAGTCCGCGAGTTGCACCGCTTTAAAGAGCAAAATCACCTCCAACGAGAACCGGAATACCCGAGCTCTTCCAGTCAATTTTTACGATATTGCTTATTGGTTTTTTTAATCGTGATTGAAGCCTTGTTCAATGCAGAGTTTTTCTCAGAAGGTTTGAGCTCAGGTCTTCTTGGGGGCTTCACCTATGCGGCGTCTTTGGCCGCCATCAATGTCCTCTTGT
This sequence comes from uncultured Burkholderiales bacterium, assembly GCA_903861115.1. GTDB lineage: Bacteria > Pseudomonadota > Gammaproteobacteria > Burkholderiales > Burkholderiaceae_C > Limnohabitans. The sequence goes on from CAIOTD010000165.1 coordinate 2,511, forward strand.
CCTTCTTTTTGGGCAAGAGTGTGGTTCGACTTATCAATCATCAAAAAATCGCTCAAAAAACCATGGGCTTTGTTGCGTTGGTGCTCACCATCAGTTTCGTGATCATGATGGCCGTCGCCATTGCGCACATTCGAGATCAATTGGTCATGGAGTCCGTTGAGCCCGCCAAAATGGCTTTGATTGAGTTCAAAAACAATTTGTTTGATTTTGCAGATCTTTTTTCATGGTTGCTTTTTGCCGTGAGTGTCTCCTTTGCATTTGGTGCCATCATGGATGGACTCTTGATTGATGACCTCTACCCAGGTTACGGCCCCTTGGCTCGCAAATCCGAGGCCGCTTTGAATGATTATTTTGAAGAACTCGATGAAGTCAGGCAAGAGCTTGAGGAGTACAAATTGGGCGCACTTCTGGATTTGGAAAAATCCATTGAAAAGGCCAAGTCCTCCATCTCCAATTACAGAAGCTTCATTGATCGCAAAAAAACCATCAAACTTAAATTTGAACAAATCTTAAGTGACTCTGAACGTGCGCTCATTCTTTTGATTCAGCACTTTAGATCTGAAAATGAATTGAACCGCAGCGACGGCTTGAGGCCGGCATACTTTGACCAAATGCCTGCGCTCAAAAAACTCGAGATCCCATGGGTTGAACAAGATGAACAACAACTCATCTTGCACACTCGCCTCATGCAAACCCTGACCTCTCAATCCGAGGACATCAGAAACAAACTGCACCAAACCTTTCAGAAATATCTGGATCAATTGGTCTTTGTTCCCATTGATGAACTCGATCCCCTGCAAAAAAGGTTCAACTGATGGCACGCCTGAGTCGACGAGAGAGAGCGAAAAGAAGACGCGAGTTCATTTACGGCTCCTTGATTTTGGTCTTCATTGCCATGATTGCCGCTTTTTTGCTGTATCAATTCACGCACCGCTCAGAGGGCTTTGATCCAGAAACTTTGTGCCCAGAGACCGGCCCCAAAGGGCACTACGTTTTATTGGTGGACAAGACAGACCCCATGACCTTTACTCAAAAAACGGCCATGGAAACACTGCTCAAGGAACTCGTCGAGCGAAAAATTCCCGAAGGCTATTTGATCTCCGTGTTCGTCATGGGTGAAGACTACAGACAAACATCCAAACCCCTGGTGGAGATTTGTAATCCGGGCAAGGGTGACGGCAAAAGTGAACTGACCGCCAATTTAAAACAACTCAAGCGTCAATACAATAAAAAATTCATCAATCCCTTGATGCAGCAAATGCAATCCATGGTCAGCACCCAAGCGGCCAAATACTCACCCATTTTTGAGATGCTACAAATGGTGAGCTTGCAGTCCTTCCAGCGCTTTCCCATGCAAGGTGAGCGGCATCTTTTGATCGTCTCTGACTTGCTGCACAACACCCCAGAGCTCAGCTTGTACAAGAAACTGCCCAACCTTGAAGACTTCGAGGCCAGTGACTACGCAAGGCGCACGTTCATTGACTTAAAGGACGTCCAAGTCGATTTGTACCTACTCTTTAATTCTCCCCAATACCAAACGGATTCACTGATGGAATTTTGGGAAGCTTATTTTGAAAAAACAGGCGCCAAAATCAACGCCGTCACACCCATGCCCGGCTAAAGACTGACTTGGTGTTTGAGTGAAAGCTCTTTTCTTTGAAGGGAAGACTCAATGGCCGCTTCACAGACCTCCAAATTGGCAGCACCCCACTGTGCACTGTGCACAACTTTCTCTTGGTGAACCAAAGCACCATAGAGCTCCATCAGCACCAAATCCCTTGGGCTGTCATCCGTTGAAAGTACGAGCTCCTCGCGCGAATGCCTGCCACAAACAAGCAAGCCCTTTGGCGTTTGACGAATATCACCCAACTCGCAACTGACCAAAGTCACCCCAAAAAAAGGTTGGTAAGGGGCTTGATGCGGAATGGCACCCGCCGCCCTTGCACGCTTGGCCTTTAACTCATCGGCGGCAGACACCGCTTGACGTGGTTTTTGCAACCACTTTCTCACACCCATTGGCTCCTCAAAGCCCCATTCTGAAATATCAAAACCCATCTCCATGGTTGAGAATCCTGCGTACCCGTTGTAAACCGCTGTGGCACATGGACCACTCTCGAAATCAATGAACACGGTGTGCGCACCGATGCCCTTTCTTTGTGGATCCATATCGAGCGTCTTGGCCCTCACACTGCTTGCAAGACCCGAGCACAGATAGCGAATGATGTCGAACTGATGCGCACCTTGCCGATACGTGACACCGCCACCCAAATGGTGATCAAGCTCCTCCTCGCGCCTGGGTCGGTACATCCAGTCCGTGTAACACCAGGTATTGACCATTCGAACAGCACCCAAGCTGCCACCATCAATCAAACGCTTCATCTCTAAAATGGGTCGGTCGTAACTGTGAGAGTGCCCCACCATCAAAATGGTGCCTGCCAACTTGGAGGCTTCAACCATTTTCAGGGCATCCACCAAAGAGTTGGCCATGGGTTTTTCGACCAAAACATGTTTGCCCGCAGCAATGACTTCAAGAGAATGACTCAAGTGCAAATCCGTCGGCGAAGCAATGTAGACCAGCTCAATGTCAGGCTGCATCTGAAGCATCTCTGTCAATGTAGAGAAATACCGAACACCTTGCATTGCACTGATTTGGGACTGGAGCGCCGAGTTGGGATCGCAAACACCAATCAACTCAAAACCAGGATGTTTTTCAAATGCAGGCAAAAAGGCTTGAGCCGCTGCACCCAATCCGATGATGCCGACCTTGATCTTTCTAGACACTGTCATGATGGGACTCCACCGACCCATGCGTTAAATTGTGCGCCATTGCGATCAATGTTCTGCGGGTGGCTTGAATATCATTGGCATCAATTCCAGACAAAGCGAGGTCGTTGATCGCCTCTGCTTCGGGGACGATCAAACCCTTGAGCTGTAAGCCTGCGTGGGTCAAAAAAACACGCACTTGCTTTTTATTGTCAGGCATCTTTTGCCGAGTGACGTAGCCCTTGGCCTGCATGACTTGAAGTGCAGCAAACGTGGAAGGCTCACTGATGCCCGCTTGCTCACTGAGTTGGCGCTGCGTCAAACCGTCCCCACCCCACAGCACCCTCAGCAAGGTCCAATGGCTGTAGTGAACATTGTGAGCCCGCAATTTTCTTTGCAAAGAGCCCGAGGTGAGTCGAAAAACATCTTTGACCAAATGCGCCAAGCGCTCACGACTCAAAGCCTCTTTGTCACGCATTATTTGCTTCTTTTGGTGATGGTTTCTTCAAAAACTTTTAACCATTTCGCTTGCAAATCAATCGCCTGTCCTGGGTCAACAAATTTCATCGATGCACCCGTGAACGGATTGTTTATTTTTTTGGAAACCGGAATGAAAGAGGCGTCTGACAAGAGCTTTTGTCCATCACTGATTAAAAAATCATACAAGAGCACTGCCGCATTCGGATTGGGGGCTTTTTTGAGCATCGCAATGGTGCTGACTTGCGCCATCAAGGGTTGCAAGGGGAAGTACTCAATGGGCGCGCCCTTTTGCTTTAACTGCTCTGGAATCCAACTGTAGACCGTCAAGGCCAATGGCACTTCACCAGATGACACCATCATGGTGAGCAAGGAGTGTCCCTTTCTAAAAGACATGCCGTTGGTGTTCATGATGCCATTGAACGTTTTAAGCCCTGCGTCTTCTCCCATTTCACTGAGCAAAGATCCAAACCAAGCTTGGTTGTTCGCCTCGATACCCAGCAGTCCCTTCCATTTGGGATCCAGTAAATCTTGGTAAGTTTTGGGAAGCTCTTCCTTTTTGATTTTATTGGTGTTGTAAGCGGCAACCCAAACATCAACTGACAACCCCACCCACTGGTGATGGGTCGGTAGCGCCTGGGCCATCAAATCAGCTTGATAGGGAGATCTCACCTCTTGGAGAAGTTTTTCTCGGTAAGCAGCCTCATTCTCAGGTGAGTTGTTTTGAACCAGATCCACCTCGAATTTATTGCCCCTGGCTTCGGTCACGATTCGCTGCAACACGGTCTCTGAACCCGAGCGCCAGACTTTGACCTTGATGCCGTATTTTTTAGTGAACTCAGCCAGCAAAGCAGGCAAGCCGGGATAGACGTGATAAACAGAGACCACGCCCTCCTTTTTTGCCGCGTCCACCAGTCGTTCGTAACGATCTGTGCCTTTGTACAAGGCCGCCTCGGCCCCAGTCATCACGGGCTTGGCGCCATCAGACCAAGCACTGGCGCTGAAGAGCAAAAAACACGCATTGATTAAACCAATGGCGATTGGACGACAGATCATGGCATTCCCTTAATGGTGTGGATCAAAAGTTTTATGCGGCGTGAAGCACAGGGCTCCATTACCTGTAAAAACGTTCAGCTTTTCTTTTCAAGTATTCAAAATTCACGACGTACTGTTCAGGACGTGTGATGTTGTGATGAAGTCTTTGAATGCTTTGATCTGTGAATTTTTCACCCACACCACCAGCGGCCATGACTTGGAGTTGAATTTGGCAAGCGTTCTCCAACATGATTGCCAAAATGGTGGACTCCTCAACCGTTTGACCCACAACAGCAACACCGTGGTTGCGCATGAGGACGGCCTTGCAAGCACCCAATGCCCTGGCAACGCCAGCACCCATTTCAGGCGAACGAATCAAATCGATCGTATCCGTGAAATAAGGCAAGCCGTCGGCAAAGGCGACACTGGGCTGGCTGATGGACTCTAGGCTTTTACCCGTTGCAGACAAGGCCACAGCAAAGGTGGGATGCGTATGGATCACGCTCATCACATCGGGCCTGACCTTGTAAATTTCAGAGTGAATAAAGACCTCACTGTGGCGTCTACCGCCACCTGAGATTTTCTCACCCGTTAAATCACACACCACCATATTCTCTGGGGTGATCTCGTCAAACCCAAAACTGTGTGGCTTCATGTAGAAATGATTGGGATCCTCTGGCACTCTGATGGAGACATGACCGCGGGTCAAGTCGCCTTGTCCATTGGTCTCTAAAATGCGTCCGGCTGCGATTAATTTTTCAGTAATTTCTTGCTTATTCACAAATGTCTTCTCTAGTTTGTTGTTGATAATGATGAATAGAAAATAAAAGCCATTTAGAGCTTTGCAAGCTCTGCCTGAATGGCCTCCGCCTCTTGAATGCCTGGGTGGTTTTCACCCTCAAACACCTTGACCAAATCTTTCGCAATGGGTGAGTATTTTGCATGGGTTCTAAGCATAAAGCTTGCGAATCCATCGCTGTTGTGATGTTTCTTTTTCTCGTTGGGCAAGTCAATTCTCTCATTTTTCATGGGATCTCGCACAACAGCAATGGGATCGAGTCCGTCCTCAACCTTCTTCATTTCACGCTTGAGCATGCGCCGGTACATCGCCACACCTCTGTCGGTGGCTCCTAAGTTTTCAGCCGTTCGATCCGCGATGGTGCCTTGTGAAATCCAAGCCATGATGTCCTGACCATCCACATTGTCAACAATGTACTCACCATTGGCATCCATGAAAGGCACGGTGTACTGGTGCACTTTTTCAAGTAGATGAGCAGGAACCTTCTTGCCTTGTGGCGGCACATAAGCGTTGTACCAAAGGTGAAGTGTATTTCCGTCATCAACGGGGACGCGAATTTGAAACGAGAAGTAGCGAGCCGCCTCGTCTCCATTGCCAACAGCCAACGTATTTGGGAAAATAATTGGGTGCCCCACCTTCCAGTCATCTCCGTCTTCTGAGTGACCCTCCAGTAGCCGATGTTTTGTCATGCCGTATTCAAACTCTTTGAAGTCAATTTTTTTATGGTGCGTGCTGATGGCCACTTTGACACCTTCTTGCTCTTTTAAGAATTCATAATGGTGCCCGTGCAACCACTCTGTATGAACCGGGTCGAGAGAGTTCTCCATGATTTGCAACCAATTGATCGGCAGCAAAGATCGCCCTAACATGCGAATGGTGCCTGGGTGCACAAAACCATCCAATCGAGGCAGCAGTGGCTGAGGCTGAGGGCCCATGTACGCAAACAGCAACCCACCCAGCTCTTGCACAGGATAGCCATCCGTTGTGACTTTCTCTCTAAAACTTGGGTTGTCCAATTCGTTGGGCTGATTTAAACATTCGCCTTTGTGACTGTATTCCCAACCATGGTACGGGCAACGAATGCCACGCTCGGTTGGAATGCCATGCGCAAACGAGGCCCGTCTGTGCGGGCAGTTTTCTGCAATCAAGCCCAACTTGCCCAGTCGATCCTTGAAGAGAACCAAGTTTTCTCCAAGCAAGCGCACCCTCAGGGTCCATTTGTCCTTGATTTCATCGGCTGCTGCAAAAGGCTGCCAGTAGCGCCTCATCAATTCGCCCATGGGCGTGCCCTTGCCCACTTGAGTCAGCATTTTGTTTTGTTCTACAGTTTCCATGGATTAAAACCCCCAATGTTTAAATAAATCAGCCATGCGCTGTTTGAAAGTTGGCAAAAAATATTTCCCCAGCTTCAATTTGTTTAGGCAGATAAGCAATAACTGTGTATCTTCGCTGAAAATCGAATCTTTTTTACCTCTCTCACGCCCTCCCACTCTAGTATTAACCCTTAAAATTCAACGATTTTCTGCAAATAGTAAGTATCTTTTCACTTTTTATGAAAAGTCGGTTTAACTTAGTTAGCAAAACAAAATTAAATTGATCGTCTCTTTATTAATGAAGACACCACGAAATTGAGCATGAATACATGACAATACCAGTTCAGAAAATTCAGCCTCTCCTTTATATAAAACCAGCACATGACATCGTCCACACCCTTTAAAAGAATCAACCGCGCACACGATCAACTTCGCGAAGTTCGCATCACCCGAGGTTTTACTTGTCATGCCGAAGGCTCTGTGCTGATTGAATTTGGTCAAACACAGGTTTTATGCACTTGCTCCGTTTTAGAAAAAGTCCCCCCCCATAAAAAAGGCTCAGGTGAAGGCTGGGTCACCGCTGAATACGGCATGCTCCCCAGAGCCACTCACACCCGCAGCGACCGAGAAGCTGCTAGAGGCAAACAATCCGGTCGCACGCAAGAAATCCAACGCCTCATTGGCAGATCCTTAAGAGCCGTCTTTGACTTGAAAAAACTTGGCGAACGCACACTCCACTTGGATTGCGATGTACTCCAAGCCGATGGGGGCACCCGAACTGCCAGTATCACGGGCGCTTTTATTGCCGCACAGGATGCAGTGACGAGCCTCATTCAAAGTGGCAAACTCACGGACACGCCCATTACCCAATCGGTTGCTGCAATTTCTGTAGGCTTGCTCGGATCCAATGTGTTGCTGGATTTAGAGTACAGCGAAGACTCTGTATGCGACACGGACATGAACATTGTGATGACAGGCAATGGAGATTTCATTGAAGTGCAAGGCACAGCCGAGGGAGCTGCATTCAAACGCTCTGAAATGAATGCTTTGATGGACCTTGCAGAAAAAGGCATTCGAGAGCTCATTGATCTACAAAAGCAAGCATTGGCCACCCCTCTCAAGGGCACGTAACCCCCATGAGCAAAATCAAACCCCTCGTTTTGGCATCCAACAACAAGGGCAAGCTGGCTGAATTGGAAGTCTTGATGGCCCCTTTGGGCTTTCAATTGATCACGCAGTCAAGCCTTGGCGTTACCGAAGCAGAGGAGCCCTTTCACACCTTTGTAGAGAACGCTTTGGCCAAAGCAAGACATGCCAGTCTTCTCACTCAACTGCCTGCATTGGCCGATGATGCAGGCCTGTGTGTGGACGCGTTCAATGGTGGACCAGGCGTTCAAACAGCTTTTTATGCAACCCAGTTCGGATACGCCAAGGGCGATGACAACAATGTGAAAGCCTTATTGGAGCAAATGACCGGTCTTGACAACAGAAAGGCCGCACTGGTGAGCACACTCGTTGCGGTCAAGCACCCCGAGGATCCTGAGCCTCTCATCGCAGTCGGGAGAGTCAGCGGTCAAATCACAAAAGCACCTCAGGGTCACCATGGTTTTGGCTTTGACCCCGTGATGTGGCTTTCGCAATTTGGAAAGACCTTTGCAGAACTGGAGCCAGAAATCAAAAATCAACACAGTCACAGAGGACAAGCCGCTCGTTTGATGTGTGAAATGATGAAGGACCGCTGGCTTTGAGTCAGTTCGATATTCAACACTTGATGCGAGCGGGCACCTTGCAGTTGCAAAGCTTGCCCCCCTTGTCTTTGTACGTTCATTTGCCTTGGTGCATTAAAAAATGCCCTTACTGTGACTTCAATTCACATGAAAAGGGTCAACAGTTATCGACGCAAGATCAAAGCAGCTACATCGATGCATTGATCGCTGACTTGGATCAAAGCCTGGGACTGATTTGGGGCAGAAAAGTTCAAAGTATTTTTATAGGTGGCGGCACCCCTAGCCTTTTTGAGCCTGAGACCATTGACCTGCTCTTGTCTCAAATCAGGGCTCGACTGCCCTTGGTTGCAGATTGTGAAATCACCTTGGAGGCCAACCCGGGTACTTTTGAAAAGGACCGATTTCGATCCTTCAAGCTCGCAGGTGTGAATCGCTTATCCATTGGCGTACAAAGCTTTAGCGATAAAAATTTAAGCGCTTTGGGCCGTGTTCACAGCGCACAACAAGCTGTCGCTGCGATTGAAGAAGCAAGCCTTCATTTTGAGACCTTCAACATTGATTTGATGTATGCATTGCCCCAGCAAGATTTGGATGCGTTGGAAGTTGACCTCAAACAAGCCCTGTCCTTTAACCCCCCACACCTCTCCATTTACCACCTCACTTTAGAGCCCAACACATTTTTTGCAAAGTTTCCGCCCAAGGACTTACCCAGCGAAGACACCGCCTACGAGATGCTGGACTTGATCACGTCAATGACGCAAGACAGTGGACTTGAGCGGTATGAGGTATCGGCATTTTCAAGAAAAAATCACCAGTGCTTTCACAATTTGAATTATTGGCAATTTGGGGACTACCTCGGCATTGGAGCAGGGGCACATAGCAAACTGAGTTTTCCACACCGAGTGATCCGACAAGTTCGAATTCGAGAACCAAAACTCTATATGGAAAAGGCATTTGGAGCTGACTGTGTTGCAAAACACGAAGAAGTACCCCGCAAGAACCTCCCCTTTGAGTTCATGCTAGGCGCCTTGAGGCTCAAAAAAGGCTTTGATCTGAAAACTTTTTCGGAGAGAACTGGGTTGCCTATGTCCAGCCTTCAAAGTACCCTCATAGAGGCCCAAAACAAGAAATTACTCTCGGTTGACGGTGATCACGCCCAGCCCACAGAACTTGGCTTTAACTTCCTCAACGACCTCCAATCCATCTTTTTGTGATTAATGAGCATCAGTGACGCCAAGAAACCCAAAAATCTAGGCCAGTTAGACTTATAATATCTTTTGATTTTAAGATCACACTCTCATCCAACTTAAAAGTTGGGTGACATGCAAAACTTAGACGCTTCATCGCAAGTGTCAAATTAAACGGAAGCGTGGCAGAGTGGTCGATTGCACCGGTCTTGAAAACCGGCAACGGGAAACCGTTCGTGAGTTCGAATCTCACCGCTTCCGCCAGAAATACAGCAAATACGCCCCTTTC
>CAIOTD010000166.1 GCA_903861115.1 uncultured Burkholderiales bacterium
CGCCAGCGCCCCAGCCGATGGCTACACATTGGTCGTCCCCAGTGCAGCAAACACTGCCAGCTTGGCCACACGGCCCCACAACAGCTTTGATGTGATGGCGGGCTTTAAGCCGATTGGTAAAATTTGCAATGCCACCCAAACCTTGGTGATTGCACCAACACTTGGCATCAAAAGCGTGGAAGAATTGATCAAATACGCCAAAGCCAATCCTGGTAAATTATCTTTTGGCAGCATCGGCATTGGATCAAGTCAACACTTGGTGGGCGAAATGTTTGCGGTTGCGACCGACATTGATATGCAACACATCCCCTTTCGAGGCGAGGCCTTGGCCGCCACAGAAATCGCAGCTGGCCGCGTCCAACTGATGTTCATGGCTGGTGCCAAGCCCTTCATGGACAGCAAACTGGTGGTGGGCCTGGCAACCACCAACAAAGACACTTGGGCACCCATGCCCACTTTACCGTCTCTGGCCAAAACAAGCGTCCCCGGCTTCACTTACAACGGCTGGAACGGCATCATGGCCCCCGCTGGTACACCCGATCAAGTGATCCAAGTTTTGAGCAAAGCATTGTCCGACGCCTTGAAAGAAGAAAAAGTTCGATCTGTGATTTCATCCATGGGCAACATGCCTGGCCTGGGCACACCAGAGGAGTTGTCTGAACAAATGAAGTCTGATATCTTCATGTTCAAAAAGATCATGAAGGACAGAAATTTGAATTTCAACGAATAGCGTTCCTCTTGGGTCCATTGACATGGACCCGCGAAAAAATAGACGGTCAAGTCCGGTTGAACAAGGCCCGGATCCTTGCCCGCAAAACACGCCACAGCAAGGACAAGGCCGAAATTTCATTGGACGCCGATGCTGCAGGTGCGGTCTGTGCAGGCGTGTGACTGGAGAGCGCAACATCATTCGCATCCGAAGACACACTCGCCTTGAAATCTCTTGCCTTTTGTTCTAAGTTTTTAGCAAACTGAGAAATCAATTGTTCCGAGATTTCCGCAATCATTCCAACGCCTCGCCCGTACTGGGCCACTTGTCCCGCCAACTGGACATCGCTTTCGATGCTGACTTGTGTGCCTTGATCACAGGCGAGAAGCTGAAACATGATGTCACTTTGCGCGCTGCCTCGGCCCTTTTCCTCTCGCCAATTGGCCGAGACCTCTGCACGCAAGTTTTGCTCATCCTTCATCTTGAATTGCACTGTCCCTGCAAAGATCATTGAGACGGGTCCGAGCTTGACCTTGATGCGACCCTTTTGATTGTTCTCATCGATGTACTCCGTCAATTCCACACCCGGAAAGCACGGGGCCACCTCTTGGATGTTCATCAAAAATATCCAAGCATCACGCGGAGCAAGGGGCACAGTGAATTGATTTTTTAATTGCATATATTCTTAATAGATTTCAAAGCTTTCAGCTCAAGATCTCACCAAGGCCAACAACGTGCCCGCGTACTCCAGAGCCATATCGGGTGAAGCGTGAGTGGCTTTTTCTTGGTATTTTTTGATCGTCTCGAGAACCAAGCGTGGTTTAGAGGACAGCTTATCAATGAAGGCACTGGCATCTGCGTCGAAAGAGGCTTGGGGGTACACTTTGCTGGCAATGCCCAGTTGTTTGGCCTCCTGGGCATCCACGGCCTCGGCTGAATAGATCAGGTATGAGAGTGCTTTGGCTGGAATCTTCCCAAGGGCAGCACACATCGCCATGGTGGGTGGAATATCGTGCTCAATCTCAGGGAAAGAGAATTTCACGTGCGAAGCGGCAAGCGTCACATCACAAGCCACCGCCATGGCACTGCCAAAGCCCACTGCATCGGCATGCACCTTGGCAACAACGGGGACAGGGACATCGGTAATGGCTTTGTAGACATCCAGCACCGCACCCATCATGTTGACCCTGATTTCATAAGGCGTCATGCCAGCACGGGACTCGCCCTTGCCGTCCCGTCCCTTGCAAAAGAATTCCCCCGAAGCTTCAATCACCACCAAATTCACACCAGGATTGGCGCCACAATCCCTGAGTACTTTGGCCAATTGAAACATCATGCCACGCGTCAAAGCATTGCCCTCGTTTGGGCGACTTAGATCGATGTGCGCAACTGAGCCTTTATGGGTGACCTTGAATTCGAATTCAGACATTTCATTCCTAACTAAACGTTTTCGTTTGCAATGGGTTTAAGGGTCTCGGATGCCTTTGGCATCACTCCGTGATGTTGACCAAATGGGGGCCTAGCAACTCAATGATCTTTTGTGGACTGATGGGTGCTTGAGAGATTTTGATATCAAAGGGCTTTAGCGCATTCTCAACCGCACCGATGATCGCAGCAATGGCCGGGATGGTTCCACTTTCGCCCGCACCCTTGACACCCAAGGGGTTCAAGGGAGACGGCGTTTCAAGGTGAACCAAATCGATCACTGGCATGTTCGTGGACAAGGGCATCAAGTACTCACCAAAATTGGTGGAAACTGGTTGCGCGTTCTCATCAAACACCATCTCTTCAAGCAGCGCATTTCCGATGCCGTGCGCAGCACCCCCAATGATTTGCCCATTGACCACCATGGGGTTGATGACTTTGCCGCAATCGTGCGCAATGCACATGCGGTGAATATCCACCATTCCAGTGCCCACGTCCACCTCCACCTCCGCCACAATCGTTGCATTCGAATAAGTGGAGCGATCAGGCATGAAGTACGCTGTGTGCTCAAGGCCAGGCTGCATGCCATTGGGCATCGCAAACCCTGGCATCCCCACAGATTTCACGGCGATGTCTTTGAGTTTGCAACTGATGCTGGGATTGTCCTTGACATACACAACATCGTTGTCAATTTCCAGTTCCTCGGGATTTTTTGACAACATCACGCCCGCATACGCTTTGATCTTCTTGGCCACTTCAATGGCGGCCATGTGCACCGATGAACCGGCATTGACTGCCGTGCGCGCAGCAAAAGTGCCAACCCCTAAGCCCAAGTTCGCCGTGTCGCCTGTCACAACAGTGATATCCGTTGGACTGGCATGAAGTTGATCCGCAGCGATTTGTGCAAGCGTTGTTTTATGTGACTGCCCCTGAGGCACAGCACTGGTATAGATCGTGATCTTTCCAGTGGTCGAGATTTTGACCGTCGCCCCCTCATAGGGTCCAAGTCCAGTGGCCTCCACCCCATTGGCAATGCCAATGCCCAGATAACGTCCCTTGCTCAGGGCCTCCTTTTGACGCTGGGCAAATCCTTCGTAATCGGCCTGGTCCAAAGCGGCTTGCTGACACGCCGGATAATCTCCACTGTCGTAGGTCACAGGCCTGCCATCCCTAAAAATGATCCCCACGTTGTAGGGCATTTGCTCGGGCTGAATGAAATTTCTTCTTCTGACCTCGGCAGGATCCAAATGCAGCTCATTGGCCACACGGTCCATCAACCGCTCCATGGCCAAAACCGCCTGTGGGCGTCCAGCGCCCCGCACAGAGGTCACTTGTATTTTGTTCGTGTACATAGAGTACACGTCCAACTTAAAGGCAGGAATGACGTAGGGTCCGGGCACCGTCGTGGCACTGATCCAAGGCACCACAATGCCCCAGGGAACATAGGCCCCATTGTCATGGACCAGTCGACCGCGAACGCCAAGTATTTTTGCATCCTCATCCACAGCGATCTCGACATCCCAATATTGATCGCGCTCTTGGTGAGTGGTTAAAAAATTCTCTCGCCGGTCTTCAATCCATTTCACCGGTCGACCCAGCATCTTGGATGCAATCGAGACATTGGCGTATTCTGGGTAAAAAGAACCCTTGGGCCCAAAGCCGCCACCCACATCAGGCGCAATCACTCTCAACTGGCTGTCGCTGATGTCAAACAACTCAAGCATGCAGCGCTTGATACGGTGGGAGCCCTGTGATGACACATGCAAGGTATAGTTGTCACCTGATTTCTCGTATTGCGCAACCGCTCCACGACACTCCATGAAAAAAGGTCCACCGCGGTGCTGAAAAAGTTTTTCCTTAAAGACATGCTTGGGTTGGGCGAACGCTTTCTCTGTGTCCCCAGACTTGACTTCAAAGTAAGCGGCCACATTGCTTGACATGTCCATGTGCGCTTTGGGGGCATGTTCATCCAAGGCGTTCAAACAGTCACTGGCAACGGGCAAAGGCTCGTATTCAATATCGATCAATTGCGCAGCATCTTCTGCGATGTAGCGATTATCAGCAATCACGCATGCAATGGGTTCTCCCACATAACAGGCCTCGTCCTTGACCAAGGTATAAGGCAACTTGGTCACGGTGATGGAGGGATGGGGCACCAACAAGGGCAGTGTCTGCGCTTTAACAATATCTGGTAAGTCGGCATAAGTCAAAACCGCATGCACGCCAGGCACAGCCAACGCGGCAGACTTGTCGATGGACAAGATCTTGGCATGCGCATGTGAACTTCTTGCAAATGCCGCATGGAGCATGCCTGGCATCTGAATGTCGTCAACATAACGACCCTCACCTTTTAAAAAAGCAGGGTCCTCTTTCCTTTTAAAGGATTGGCCAAACCATGGTGTCTTCATTGTTTCATCTCGCGTAAAGTTTTGGCAGCATCAAGGACGGCATCAACGATGGGCAAATACCCCGTGCACCGGCAGACGTTGCCGGACAAAATATCACGCACGTCATGCTCTGTTGGGTGGGGGTTGTCTCTTAAAAACTCCGTCATGGTCATTAGAATGCCGGCCGTACAAAAACCACACTGCAAGGCATGGTGGTCTTGAAAAGCTTGTTGAAGAACATTCAAAACCCCATTGTTTGCCAAGCCCTCAACCGTTTGGACTTGCGCGTCATGGCATTGAACGCCAAGCATCAGGCATGACCTTGCACTGTGACCATCGACCAAAACCGTGCATGCACCACACGCACCGTGTTCACAGCCCACATGGGTGCCTGTTAGACCGCACTCGTGTCTTAAAAAATCCACCAAAGTCGTGCGCGTTTCAATGGACTTTGAATGCGGCACGCCATTGACGTGAACCGTAATTGTTCTTGTATCAGCCATTGATTTTCTCCTGAGCGCTCAAACAAGCTGCTTTTAAAACTCGATAAGACATGATTTTGGCCAAGTGCTTTCTGTATGTCGCATTGACGTATGAATCCTCCATGGCATCCAACTCAGACACTTTGGCTGCACAGGCTTTCAAAACCGTGTCACTTGGCATTTGCCCGATCAAAGAAGCCTCCAAATCTCTAAGCCTCAAGGGCCTGTGTGTCATGCCTGAAATAGAGAAGGCGGCCTCAGAAATGGCTCCATTCGAACCCAATAAAATCAAAGCCGAACATGCAACAATGGCGTAGTCACCGTGTCTTCGCGCAAACTCATCGAATGCATAACCGTGCTTAGGAGAAGGAACGTCAAGCGTGACTTCAGACAATATCTCACCCTCTTGGATTTGTGTGGTCAGATACCCTTGACCGAAATCATCCATTGCGATCTCTCGGGCTGCCGACTTTGATTCAATTTTGAGTTTCGCATTCAACAAGGAAGAAATGTTGACCAACTCAGCACTTGGATCGAAATGGCACAAGGACCCACCCAATGTGCCTCGGTTCCTGGTTTGTCGGTGCCCTACAAAACTCAATGCTCGCGTGAGCACAGGACATTGCGCAGCAATCTCTTGAGAGAATTCAATGCGCCTTTGGCGTGTCATGGCACCCAGACGCAATTGATTGCCCGATAAATGAATGAAATCCAAGTCCTTGACCCCATTGAGGTCAATCAAGTGATCGGGCATGAGAAATCGGAAATTCATCATGGGCATGAGGGACTGACCGCCAGCCAATAACTTCGTGTTTTCTAGCGTTGAAAGCAAATCCAACACCTCACTGCGAGAGTGGGGGTCATGGTAGATAAAGGGTGCAGGTTTCATAACTGTTTAAATTAAAATTTTTCTACCGTTGACGTGGGCGTCTCTGGACTTAGATCTTCACGGCGACGCAAAATGGTCTCCAAACCATTGGCCTCCCAATCCCCAGCAACGGCTCTCTGAGCGAACGTCTCCCAGGTATCGTTCCAATCGCCAAGGGTATAGCCGTGCCAAGGTTGCTTCATCACCAAGGGGGGCAAACCAAGCTCATCCCAAAGCTCCTTTGCCCGCTGCATGTAGGGCTTCGCAGGCAAGGCCAAGGGAGCCAAGTCGTGTTTTTGGGTTGCATCGATCAAGAGCGTTGATTCCTCTTTTTTGGGACCATATTGAGAACCTTGAACGCCTCTTCGATACGGCACCAACTGAACATCGGTCATCGGCGTCATTCTGTAGGCCATGGACCAAAACACAGCATCGGTGCTTTGTGGATCGATGTCTTCACTCACCGCAACCACAATTTTTCCACACTCGGGTCTGAGCGTGGATGCGCCATGCAAACCACGCCAAACTTCCGTTTTGGGCGCACCTTTTTCAAACTGCAAAAAAATTACTGGGCGCAAATTTGACAAAGGCTCATGCATCACCACACGTTTGATGCACTTGATGGACATCTCGTCTCTCAAATGAGATAAAAAGATCGGCTCATAAGCAACGCGTTTGACAACACTCGACTCGCTAGGGGTGACTTGACTGATGATGGCCGTAAAGACCGCTTTTTTGCGATGTGTAATGGCCGTGACTTGCATGGGCATATTGAAGGCTTCAAGTGCCACATACCCGTTGCTTTCTCCAAAAGGCGCCTCAGGCTCCAAGGTCGATGGATCAATCAAACCCTCAATCACGATTTCACTGTCTGCGGGCACTTGCAAATCGACACTGACGCACTTCACCATTCGAATGGGCTCACCGGCCAAAGCGCCAGCCACAGCAATTTCATCCAAATCAACGGCCAACTTTTGTGGTCCCGTAAAGAACACGATTGGAGAGGAGCCAATCACGATGGCCATGGGCATCATCTCTTTCTTCTCTCTGTATTTGAGCCAATGCACCCAGCCTCCTGCTCCACCTACACGAGCAACCATTCGAACCACCAAACGGTCCGTGGCTTTGAGACCTGCTCGGTAAGTCCCCATATTTTGTATGCCGCTGTCAGGATCTTTCGAGATGCACAACGTAGCGGTCAGATAGGGGGCCGCATCAAAACCTGGCGTTGAAATGGGCACGGGCAACATGGCCAAGCCCCCTCCAGGCTTTTTCAAGTCATCGCCTTGAATCACCACCTCTTGACAAGGTGCATCACTGATATAGACCGGTGGAATTGGATTTTTAATCGCCTGCATCCAGGCTTTACCGATGTCATTGACCTCTTGCCCCATGCCAATGGCATAGATGTCGGCCGATGAAGCAAAGGCGCCAATGGAGACAGGCATGTCATAGCGCTTGCCCTTGGAGTCAACAACATTGGTGAATAAAAAAGCCTTCCTTTGTTCCTCAGGCAACCCTCCCACAAACTGCCATCGAACCAAGGGTTGCATCTCTGTGTCTTTATTGATCGGCTGATCGATGGTCACGAGCAAACCTCTTTTATCTAAATCCGCAAGGTGCTCTTGGAAATTATTGGAGGGCTTTACTTTTAAATTCTCAGACATGAAACACTTTCAGACCCAATGCGAGTCAATAACGTAAAAATCATCAAGAAACCGACCTACTTTAAAACTCGGCCGCTAGAGAGCAGTTTTAAATTCAGTTCGTATTCATCTCGCACTCTGGCTTGAAATTGCTCACTTGTGGACGCCAACACGGTGAAGCCAACGGCTTCAAAAGCCTCTTTGGTTTTGGGGCTTTTCAGTGCGCTTTGCAGTGCATTTTGAAGTTTGATGGAAACCTCTTGCGGTATGCCTTCTGCGGCGACAAAGCCAATCCAAGATGAATAAGTCCAATTTTTGAGCTCCGCAACACCAC
>CAIOTD010000167.1 GCA_903861115.1 uncultured Burkholderiales bacterium
AGTGCAACATACGTTTTGATCATGTGCTCAGAAAACTCCAAAGCCAAAAAATGCTTTACTTGCTCGAGTGCTCCGCACCGGGTCCCGCGCTGGTTGGCGCCTTGGCATCGGACTTGGGCTTTCTTCTGCGTCGGCGTTTGGCTGGCGCATTGGCAGAGGGCTCGACATTGGACGACTCAAAACCCAGATCGTTGTCACTGGCGGAGGCCTCGGGTTTGCTCGTGAGCACTCGCTTGACCACGGGTTTGGATTTGGCACTGCTGGACTGCGTCTTTTGGTGTTGAAGTCTGTAGTCTTCCAGCATGCGCACTCTCTCCTCAGGCTCGCACAAGCTAAAGTCCTCCCACCAGTCGCCCAGTTCCGCCTCCAGTTCGCCCGACTGCACTCTTAGGCGCATGAAATCAAAGGCGGCTCTGAAACGGGGCTGCTCAATCAAGGTCAAGGGCGAGGAGCCTAGGCGCTTTTCAAAGCGGGGCTGCAAGGACCAAATTTCTCTCATGTCTGCACCAAGCTTGCCCCGACCAGAAACATCGCCGATGTTGGTATTGAAAACCTCATCAATGGCATCTTGCAGGGCCGGATACAAGGGCTGGCGCTGCTGCATGCGGTCGTTCCAAGACGCGCGCACATCTGACCACAGCACACTGGCTAAAAGAAAGCTGGGGGCAACACTTTTTTGTTCTCGCACACGTCGATCCGTGTCATCCAAGGCTTGGCGCACAAACGGCTCATTGGATTTGCTCACCACCATGTCCATGAGTGGATACACCCCCTTGGCCAAACCATGCAGTTTCAGTTGCTCGATGCTTGCCATGGCATGACCCGTTTGGAGCAACTTGAGCATTTCATCAAACATTCGACTCTGGGGCACATCGGCCAACAGACCAATCATTTTCTTCAAAGGTGCCGCCGTTTTGCTCTCCAACTTAAAGCCCAAAGGAGACAACTTGGCCGCAAAGCGAATGGCACGAATGATCCGAACAGGATCCTCTCTGTAGCGTTCAGCAGGATCCCCAATCATGCGAATCACTTTCTTTTTCGCATCCTGGAGCCCTTTGTGATAGTCCACCACTTCGCCCGAACTTGGATCGTAATACATGGCGTTGACCGTAAAGTCTCGCCTTGCAGCGTCCTCCTCTTGAGGGCCCCAGACATTGTCACGAAGCACTCGACCACTGGCATCCACCGCGTGGCTCACGTGAGCGAGCGCGTGCTTGGATGTTTTTTCGTTGCCAGAGACTTGTTTGGCTTTGGAAGACTCCAAGTGGGCCCGAAAGGTTGAGACCTCAATCACATCGTGCTCTCTGCCTCGACCAAAAACAACGTGCACAATTCTAAAGCGCTTGCCGATGATGAAGGCACGCCTAAAGCAAGCCTTGACTTGTTCGGGCGTTGCATTGGTGGCGACATCAAAGTCTTTGGGGGCCAAACCCAACAGCAGATCGCGTACAGCGCCCCCCACCACATAGGCCTCGAATCCTCTGTCTTGCAGGGTAGAGACCACTTGCAAAGCACGCTCGTCCAACTCTTTGGGGTTGATGCCATGCACACTTGGCGCAATTCGCTTTTCTTTCCCAAAGTCTGCACCCTCTTTAGAGGTTTTCTTGCCCATCAGGCGATTCATAAAGTCTTTTATCATGCTTGTCCAAATAAATCCAAAATAGGCCATGATTTGTCGATTGCCAGCGCTTTTAAGCGTTCATCTGGATTGGTTGCAACGGGGTGATTGACCGAGCTCATCAAAGGCACGTCATTGATTGAATCAGAATAAAAAGTGGTCTCAAGCTTACTCAATTGAAGTCCTTTGGCACGAAGCCATTGTTCCACACGCGTGAGCTTGCCAGCCCCCAAGGAGGGAATGCCTTTGATCTCGCCAGTCATCCACCCGTGCTCATCGGTTTGAAGCTCCACGGCAATCAAATCCTCAATGCCAAAACAGTCTGCAATGGGCCGGGTGACCCATTCATTGGTGGCCGTCACAATCATCAAGTGATCTCCCCGCTCTCGGTGAGCGTTGACCAAGGCCAGTGCTTGGGGACGAATTTGGGGCTCAATCACCTCTTTGACATAGCGACGTCTCAATGCCTGTGCTTTTTGTGGACCCATCAAGCGCGCGGCTTGGGTGGTAAAGCGCACGTAAGCGGCAATGTCCAACTCACCACGACAATAGTCTTGGTAAAAGGCCTCATTGGTTTTTAAAAACTCATCCGCATCGGTGACGCCAACCTCCGTGGTGAAGCGACCCCAAGACTGATCGGAGTCAATCGGAATCAAGGTGTGGTCTAAGTCAAAGAGCGCAAGAGATTTGGATTTCACAGCAAAATTACAAAAAAGTCGTCAAGAAAGGCGAACAAACCCAAAAGCCATCAAGTGTCTTTCAGCATGTCCTTGATGAGTGGAATGGTGATGGGCCTTTGTGTTTCAAGGGCATACTGATCCAGTTGTTCAAGCCAGCCCACCAAGTTCGAGAGGTCGCGACTAAAGCGCGAAAGCATGAAGTCTAGCACCTCGGGTCTGAGTGCCAAGCCCCTCAAGCTCGCTTGCTGCGTCAAGACCTCCCGGCGCTCAACTTCGCTCATGACCTTTAAGCCATAAACCAGTCCCCCGCCAATTCGGGTCCTCAGATCCTCCCGCAACTGCAAATCCGCAGCCGGTCTGTCGCCAGACAAGAGAATGGCTCGGTGCAGACCATCCCTTGGCAGCAAGGCATTGACAAACCAATTAAAGACCATGCCCTCTTGTTGGCTGCTCAGCAGATGCGCATCATCGACCACCATCAACTGCCAACTGGGATCAAAGTCCATCACCCTGCTCTCAATCGTCTCTTGCGGATTGAAATAAATGCCCCGCTTGCCCGTCAGCATGGCGCTGTGCAAGGCAGCTTTGAGCAAATGCGTTTTACCGCTCCCCCTTTCACCCCATAGATAAAAGGGCAAAGGCTGCAAATGGGGCTCAACGGTTAAAAGCCACTCACTCAAGGTCTTTAAAACATCTCGATTGGGTCCGGCATAGAAATTACTCAAACTGGGTTGAGGCATCCATCCCAAATCCAAGGCGCCTTGCTTCATGAGCTGGACTCGCCGTGGTACAAATGACTGCCCTGATAGGCCCGCTTGAACCAAGCCAAGGCCACGCTAACAATCGCCGACATGGGAAGCGCCAACATGACGCCCACGAATCCAAAGATTTGACCTGCGGTGAGCAATGCAAAAATAACAACCACTGGGTGCAAACCGATTCTTTCACCGACCAATTTCGGCGTCAAAAAGAACCCTTCCAGGACTTGTCCAATGCCAAAAACAAGCGCCACAATGCTCAAGGCATGGCTGGGCTCGAACTCCAACAAAGAAGACATCAAAGCCAACAACAAGCCAAAACCGATTCCAATGTAGGGGATGAAAATGGCCAAACCGGTAAAAATACCAATCGGCAAGGCCAAACTCAAGCCGGCAATCTTTAAAGCGCAGGCATAAAAAATCGCCATGCAGACCATGACGCTCAACTGTCCTCTGATGTATTGGCCCAAAAGATGGTCCACTTCTTGAAGAAAACGCTCCACTTGATTGGATTGTTTCAATGGAATCCATTGTTTGACCCGCTCAAGCATCAAACGCTGATCGAGCAAGAAATAAAAAGTGAGCAACGGAATCAGCACCGCATTTCCAACAATCGTCAGAATCACACTGCCTCCAATTTTCAAGGAAGCCAACGCTTGGCCAAGCACCTCCTCCCAAGATGTATCAAAATACTTCAACATCATCTCTTTGATGGATTGGACATCAAATCGCGCGTCAATGCCCAAAGAATCCATGACCGGCAGCAGTTGTTCTTGGAGACGAAGGAGCGCCAAAGGCAACTGATCGCGCAATTTTGGCAACTCTTTGATAAAAATAGGTGCCAGTAAAAACAAAATGGAAAAAAACAAAAACAAAAAAATCAACTGCACCAAGATCACCGCAACGACACGTGGCACCTTGCGCCCAGCGTATGTCTCAATGCACGCGACCCATGGGCTCAACAAATAACTCAAACCAACGGCCATGACAAAGGGCATCAAAATGGGCTGCAAGTAATGAATGACCAAGGCGAAAACGAGCACGGCAAAGACGCTGGCCGTGATGCGCTGCTGTGTTGGCGTCAAATTCATTGCGAAAAGTCTCCCTTTGAGGCTCTAGAATACTCAGATTCTATCGACACCATCCAACAAATCCCATACAGAGTGCCACAGCACCCTTAAAAAAGAATCAATTTGACCATGACTTCCCCAATTACATACAAATCAGCCGGCGTAGACATTGAAGCAGGAGATGCCTTGGTTGAACGCATCAAACCCTTCGCCAAAAGAACCATGCGACCAGGCGTTTTGGCGGGCATTGGCGGCTTTGGTGCCATGTTTGAGGTGCCCAGTGGCTACACGCAACCTGTTTTGGTGAGCGGCACCGATGGTGTTGGCACCAAACTCAGGCTGGCCATCGAATGGAACATGCACAAAACGGTGGGCATTGACTTGGTGGCCATGAGTGTCAACGATGTGTTGGTCCAAGGCGCAGAACCCCTTTACTTTCTAGACTATTTTGCCTGTGGCCACTTGGACATTGAGACCGCTGCAACGGTCATCAAAGGCATTGCCAAGGGCTGCGAGCTTTCAGGCTGCGCACTGATTGGCGGAGAGACGGCAGAAATGCCCGACATGTACCCCGATGGGGACTATGACTTGGCCGGCTTTGCAGTGGGCGTGGTTGAAAAATCAAAGATTTTGGATGGACAAAACATTCAAAGCGGCGACGTGGTCTTGGGACTGGCCTCCAGTGGCGTGCATTCAAATGGTTTTTCATTGGTCAGAAAACTGATCAAGCACTCCCTTGAGACACAAGGGGCATGCCCCATGACTTTGGACTCCAAACCTTTCAAAGAGGCCTTCATGGAGCCCACACGGCTCTATGTCAAACCCGTGCTCCAAGCCCTCGCCAAACACCCGATCAAAGCCATGGCGCACATCACGGGGGGCGGTTTGATTGAGAATTTGCCCCGAGTGCTGCCTGAGCACTTGGGCGCTGAGCTTGTTCGCAAGAACTGGCCAAGAACGGAGCTCTTTACGTGGCTTCAAAGCACCGCTGGCATCGATGACAACGAGATGAACAGAACATTCAACGATGGCATTGGCATGGCCCTTGTCATTGATGCCAACCATGCACAAGCCCTGAAACTCACGCTTGAGGCCTTGGGCGAAGAGGTCTACAGCATTGGCCTCATCACCCCTCGTCAAGAGGGGAATCAACGCGTGCTGCTCAAATAAAGCAAAGGCCGATGAGGCTCAAGGGACCTGGTTCAAAATATCGACTCGCTTTTGAACCTGTTGTTCGCGCACCAAATCATTTTGCGTTCTGTATATTTCCAGCAAGTTTGAAAGCATGCGCTGGAGTATTTCTCGCTCAGAGGCACTTTTTAAATAGTGTCTCAAAATGGTGTCTGCGCTATGCCTGAAGTTGGGATGCTGGTCGCTCGAGTCCAGCTCCGCATTGGACGGTTGTCCACCCATCAAGGCGCTCGAATGTGTGGGCAAACCAGGCATGCCCGAAAGCATTTCTAACAAATCCTCTTTGGACAAGGATCGGCCAGTGAAAGGGTCGATGATCACTTGCCCCTCATTGGGGAAATTCAATTGCACTTTGATCAAGAAGTGACCCGGAAAATTAACCCCAGTGGCGTTCAAACCAATGCCTGTGGCCACTTCCAACCAAAGCACGGCCAAACTGATGGGGATGCCTTGGCGGGTCTTGAGCACCTGCGTGATGAAACTGTTGTCGGGGTCGTAGTAATTGTTGACGTTGCCCCTAAAACCCAACTCATCAAAAAACAAATGGTTGAGCACCCTTAGGCGGTGCAAAGTGCTCGCATCCGCGGGCATGCGTCTTTTCAGCCTGGCGAGCAAATGGTCCACCTCACCCAATGTGTGCTGCGTATCCAACTCTGGGTACTCGTCTTGCGCCAAGCTCACCGCTGCCTCCAACAACGGCAGGTGCTCATCACTTTGAACCAAGGTCCCGAAATAAGACAAATGTGAAGGGATTTCTAACTTAAAGTTCATTCGCAAAAGATGTTCATTGTTGTGGTGTGAGCAGTGCTCGAAGTCGAAGTCCCAGGACCCAAAGGGTGCCCAAATAAATGACCGCGCCGATGCATAAAATTAAAGCCAGTAAAGCGATGCGCAACACCAAATGCTCTCGCAACTCGGTCCAGTTCCAGTGTCCATTGGCCCAAAATAAAAAAGCCCCCATCAAGCATGACGCCACGGCGCCTTGCACAACAAGTTTCCCCCAACCCGGCTGAGGCGTGTAGCGGCCCGAACGCTTTAAAAAGTACCACAAGAGCGCGGCATTGAACAAGGCGCCTATCCCAATGGACAAGGCCAAGCCCGCATGCGCAAAAAGAGGCACCCACAACAAATTCATCAACTGCGTCAAAACAAGCACACCCAGGGCAATTCTGACCGGTGTTTTGGTGTCTTGAGACGCATAAAATCCAGGCGCCAAAACCTTGATCGCCACCAAACCCATCAAGCCAAATGCGTAGCCCATCAACGCCAAACGCGTTTGCTCAACATCCTCGGGCTTGAAGGCCCCGTAGTGATAAAGCACACTCACAACGGGTGTCGAAAAAAGCAGCAAAGCAAGTGAACAAGGCAAGGTCAAGATGAAGACCCATTTCAAGCCCCAATCGAGCAAAGCCGAGTAGTGTGCCAAATCTTGGCTGGCCTTGGCTTGGGAGAGTTGAGGCGTCAGCACAACCCCTAAAGCCACCCCCAAGAGTGCGGTTGGAAACTCCATCAAACGATCCGCATAACTTAACCAACTCACACTCCCCGTCACCATGTGTGAGGCAATTTGCGTATTGATCAGCAAAGACAACTGCGCCACACTCACGCCAAGAAGGGACGGCCCCATCAGCCTTAAAATTTTTGTCGTGCCTTCCGAGGCCCATGCATGGCCAAGCGCGCGCAAGCATCCACCAGGCAAGCCCCAAATGCGCGGCAAAAGGCCCAATCTCTTGAGTGCCCAGAGTTGCGCCGTCAATTGAAGCACACCGCCCACCATGACGCCAAGCACCAAGGCGTAAATACTGGGCAACCCCATGCGCTCAAACCAAGGTGCCCCCAAGTAGGCGAAAAAAATCATCGACACATTCAACAGCACAGGCGTGGCCGCGGGTACCGCAAATTTTCTCCATGTATTGAGCACCCCTGCTGCCAAGGCCACCAAGGACATGAAAGCGATGTAGGGAAACATGAAGCGCGTCATTTGGACCGCCAACTGCATGCTTTGTTCGTTTTGATCGAGTCCACTGGCCATGAGCCAGACCAAGACGGGCGCAGCCAAGACCCCTATAAAACTGGTGCCCAAAAGCACCGCCACCAAGACCAGTGCCACCTCGGAGATGAGTTTCTCAGTGTCTTTTTGCCCTTTTTCGGTCAATGTAGAGGCCAAAACAGGGACAAATGCTTGGCTGAAGGCACCTTCAGCAAACAAGCGCCTGAACAAATTAGGAATACGAAAGGCTACATTAAATGCATCCGTCAATGCGCTCGCCCCAAAAAGGGATGCAATGAGAAGCTCTCGCATCATGCCGGTGATGCGAGAAAGCAGTGTCATCAAAGAGACAATAGAGGCGGATTTGAATAAACTCACGACCCAAGTGTAGCGCCCAAGGGGTTTCCTTGCTCAAGGATATTTGTTACAATGTTGGGCTTTGCTGACATCATCCACAGACACTTAAAGGATATTTATAAATGGCTTCTGGAAAACCCAAGAAAAAGAACCCGCGCCTGGCATCAGGTCGCAAGCGCGCGCGTCAAGACGTGAAACTCAATGCAGCCAACACGTCTTTGCGCTCCAAGTACCGCACTGCAGTTAAAAACGTCGAGAAGGCTGTTTTAGCTGGAGACAAAACCAAGGCAAGCGAACTCTTTGCCACCATGCAAGCCGTGGTTGACACCATCGCTGACAAAGGCATTTTTCATAAAAACAAAGCAGCTCGTGACAAGAGCCGCTTATCGACCAAAGTCAAAGCTTTGGCACTCGCAGCCTGATATTTTCAGGCACCCGCCCGGTCTAATCCCTTAGACCGCCGTTTGACGGGGTGCGCTGTCAGCAAAGCAAAAAAGCAAAACTGCCGCTCGATGAGCGGCTTTTTTGTGCCCGCTCAAAACATCAATTGGATTTTTTGGGCGACAAGAAGTCAACGGGTAGGCTACAAGCCTCCACCACTTGCAAGTCATTGTCCTTGGCAAAGTTCATCACAAAATCCCAAGCCATGGGCTCGGCCACCTTCAATTGAGCGTTGACCACCACGCACTTGAAGCCATTGAATGAATTGGGTACGCACCAAGGGGAATAGCTCAAGTGACTGCCAGGGGAAGGTCCTCCTGGACGAAAAGAACTCATGACCCCAGCCAAACGCTCAGCCCAGTCACTGGGTCTAAATCCTCTCCCATTGGAAGTCACTCCTACGATGAACAGTTCCTGGGGGTCTTTGGAAATCATGATCTGTGAGATCGACCTGTGTGAGTTAAAAATACGTTGAACATGGGTTGTTGCGTTGCACAACCATTGTAGCTGAGCCTTCAATCGGCTCGATTGGTGCCTTTATTTTAAAGCTTATGCTTGGTGTACATGGTGAAGGGTGCCCTTTCGCCCTTAAAACCGGGTGAATTGGGAGCGCCTTCGCCGTGAGAAAATCCACATCCGAGTCCAAAAAACAGCGCTTACGGGACCGCTAGCGCCTAAAATAAGTCCTTTCAACACAGAAAATCTCGGGCTTTAGCCCCATTTTGTTATGACCACCACTCCAATCGCCTCACAGACCCCTGACAGCACGGCCCCAAGCTCTGAACACGTGATGAACACTTACGGCAGACTGCCTGTGAGTTTCACGCATGGCGTGGGCCTTCAAATGTGGGACACCCAGGGCAAGAGATACTTGGATGCTTTGGCTGGCATTGCAGTCAACACGCTGGGCCATGCACACCCCAAGCTGGTGCCTGCGCTGCAAGACCAAATTGCAAAAATGATTCATTGCTGCAACTACTACCATGTACAAGAGCAAGAAATATTGGCCAAAAAATTGACCGAGTTGTCTGGGCTGACCAATGTGTTCTTTTGCTCCACGGGCCTTGAAGCCAATGAAGCCGCCATCAAATTGGCCAGAAAATTTGGACACAACAAGGGCATCACTCGACCCGAGATCGTTGTGTATGAGAAAGCCTTTCATGGTCGCTCCATCGCCACCTTGAGTGCAACGGGCAACGAAAAAATTCAGGTCGGTTTTGGCCCTTTGGTGGAAGGCTTTATTCGCGTGCCCGTCAATGATGAAGAGGCGCTCATCAAAGCCACTCAAGGCAACCCCAATGTGGTGGCCGTGTTCATGGAAGCGATCCAGGGAGAGGGAGGCATCAACAGCATGCACTTGGACTATTTGAAAAAGGTCCGCGCTCTTTGTGATCAACATGACTGGTTGATGATGATCGATGAAGTGCAGTGCGGCATGGGACGCACCGGCAAATGGTTCGCGCACCAATGGGCTGACATCCAACCCGATGTCATGCCACTCGCCAAAGGTCTGGGTTCTGGCGTACCGGTTGGCGCCGTCGTTGCTGGATCCAAAGCCGCTCAAGTCCTGCAACAAGGCAACCACGGCACCACCTTTGGCGGCAACCCCTTGGCAATGAGGGCGGGCATTGAGACCATTCGCATCTTGGAAGAAGACCATTTGATCGACAACGCCAGCAAGATGGGGGCGTACTTGAGCACACAACTCAAGGCCGCCTTGGGAGGACTTGCCGGATTCAAAGAAATCAGAGGCAAGGGTCTGATGATCGGCATAGAGCTTGACCGCCCGTGCGCAGCCATCATGCACCTGGCCCTTGAGGCGGGCTTGCTTTTAAGTGTCACGGACGATAGCG
>CAIOTD010000168.1 GCA_903861115.1 uncultured Burkholderiales bacterium
CCCGCATGGCAAAGCGGCCAACCGGGTCAGGTGGGGAACCAAGCAGCCCTAACTGTGGAGTCAGTGCCGGGGTCAAGGCTCGTCTTTTATCACCCTCTCTTCCCCCCCCTCTTGAGTGATGCCGTCTCTTGATGCGCCAAAACCCATCAAAGTATTTGATACACCCATAGCCCACCAGTTATTTGCATGATTTCCATTGAACGCATTGACCACATCGGCATTCGTGTCACTGAGCGCCAAAGGGCATTGGACTTTTATGCGTTGCTCGGATTTGAAGTTGAACTTGAGGTGGACTTTGATGCGGTCATTGTGCTTAAAAACACACAAGGCATCGAGCTCAATTTAATTGTCAATGGCGTGGACACCTTGGGCTCAAAAAATATCTTGATGGATGTTGAACATAAGCACCCGGGCATCACCCATGTGGCCTTTGCCGTCGATGACATCACGGCGTGCAAAACGGACTTGATCGCAAAAGGCATTGTGATCACGCAAGGCCCCGTGAGTTTTGGTGACGGTCATGTGTCCCTCTTTTTTAGAGATCCGGACAAAAACACCCTTGAGCTCAGGAGCAGACTCAAGAGCGGTGAAGAGGACACAATTGAGGGCTTGATCTTTTACGACCCCAAAGGCTAAAGCCCCGTGGTTTTACCAAGCAAGCGCGCCAAGCTGGGTCAGTGGTGATGATGATCGGCCCCGTGCACCATGCCTGAACCTTCAGCGAATGCGGGTTGCAAGAGCACAGGTACCTTGAGCTCCATTTGAGTTTTCTTGCCCGCCGGATCTTGAAAGGTCAAGTGCACATCAATTTGAGTGTCTTTTTCAAGGGTTTTCTTCAAATCCATGAGCATGATGTGATAACTCCCTGGTTTCAATTCAACCACGCTTCCAGCCCCTAAATCCAATCCGTTAGGCAATGCCGTCATCTTCATCACATTGTTGTCCATGCTCATTTGGTGCACCTCACTGACCTTGGCCACAGAGCTGCTGACAGCAATGAGTTTTGTGTTTGAAGAGGCCTTTAGGCTCATGAACACCCCAGTCGCATTTTGACCTTTCACACTGGCACGGGCCCAAGCATTGGAGACCGACACATTTTGAGCGTTCGCCAAAGCACTCAACAACAAAAACGCTAAAAACCAACCGCATTTTTTAAAAAGTGACATGGTGCTTCCATCCTGATTAAGTGCTTGCATTTCAACCAAAACCATTATCTCACAGGCTCAGAATTTTGATTGCACACGCACTCAAAGGGAAAACCTCAAGGGTTTGAGCGTTTAATCAATTTTAAAATGAACGTCTCTTTTCAGCACCGAACTCGTTTCATTTCCTTAGCCTGTTGCCATGCACCTGCCAAAGCTTTCAAGCTCAGATCCACGCCACCTTGTGCTTGTTTTAGCACTTGCAGGACAAAGCGCCCTTGCTCAAAATGACATTGAAAGCATCGAGATCATCGCGAGCACCCCAACAATTGGCGCGAGCGCCATCAAAAACACACTCGCCTCCAACATTCAGGTGGCCAATGGCGATGACATTGAAAACACAGGGTCCCTCAATTTAGCCGATTTTTTAAAAAACAATTTCACAAGCGTTCACATCAACGACAACCAAGGCAACCCCTTTCAAGTTGATTTGAATTACAGGGGCTACAGCGCCTCCCCTTTGCTGGGCTCACCTCAAGGCATCTCCGTGTATGTCGATGGCGTTAGAATGAATCAACCCTTTGGTGACATCGTTCAATGGGACTTGATACCCAACTCAGCCATTAAAAACATCGGCCTCTTTGCGGGTTCCAATCCGATTTTTGGCATGAATACGTTGGGCGGGGCCCTCAGCATTCAGACCAAGGACGGCATGAGCTACCAAGGCAAAGAGGTCGAGATGAGCTTGGGCAGCTTTGGGCGAAAAAGCTTTGAGCTTGAGCACGGTGCCCTGCATTCAAATGGTCTGCACACTTATTTCAACTTCAAAGACTATCAAGATGCAGGCTGGCGTGATCACTCCCCCTCAAGCGTTCAACAATTGTTTGGCAAACTGGGCTGGCATGATCGATCGACCGATCTGAAGCTTTCCTGGTCAACCATCTCCTCGGCGCTGAGCGGCAACGGCTTGCAGCAGCAAGAGCTTCTCCATGAAAACTATGCAAGCGTCTTTACACAGCCCGATCAAACACGAAACAAATCCTCCGTCTTGAACTTGGAGCTCAAACACACGCTCAGCGAAGACTGGTCGTTGTCGGGCAACACTTACCTCAGGCACATCTTCAGCAGCACCCTCAACGGAGACTTGAACGCCAACTCATTGGCTGAAAAAGTCTACGGGTTCAACAGCGCCGAAGGCAACTGGCTTCTAGCCCATCAGCGACTGAACACCCAGGACTCAAATGGCCAAATGCCAAGCGCTGCAGGCACAGGTTTTCCATCGCTGCGCTGCATCGCTCAAGCCGCCATGAACACCGAGCCCAATGAAAAATGCGACGCGTTGATCAATCGCACTCAAACGCAACAAAAAAGCCTGGGCCTGAACGCGCAATTGAACAGCAACGCTGAGCGCTTTGGTCGACCCAACCGCTTGAGTGTGGGTGCCTCGCTTGATCTTTCACAGTCCATCTTTCTTCAACAAACTCAGTTTGCCTACCTCACCCCCGAGCGCTCAGTCATCGGGGTGAGCGCCTTTGCCGATGGATCACAAAACTCAGAAACGGCGTTTGATCAACGCGTTCAACTCAAAGGTCAATCTCTGCATGCCAACCTCTTTGCCATGGATACACTGACGTTTCCTGCACAAAAAACCCATTTGAGCGCAGCCGCGATGTGGACACACACGCGAGTTGACAACACCGATTTGCTTTTCCCGTACGCCAACACTTATTCCTCCTTGGCGCTCCAAGGAGGGCTACAAAGAGGCAGCTTATCGGGCTCGAGCACCTATCAGCGATTGAACCCCGCGCTGGGCTTGTCTTACACACCAAGCCCATTGTTCAATCCCTTTGTGGGCTACAGCGAGAGCTCTCGCGCCCCGACGTCCATTGAACTGGGTTGCGCAGACCCCAACTACGACTGCAGACTGCCCAACTCCATGTCAGGAGATCCACCTCTCAAGCAAGTGGTGACAAAAACTTGGGAGCTTGGCGTGCGGGGTCAACGCGAAGACAACACCCTTCAATGGAACGGTGCCTTCTTTGTTGCGCAAAATGATGCCGATATTTTGTTTGTCTCAAGCACCACCAATGCGGGATCAGGCTACTTTAAAAATTTTGGGCAAACCAGGCGACAAGGGGTTGAGATGGGCATCAAGGGCACGCACAAAGGTTTCAATGCCGGACTCAACTTTACAAGCTTAAAAGCCACCTACCAAACCGCCGAGTCCATCGTGAGCAGTTTGAACCCCCAAGCCAATGCACAAGGACAAATCAACATTGCCCCTGGCAACACCATCCCTTTGATGACCTCCCATTTGCTCAACGCTCGCTTGGGCTACGCTTTTTCATCCCACTTCAAATCAGGTCTGAGTCTTTCTGCCGTGGACTCAAGTTTCATGAGAGGCAATGAAAACAACCTTCCCACAGCCAAGGTCCCGGGTTACGCCGTCTTTAACTGGAACGGCTCGCTCAAGTTGAGTGAGGACGTGGCACTTTTTGCAAACGTCTTGAATTTATTTGATAAAAAGTTCAGCACCTCTGGCGCCATTGGAAACAATGCCTTTTCAAGCAGTGGCGGTTACAACAACGCCAACCTTGGCACCCTCTTTCAAGCGCCGGGAGCACCCCGAATGTTCAATCTTCACATGCGAATAGAGTTGCACTGAGTCGTGCGCCCTAGGTTTGCTGGTGCGCCACAGCTTGAATGGGCCCACTCTATTTATTTAGGCGCCACTTGCCTCACTCAAAGCTTCTTTCATGGCATCCAAAAGAGTTTGTGGCTCTTGTGCACCTGAGACACCCAACTGAGCGTTGAAAATATAAAAAGGCACGCCATTGATGCCCAACTCACGAGCGGCCTTTTCTCTTTCTTGGACAGCTTGGTGAGCATGCTCGTTGCTAAGGCCCTCCTCGATGGCTGCACCCGACATGCCCGCGCTTTGAGCAATCGCTCTCAAAACCTCCTTGCGGGTTAAATCCATGGCGTCCAAGAAATACGCCTTGAACAAAGCTTCAACCAAATTTGCCTGTGCCTCTTGTGACTGCGCTTGGGCAATCAGGCTGTGTGCGAGAAGGGTGTTGGGTTGGCGCTTGATTTGATCAAATTTAAAGTCAATACCGACCGATTGACCTACACCAGAGACTCTTTCATAAACAGACAGTGACCGATCGCCAAATTTTTCTTTCAAATACTGCGACCGCTCAATTCCCTCGACTGGCAAATCGGGGTTCAATTGAAAGGCCGACCACCTCACCAACGGGGTGGGCTCAGAAGGAAACTGTTCTTTAAAGAGCGCCAATGCACTCTCCAAACGCCGCTTACCGATATAGCACCAAGGACACACCACATCAGATAAAACATCAATGATCAGAGGTGTTTTAACGGGCGTTGTCATCTTAAGATCCTTGTTTCTTTAAAAATATGATGTTGATTTAACCACGAAGCGAGTGGGATTTTTTAGGACTTGAGCATTCCTTGCCCGTTTCTGTCAAAATAGAGCTTTTACAGTAACCATCTTCCCCTAGCTGAAAGATCCAAATGGCCAACGAACTCATCAAGCACACCACAGATTCGACCTTTGAGGCCGATGTCCTTCAATCCAGTCAACCTGTGTTGGTCGATTACTGGGCCGAATGGTGCGGCCCTTGCAAGATGATTGCCCCCATTTTGGACGAAGTGGCGACGGGCTATGAGGGCAAGCTTCAAATCGCGAAAATGAATGTGGATGAAAATCGCGAAATCCCAGCCAAATTTGGTATCCGTGGCATTCCTACACTCATGCTCTTCAAGGATGGCCAATTGGCCGCGACCAAAGTGGGCGCTTTGAGCAAAGCCCAATTGACCGCTTTCATTGATCAACAGCTGACCTAAGATCAGCAACTTGGCGATTCCCTCACAAAGCACCTTCTAGGTGCTTTTTTCATGTAAATGACCCAAAAAAAGAATACTTTTGATTTCATTTTATTAAGTCCCTGTTTTTCTTCGAATGCGCATGTGGCGCTGGCCCCAGAGAACTGACCTTGAAGTTAGGATGTGTTCACAAATTGTATTTTCTCTGACATAATGCACACCAGTGACAAGAGCAACTACAAGCTTGCATCATTAACCGGTCTCGAGCCCTCGGCTCATAGCGTTTAGACCATTCCCCACAAACCTTATCAACGAACTCCCATATGGAGTCTCTTCATGCATCTGAACGAACTCAAGGCACTGCATGTGTCTGAAGTACTCAAACAAGCCGAAGTCCTGGAAATTGAAAACACAGGGCGCATGCGCAAACAAGAACTCATGTTTGCAATCATTAAAAAAAGAGCGCGCGCAGGCGAGCAAGTCTTTGCCGACGGCGTTCTTGAAATTTTGCCCGATGGATTTGGCTTTCTAAGAAGTCCCGACACCAGCTACACCGCGAGCACGGACGACATCTACATCAGTCCAAGCCAAGTTCGCCGCTTCAATCTTCACACTGGTGACATGATTGAAGGCGAGGTAAGAATCCCTAAAGACGGAGAGCGTTATTTTGCCTTGACGAAACTCGACAAGGTCAATGGAGATCTGCCAGAGAACAATCGACACAAGATCATGTTCGAGAACTTGACGCCTCTCTTTCCTAAAGAGCAAATGCGTCTAGAACAAGACATCAAAGGCGAAGAAAACATCACGGGCAGAATGATCGACATCATCGCCCCCATTGGAAAAGGTCAGCGTGCCCTCTTGGTCGCCCCCCCTAAAAGCGGCAAAACCGTCATGATGCAACACATTGCACATGCCATCACCGCCAATTATCCAGACTCACACATGATGGTCTTGCTCGTGGACGAGCGTCCCGAAGAGGTCACAGAGATGCAAAGAAGCGTCAAAGGTGAGGTCATTGCGTCCACCTTTGATGAGCCAGCAGCCCGACACGTTCACGTCGCCGAAATGGTGATCGAGCGCGCAAAGCGACTGACAGAACTCAAAAAAGACGTGGTGATCTTGCTCGACTCCATCACCCGTTTGGCTCGCGCTTACAACAACGTCGTGCCAAGCTCAGGCAAAGTTCTCACAGGGGGTGTCGATGCCAATGCACTGCAAAGACCTAAGCGCTTCTTTGGCGCCGCCAGAAACATCGAAGAAGGTGGCTCTCTCACCATCATCGCCACCGCACTGATCGATACCGGATCCAGAATGGATGAGGTGATCTTTGAAGAGTTCAAAGGCACGGGCAACTGTGAAATTCATTTGGACCGCCGTCTTTATGAAAAACGCGTCTTTCCAGCCATTCAACTCAACCGAAGTGGAACCCGACGTGAAGAGCTCTTGCTCGCACCTGAAATTCTGCAAAAAACGCGCATCTTGCGTCAATTCATCTACAACATGGACGAAATTGAATCCATGGAGCTCATGCTTAAAAACATGCGTTCAACCAAAACCAACGTCGACTTCTTTGACCTCATGCGCCGAGGCGGTTAATCGTTTAGTTTTCAATTTGACGGCTTGCTGGCCACTTTGTTACAACACTGTCGCCTTCAAGCCTTCCCTGTTAGACCCAAGCCCTACATTCCTGTTACAATCACAGGCTTTACGGAAAGTGCGCCAGATTGGCTGACGTGGCTACCGGCTTTACTCAAGGATGAGAACATGAAAGAAGGCATTCACCCCAATTACCGCGAAGTTTGCTTCGTCGATTTGTCCAATGGCTTTAAGTTTGTTACCCGCTCATGCGCTAACACCAAAGAAACCATCAAAATGGACGATGGCCGCGATTTGCCTTTGTACAAATTGGACACATCAAGCGAGTCACATCCTTTTTACACAGGAACACAAAAATCTGTGGACAACATGGGTGGACGTGTTGAGCGCTTTAGAAACAAATACGGTAAAACAGCCGCAAAATAATTGCGTTTTGTTGACCGCTTCTGACTTCGATTCCATCGGGGTCGGCATCAAGGCAGCACGGGTTCACCGCGCTGCCTTTGTTTTTTTGGGATTCATCCTCCCCCCCTTGCCTAAAAGGTGCCATTGACTTGAAACAGCCAACACCAGCAATTGTCAGCCAAGAGGCGGTTCGCCGCTTGCCTCGCTTGGCGCTTTATGTCTTTTGCATTGCCTACGTCATTCCAGGGTTTTGGTTTCGCGAGGCGTGGAAATCGGTGGACCTCACATCCCTGGGTTTTATGTTGGAACTCGCGCACAACAAAAGCGATTGGTGGCACCCAACAGTCCAAGGACAAACACCCGAGCTCGATGCCTTGCTGCCCTATTGGCTGGGTGCTTGGTCCATTCAATGGCTCACCCCCTTTGTGTCTGCAGCAAAGGCCTCTCGCGTGCCCTTCATTGGCATGTGCTTCATCGGCCTCAGCGCCACCTGGTACGCTGTGTATGCGCTTTGCAAAAGCCAATACGCCCAACCCGTGGCCTTTGCATTTGGGGGTGAAGCCAACCACAAAGATTATGCAAGAGCCCTGGCGGACGCCGCCCTCTTGGCCCTGATATCTTGCCTTGGATTGGCGCAACCCATGCATGAGGTCACCCCCATGCTTGCGCAATTCACCTTTGTCACCATCGCCTTTGCTGCCCTTGCAAGCTTGCCCTATCACACGCGCTTGAGCCTTTGTGTGTGGGGTTTGGGCCTTGTGGGCTTGAGCCTGTCCGGCGCCCCAAGCTTGGCGCTCATGTTTGGACTCATTGCAACCCTTCTTTGCTTTTTTGATACAGAGCTTCAAAGCCCCAAACAAAATGCACTTGCATTGCTTTTCATGGCCCTCTTGATCGCAGTCCTCACGCCAAGCCACATGTGGCACTGGCGTGTGCAGTGGCCAGAAATGACCCTGGCGCATTGGCATGGTCAACTGCGACTGTGGCTGTGGTTCACCTGGCCCGCTTGGCCCTTGACCTTGTGGACGCTTTGGAGATGGCGACACCATTGGCTTGCAGCCAGACAAAGTCGACACCTCTTGATTCCTTTGTGTTTTGGAACGCTCTGCGCAATCAGCGCCATGCTCAGTGTGCCCCCAGAGCGCGTCTTGCTTTTGTCATTGCCCTTCTTTGCCGCATTGGCTGCATTTGCCTTACCGACCCTGCAAAGAAGCGTGAGCGCTTTGATTGACTGGTTCACCCTTATTTTCTTCAGTGGGTGCGCATTCATCATTTGGGTTGTTTGGTTGGCCATGCAAACCGGTTGGCCCCCACAACCAGCCGCGAATGTCGCAAGGCTCCTTCCAGGCTTCTTGCCAAGCTTTGGTCTAAGCGCCTTTGTCGTGGCGCTCTTGGCCACCTTCACTTGGATTTGGCTCGTGCAGTGGAGAACGGGGCAGCACCGTTCGGCCATTTGGAAAAGCTTGGTGCTACCAGCCGCAGGCGCCGCACTTTGCTGGCTCTTGCTCATGTCTTTGTGGCTCCCGCTGTTGGACTATGCCAGAAGCTACGCGCCCATGGTTCAAGAGGTCGAGAAAAGCATTCCCTCAAAACGCCTGTGCTTAAAAGAGCTGAACGTGGCTCAGATCACCGCCTTCAAAATTCAAAGCACCCTTGAAATTGAGGCCTTTGACACACCTCAAAACTCGGCCTGTGAATGGGTGATCGCAGAGAGCGATCGCAAAGGTCTAACCACCATTGCCCCTCAACTCAAGATTGAGGGATTTGAGTGGATCAAAACCATTGCCAGACCTTCTGACGACAATCAAGAGATGGATCTCTTTAAGAAAATCAAGCCCTAGAGCTGTGCAAAGTGACCCAAAAAACTGAGCGCAAACTCATTGTTGAACACGCCTCGACCATTTTGGTCGGGCAGCTTGCCGTCATGGCGTTTGGCATCACGGACACCTTGGTGGCGGGACGCTATGACCAAAAAGCCTTGGCCGCTTTGTCGGTCGGCTCTGCCGTTTATATCAGCGTCTTTGTCGCCTTGATGGGGGTCTTACAGGCCTTGCTGCCTGTTTTATCAGAAATGCATGGCGCCAAAAAACCGCTAGAGGTTGGACGCCAGTTTAGACAAGGCTTTTATTTGCTCCTTGGGTCTTGCGCCCTAGGCATTGCCATTTTGCTAAGCCCCAATCTGATTTTAGAGTGGACCCAAGTGCCAGAGAACTTAAAGCACGACGTGAGCGCCTATCTCTCAGTGCTGAGCTTGGGGCTGCCCCTCGCCCTTTTGTTCAGGATGTTTGCGACCTTGAACCAAAGCATTGGAAAACCCAAATTGGTGACCTGGATTCAAATCATCGGACTGCTGCTAAAAATTCCACTCTCCATTGCCTTTACTTTTGGCCTCTTTGAAATCCCGCCCTTGGGTGTCGTGGGGTGTGCGTGGGCCACTTTTTGGGTGAATTTGGCCATGGTGCTCCTGTGCTTGGGACTGCTTAAAAAACAAGCCCTCTACAAGCCCTATGACATCTGGAGAAGATTGGAAAAACCCGATTGGCGCAGCCTGAGCACCCTGCTTCGCATTGGACTGCCAAACGCCTTGTCCGTTGCTGTTGAAGTGACGTCTTTCACCTTGATGGCGCTTTTCATCTCCAGACAAGGCACAACCGCTGCAGCCACCCATCAAATTGTGACAAGTCTGGCCGCTTTGCTGTACATGGCCCCCCTCTCTTTGTCCATCGCCACCAGTGCGAGAGTGAGTTTTTGGCTGGGCGCTGAAGATCCCCTCAAAGCACGCATGGTGATGAAGCAAGGCTTTCTTTTGGATTGGAGCTTGGCAACAATCGTGAGCGTATTGATTTATTTTTTAAACCCTTGGATTGCCCCCCTGTTTACAACACACCCTGAAGTTGTCTCAGCCGCTTCAGGCGTTTTGATTTGGCTCTCCTTGTACCACTTGGGAGACGCCACACAGGTGATGTGCTTCTTTATGCTCAGGTGCTACAAAATCACTGTCATGCCTTTGCTCATCTATTGCATTTTTCTTTGGGGCGTAGGCCTGATGGGCGGCTATCATTTGGCCTATGAAGGCTTAGAGATGCTGAATGTACCCGCCATGCCTTCTCCTAAGACATTTTGGCTCAGCAACACCGCAGCCGTTTTTACAGTGAGCATTTGCATGCTCACTTTGCTCAACTGGGTCTCAAAAAAATCAGTTCAAGAGCGCACTTGATTCACGCACCTCGATGCCTCTCACCCTGGTTTTTGGAAGCACCCAAGAAAACTCAGACCCCTTGCCCAGCACACTTTGGATGTGCATTTCACCCCCA
Source organism: uncultured Burkholderiales bacterium (assembly GCA_903861115.1). Taxonomy (GTDB): domain Bacteria; phylum Pseudomonadota; class Gammaproteobacteria; order Burkholderiales; family Burkholderiaceae_C; genus Limnohabitans. Next base: position 10,310 of record CAIOTD010000168.1, read on the forward strand.
TGGCGTTGAATCACGTGCTTCACAATGGCCAAGCCCAAACCAGTGCCACCGGTTTCTCGAGAACGACTTCTATCCACCCTGTAAAAACGCTCGGTCAATCTCGGAATGTGCTCTGCAGCAATGCCCACCCCGTTGTCCTTCACAACAAAACGCCATTCGCCTGTGGGCAATATCAAACAATTGACGCGAACTTGAGCCCCAAGAGGCGTGTAACGCAAAGCGTTGCTGATCAAATTGGACATGGCACTTTGAATTTCTGCCTTGTTACCAGAGATCTCAACCCCCCCCTCAGGCCCCTCGTACTCAAATATAAGTTCATGGGGGGCTTGCTCATCTTGTAAAAGTGTTTTGGACAAGCCCCTCGCTTCTACCTCGCAATTATTAAGCAACGCTTCCAAGGAAAACCAATCCAAGGCACTTGGCAAAGGACTGCCCTCCAATTTGGACAAGGTCAACAAATCCTGAACCAAAATTTGCATTCTGCTTGCTTGTTGCTGCATCAAAGCCAAATAGTGGGTTTGCTCCTCAGGCGCTAAGCGCAAGTTTTGCATCGTCTCGACAAATCCGGCCAAAACGGTCAAGGGCGTGCGAATCTCATGAGACACATTGGCCACAAAATCTCGCCGCATCAACTCGGCTTGCTCCAATGCAGTGATATCTCGCGTCAACATCAGTTTGTGCCCGTCGCCATAGGGAAACAATTGAAGTGAAATTTTAGAGTAATTTTGAAATTGACTTTGAACACCCTCGATAACGACCTCATGGTCATACACCAAAGAATGCGCATAAGCCGTGTAAGCGGGGTCTCTCACCAAGTTGCCAATGAGTTGATCTTTGTCGCGTTGTAAATCAATGCCCAGATGAACTTTGGCCATTTCATTGGACCATTCAATCCGGCCCTCTGGATTGATCAACAAGACCCCGTGGGGGGAGGCCTGAATGGCCGCTAAAAACTCGGTCAATCGAGCGTTGCTTTTGAGCTTCTCTCGCTCACGCATCTTCACCACGCGCACGACTCTGTCTCCAATTTCGCCCCACACCCCTCTTAAAAAGGGAGGCGCTTGCAGATCATCACCTTTTAACCAAGACAAGGTCGTCGAGGCTCGGTTGATGTCAAACAAGTACAAGACAAAACAAGTCACCAACAAAGAAATGAAGGCACTTTCCCAATAATTCTTGATGGGCAACAAAACCTCACCGACCAGTACACCGGCAAGCAAGAAAAGACTGAAAATAAATGTCCGCCAAAACATACTGTACATCCGTGATCAATGCTGTGATCAGTTAAAAAATATCAATAGCAGACTGTACACGAATGAAGCAGGTGCGCTTGGTTAAAAAGTTCCCTTTTAAGAGAAATATTTAAAAATTACTCAAATTCAGTGATTTGATGATGGGCGTCAATTGACGCTCGTCTTGCCTGACGTAATGGGTGAACTCCTCGGGTCCCATGACGGTCGATTCTGCACCCAAGGTGACCAATAAATCCTGCGCCTTGCTGGAGGCCATGACCTTGGCAACCGCTTTGTACAGCTTGTCGACAATGAGTTTTGAGGTCCCTTGAGGTGCGGCCAAACCATTCCAAGACTCGGACAAATACCCAGCAAGACCAGACTCGGCAACCGTTGGCACATCAGGGAAAAGCAAAGAACGCTTGGCGCTGCCCATCGCAATAGGACGAAGCTTGCCACTTTTGACATGCTGAATTTGCGGTGTGATGTTCACAAAGGATACCTCGACCTGCCCACTGAGCACCGCCATGACCGCAGGCGCAGCGCCCGCAAAAGGAATGTGGGTGAGCTTGACCGAGGTCATGCTGTTGAACAATTCACCACTCAAATGAGGTCCCGTCCCATTGCCTGCAGACGCATAATTGAGTTTTCCTGGATTTTTCTTTGCGTATGCAATGAGCTCGGGCAAATTGTTGATGGGAACCGAAGGGTGAACAGAGATCAAATTGGGGACCGTTGCAAACATGGCCACCAAGACAAAGTCCTTTTTGGCGTCATAAGGCAACGCTGGATTGATGACCGATTGAACCACCATCGGCGCAACCGTGGCCAACAAAAATGTATACCCATCAGGCGCCGATTTTGCAACCACATTGGCCCCAATCACGGTCCCGCCACCAGGTTTGTTTTCAACCAAAAACTGCTGCCCAAATTCAACCGTTAAACCCTCAGCTAGCATTCTCACAATGTTATCTGAAGGTCCACCTGGTGCATAAGGATTGACAATTTTCACAACCCGTTCGGGCCAATTTTGTGCAAAACCGCTGACCATCCCAAGCGTCATAAAAGCCAGAATACACGCTCGCAAAAGGAAATTGTTTTTTTGCATTTTTGGGTGTTGACTCATGCTGCCACTCCTATTTATTTTGATTGATCCAACCCTCACCCCCTGGGGGTTTTTGAAGCATGGGTTTTTCAATGATCTCACCCATTTTGGCGTAATAGGGGCCCCCCATCCTCGCAATGGCCTTCAACTTGATGGAGTCCACTCGACTGCCATCATAAATATCCTCTCTAAGGTGAAACGCGACCACTTCACCAATGTACAAAACGTTTCTGCCCGTGCCTAAAACCACTTTCTGGTCAAGCTTGCATTCCATTTGCACGGGCGTACAAGCAATTCGTGGCACCTTCACAATTTGACTGCTTAAAAGCTCGATGCCTAAAACATCCGTCTCACTTGTTTCAGGTGGAAATTCCTGCGCACTTGCATGCATTTGATCCAAGCTCGCCTCGTCGGCAACATTGACTACAAATTCGCCCGTCTCTAAGATGTTTCTCGCCGTGTCTTTCAAGACACCAGATCGATCAGCGATGTTCACCGCCAACATGGGTGGATCTGTTGCCACGTAGTTGTAAGAGCTAAAAGGCGCTGCATTGACCAAACCGTTGAGCCCCTTGGTGGTGATCCAAGCCACAGGCCTTGGAACGACACAGCCAACAACCAACTTATAAGCCTGCGCAGTGTCCAAACCTTTTGCGGACACATAAATAAATTTGCTCATCAACGCCTATCCAATCTGTCTATTAAATGTTCACCAAATGCTTGACCATATTACAGGAGTTCAGAAAAAAAATTTCAAACAAAGCAGATTTAAACCTAGGGGTTTACACAATTGCAATCCATGGCAGGAGGGGAAAAATATATTTTGATTTGAGTTGAAAATCAATTCATAATTCAACCCAATTTAAATTGAAAGTCGGTATGCCTAGAATTACGCTCCCATCGCCAGATCAAATGAACGAAGAACAGCTCAAAGTGTTCAATAAAATGATAGCAGGCCCCAGGGGCAAAGTTCAAGGCCCCATCAGAGCAGCCATACACAATGCAGAGCTCGCTGATCGTTGGCAAGCACTTGGCGCTCTTTTAAGATACAACACGTCGCTCACCCCCCGATTGTCAGAAATTGCCATCTTGGTCACAGCAAGATCCTCTCAGTCTCCGTTTGAATGGTATGCCCACCGAATTGAGGCCGAAAAAATTGGGCTTGAAAAACACATCATCGAGTCCATCTTGACCCTTAATAAGTCACCCTCATTGGCCAAAGAAGAAGCCCTGGTGTTTGATTTTGCACTTGAATTGTGTCAAACAAAGTCTGTCTCCAATTCAACCTATAAAAATGCCCTGGACCATTTTGGAGATAAAACAATCGTTGAGCTGACTGCCTTGGTGGGTTATTACACCATGGTAGCCATGACCCTTAATGCGCATGAAATTCCTTTGCCTGAAGGCATCGAACCCGCATTTTTATTGCCACAACATACACTCGCATCATGAATTCAAAATGGGATTGCCATGCCCACGTGTTTGGGCCATATGGTCGCTATCCTCTCGCCAGCGGCAGAAGTTACTCACCCAAGGAAGCATTGCTTGAAGACTACATGAATTTGCTCAAGCGACTGGACCTTCAACATGGTGTTCTCGTGCATCCCAGTGCATATGGTCAATCCTTCGAGTTGCTGTTTGACTGCCTTGCGAAAGAAAAATCTCTCAGAGGTGTCATTGTGACCCAACCTTCAATTGAGATGGACCTCAAAGAGCTGCGGGACAAGGGCATCCGAGCCGCACGTTTTAGTGCACGCAGTGGCGCGAGCACCAACTTCTTTGGAAGCGCAAGTTTTGAAGACTATCTTTCCTTGCGCACGAAACTCCGCGACGCTGGGCTTCATGCGGAACTGTGGACAGATTGCAAAATGTTGCCCCTCATTGAGAGTGAACTCATCAATTCACCCGTGGATGTTGTCATTGACCACATGGGCGGATTTGATGTCAATTTAGGAATTGATGACCCTGGGTTTCAATGTCTTTTGAGGTTAATGGCCAGCGGGAAAATTTGGCTAAAACTGTGTGCTTATAGAAACTTGCTTCAAGACGCCAACATGGAACGTGGACAAGTCTTCCATCAAAAATTGCTTCAAACCAATCCGGATCGATTGGTTTGGGGAACGGATTGGCCTCATTTGAACGTCTCACCACCACCCCACACAAGCACATTGTTAGAAACACTTACAAAGTGGACCCCAGACGACGCGGTGCTTGCAAAAATTTTATCCAACAATCCTCAAAAACTTTATCAATGAGACAACGTTTGACTTCTTTGTGCCGCTCCATTGCGATTGGAGCAGTGATTTTAGGCCTTCAATTGAACTGTCTGAGCTCTCCTTTGATTAAAAAGCCCATTCGACTGATCGTGCCCTTCCCAGCAGGCGGTGCAACAGACATCATGGCTCGCGGCATTGCGATGGGACTTGCCAACGAGCTGGAGCAAACCGTAGTGGTGGAAAACAAAGGAGGTGCAGGGGGTGCTATTGCTGCTGAATACGTGGCCCACTCAACCCCAGATGGCACAACACTCTTGTTTGCAACCATGGGCGTCATGTCAATCAACCCAAGTTTGTACCCCAAGCTGAAATACGATCCACTCAAAGACTTCACACCCATCTCACTCACCCACCTGACTCCCAGGGTGCTCGTTGTCAACTCGGCGCTCCCCGTCAAAAGTGTCGCAGAACTCATTGCATATGCCCTGAAAAAACCCGGGCAACTGACCTACGGCTCCTCAGGAAATGGGAGTTCAAGCCATCTGTCTGGGGCACTTTTTGAAAATCTCGCAAAAGTCGATCTGCTTCATATCCCATACAAAGGCAGCTCTTTGCTTTTAACGGATTTGATCTCGGCACGCGTAGACATGGCCTTTGATGCTTATGCGGTTTACGAGGAGCACATCAAAAGCGGGAAATTAAGGCTGCTCGCCATCACCTCTAAAAAAAGGATGCCTTGGCTGCCCAACATCCCAACCCTCTCCGAGTCTGGCTTGCCCAACTACGAAGTAGCAAACTGGCTTGGAGTCGTTGCCCCCTCGGGACTGCCCAGTGAGACGGCAAAAGGCATCAATACCGCTTTGATCAAAGTAATGGGCAACCCCAGCTTGAAACAACAACTCTTTGACATTGGCATTGAGCCCACGAGCTCTTCGCCTGAAGAGTTCACCCGAACGATTCAAAGTGAAAGCATCAAATGGGCAGAAATTGTCAAAAAGGCCAACATCACCCTTGATTGATGCATTCAAGCTTGCGATGTGCAAACCATTACTCTAAGGTGATTTGACCTTTTTTGAGCACCAAGGCCCATTTCATTGACTCTTGCTGCATCAATTTCTTGTACTCCTCGGCCGATGAGCTCGTGGCGATTGCACCTTGATTGGCAATTTGTGTTTTGATCGCTGGTGTATTGAGTGTCAATGTCAGCGCTTCCCGCATTTTTTGAGTAATTGCGGCGGGCGTTCCATTTGACGCAACCATTCCATAGTTGGACTCCACAAACACCGAGGGAAATCCCAACTCAGCCGTTGTTGGCACATTGGGCAAGGCCTCCACTCGCTTCGAGCCTGACACGGCCAAGATCTTGACCCCTTTGCTGACAAACTGTAAAACGGCTGGCAAATCAGCAGACAAGACCTGCACTTCCCCAGCCAATAAGGCGGTCACTGCCGGTACGGCACCCTTGTAGGCGATGTGCATCATCTTGATGCCCGTCTCTTGAGCGAGCAACTCACTTCCTAAATGGGGCGTCGTGGCGTTGCCTGCAGATGCGTAATTCAACTTTCCCGGCTCCTTTTTTGCAAGCGCGATCAACTCTTGCAAATTGTTGACCGGCACTTTGGGGCCAACCGTGATCACTTGAGGGACCTTGGCAATCAAAGAAACATAATTGATTTCTTCAAGGGTATAGGGCAACTTTTGTAAGTGAGGCAAAACGGTGATACCACCCGGCACACCAAAACCAAAGGTATAACCATCTGGCTCAGCCTTGATCGCCGCATCAAGTCCAATGGTGCCACTCGCCCCGGCTTTGTTATCGATCATCACCGCTTGACCCAAAATTTCACCGAGCTTTGGTGCAACTGTTCTGGCCAATTGATCGACTGGACCTCCAGGAGGATAGGGAACAATCAGTTTAATGGGTCGACTTGGCCAACTGGTTTGTGAGAAAGCCCATGATGACATGCATACACAAATGGCACCTAAAAGGATCTTGACTGTTTTCATGAGGGTCTCCGTTTATTAGAATTAAAGTTCATACAAAAGCAATATAAAGTCAGCAACAACACAGGGGCGCACCAGACCGTCCACTTCAAAGGTATTCAATGTAATGATTTTGGTCGCGTGATCACCAACTTCAGCAGATAACAACGTTTGGTGCAATTTGATGCGAGAACCAACACTCACGGGTTCAATGTAGCGAACTTTATTGGATCCATAATTCAAACCTTTCCCTCTTTGATTGATCTTAAAAATTTGTCTTTGTAAGAGAGGGATGAGTGAAAGAATGAACAAACCATGGGCAATGGTCTTCCCGTTGGGCATTTCATGTTTAGCTTTTTCTTCGTCAACATGTATCCAAAAGTCATCCCCCGTCAACGCTGCAAATTGTGAAATGTGACTTTGTTCTACAGTGAACCAATCGCTTTCTCCCAACGTCTGTCCAACGTGGTTTTTAAAATCCGAGGGTTTCTCAATGATCAACATGTTAATTCGGTAAATTTAAAACGGATTTACTGAGAATATTGCGCTGAATTTCATTGCTACCTGCAAAAATTTTAGCGCCCATGGCATTGAAAAGTGGTGAAACCACATGCATATCGATGTCAGCACAATGTTCTTTGATGCATGCGTATTCCTGTGCGGCATCCATGAGCAAGAGGGCCAGACGCTCATAAGTTTCAGTGGACCAGATCTTAAGCATTGATATGCTCGCAGGCAACATCTCTCCTTTTTTCGCAATGGCAGCAAAGGTCGTATAAGCCGATATCAAGTCTTCGGTATCAAGCTGAAGATCAATGTATTTGGAACGAAAAATTGGGTCCTCAAACAAATTCAATTTATGCGCAATTTTTTCCACTTGATGGATGGTATGTTGTGAATGCTTTGGACTGCCTGTGAACAAACGCTCAAAGCCAAGCAACGCCTTTGCAATCGTCCACCCCTCATTGATCTGACCGACAAGATTCTCAACGGGTACCAAAACATTGTCAAAGAAAACTTCACAAAAATCCGTTTCTCCCGCAATGTTCTCAATGGATCGAACTGTAATGCCTGGCGACTTCAAGTCCACCAATAAAAAACTAATCCCTGCTTGTTTTTTAACCGTTTTATCTGTTCGAACCAACATGAACATGTGCGTGCCGTCTAAGCCCCAAGTTGTCCAAATTTTTTGTCCATTGACCTTAAAGAAGTCCCCCTCTTGTATTGCACTGGTTTGAACAGCGGCCAAATCTGAACCTGCATTGGGCTCAGAGTAACCTTGTGTCCAGATGTGCTCGCCCGCAAGAATTTTCGGCAAGAAACGCTTGATTTGCTCATCTGTTCCAAACCGCATCAAGATGGGACCCACCATCACGAGGCCTTGATCCGGACACCTTGCAACTCCCCACGACTCGGTCTCCTCAATATATGCAATTAGTTTTTCAGGCGAAAGCCCCATACCACCAAACTCTTTTGGCCAAGCGGGTGCAAGCCACCCCAAACGCGACAAGGTCAAGTACCACTCTTTTGACTCATCCCAATTTTGGCGATAAGGCAAGTAGCGGCGTTCTTCAGGGTAAAACTGCTTAAAAATACTTCGAACAACTTGTCTGAACGCATGGTCATCCAAAGTGTTCCAATCCACATTTTTTTCAAAATCAGTCAAACTAATACTGTCAGCGGAATGATGCGATGGTATGAGAAAAGTCGAGGTGAATTCTGAATACCTTTTTTTATGAAAAGATACATTGCCAAATTGGGCACTTAAAAACATGGCTCTTTTAAAATACCGGCCTACATCATACTCATTGGTCGTACCAATGGCTCCGTGAAAATGTATTGCTGTTTTCGTGAGTCCTAAAGCCATGCTTGCACATCGAGCTTTCAATCGACTAACACAAGAACCTAAATATTTCGCATCCTCACCTTGATTCTCAAATTGACGAATCACATCTGAGAAAGAAAATTTTGAAAGCTCAAGCTCAATGAGTAAATCAACCATCCTGTGTTGAATGGCTTGATTGCTACCAATGGGCTTGGAAAACTGAATTCTTGTGCGCAAATACTCGCAAGTCATCTCCATGACCCGCTCTGATAAGCCAATCAGCTGAGCGCATTGAATCAAAATTGTTTTTTCTATTGCTTTTAAAATCAAATTTAATACATCTTGCCCAGCGTGTAAGATATTCGCATTGGGCACATCGCAGGCTTTAAAAATAAGATCGTGGCTTTTTAAACCATCTACACCGCTACTAGAGAACCCATCAACACCTGCCGTGGTGACAGGTACCCAAACAACTGAACAGATCCCCTGCGCTTGCCCAACAACCAACCAGCCGTCAATCTCCGTGCCCGGGCGTAAAAACCGCTTGGCGCCATTTATTTGAACCAAAGAGCCATGCGTTGAAACAGTGGTCTTGATGTTTTGAGAAAAAACGTCGCCGACCTGCTCTTGTGCGGCCAAAGCAACGACCAAATCACCAGAGATAATTTTGGCCATCAATTCATTTCTGAGAGGCGTATCTCTCAACCCAAGAAGAACTTGAAGAGGTAAAAACGAAGCATCCCAAATTGGCTCAGGCAGTAATTCTTGTCCACAAACTTGAGCCATTGCACAAACGATACTTAAATCCAAGCCCAATCCACCGTTCTCTTCAGGTACACAGGCTCCCAACCAACCCATATCAGCAATTTCAGACCAAACTTTTCGATCGAACTCAAGTCCCCTTTTCTCTAAGTCGCGTCCACGCTTGCGTTGATCCTTGGCCTTTAAATACGTCAAGGCACTGTCTTGATAAATTTGAATTGAATCTTGATCGATCACAACAATATCTTTCCGTCATCAAATGACTTTTTGAAGCCTTAAATCATCAACCTGTGATTGATTAAAATTCAGCAACTCTTTGAGTATTTCCTGTGTATGCTGCCCAAGTGTAGGGGGCGCCAAATCATAAACATTGGGGGTTTCAGAAAAATTGATCGGGTTTGCAATTTGAGGGATCTTTCCGAGTGTTGAATGATCCATTTCAAACTGAACGCTTCGGTGCTTAATTTGAGGATCACTGAACACGTCGGCAAACTCATTGATGGGCCCACTTGGAACGCCAGATCGCTCAAACGATGTGTACCAAAAGTCCAGCGTATTGCTTTTGATCACCTGTTCAAGCTGAGGAATTAAGGCGTCTTTGTTTTTAACGCGCATTTGATTGGTTTTGAATCTGTCATCAAGAGGCAAATGAGCCAAGCCAAGCACTTCACAAAATTTGATGAATTGACTGTCATTGCCGACCGTGACCATGATGGTTCCATCTGAACACTCAAAGGATTGATAAGGACAAGTGATTGGAGAGGCATTGCCCAAACGTTTAGGCTGCTCACCCGAGACCAAATACATCATGCCTAAATGCGACAAGGATGCCACTTGGGCATCAAACAAGGCCAAGTCAATGTGCTGCCCTCTATTTGAAACGGCGTCGCGATGTCTCAAAGCAGCAAGAATTGCACACACGGCATAAAAGCCGGCCGTGATATCGCCGATCGCAAATCCAGTTCTCACCGGACCGCCTCCGGCATCGGTATCGGCTTTGCCTGTGATACTCATCAAACCGCTCATGGCTTGAAAAATCGGATCGTAACCAGGTCGGTGGCTGTAAGGGCCACTTTGACCAAATCCACTGATTGAGCAATAAATTAGTTTCGGATTGATAGATTTCAAAGAAGCGTAATCCAGGCCAAAGCGTTCTAAATCTTTGGGCTTGAAATTCTCAACCAAAACATCGGATTGTTTGACCAAGGCCTTAATGATGTCTTGACCTGAAGTCGAAGAAATATCAAGGGTGATCGATTTTTTTCCTCGGTTCATCGCGATGAAAGAGGATGTTTCCTGGGTGGCTTGTCCCGTTGTATCTGTCAAAGGAATGCCTTGATAGCGAACATCATCGCCTTTAGACGGTCTTTCGACTTTAATGACTTCTGCACCAAAATCAGCCAACATCTGGGTAGCCCAAGGACCTGAGAAAACTCGGCTCAAGTCCAACACCCTGATTCCATTTAAGCTACTCATTGAAATCCCTTGAATGTGATCAACATATCAGCCTTCAACGGGCAATGTATTTTGTACACTGGGACGCTTCTCGATTGCAGCGTACCACTCAGCCAGTTTTGAAGCTTTGCTTCGCCAACCAAGGGCTTCAAATCGATAATCCAAATACCCCAATGCACAAACGACCGCCACAATACCAATCGTAAAACCAGAGGAGCGAATAGCCTCGACCTCTTTTTCTAGCACGTCCAAAGTTGCCATCACTTTTAACTCAAAGGCCGCCATGAGTGAGTCAAGTGGGACAACCCTTTCTCTTTCATTTCTCCATAAAATCAATGCATCTAACAAACCGTCCCCTAGTGCGTGCCAGCGAAGAGCTTGCCATTTTTCGTTTTGACCAGACGGGAACAATGTACCCTTGTACAAATCATTTAGGTATTCACAAATAACCACTGAATCAAATAGCTTTGTTCCATCACTTAAAACAAGTGTCGGAATTTTGGACAAAGGATTGTCAACCATCAAGGCCTTGTTGGGCTGCGTCATGGCGGCAACGGAGCGCACCAATTCAATATCTTTTGCCGCGTGAAGCTCCTCTATGAGAATCATCACTTTTCGGACATACGGTGATTTTGGGGACCAATGTAATTTCATTTTTTTGACTTTTTCTGTTAACGACCAACAAATTGAGGAAGGCGCTTTTCCTTGAATGCATTTTGAGCCTCTTTGGCGTCATCGGTTTTAGATATTTGCGCGGTCATATCTTGTTCATAGCGATAACCATCGCGCAAACTCAAATCCTCCACGACGTTCAACGTGTGCTTGATCATTTTTGTGGAAATGGGACTCTTTGCTGCGATGGTTGCGGCAAGTTCTAATGCCTTGCTCATTAACTCCTCTTGAGGAACACAAAACTCTATCACCCCAAGACGTAGCAATTCTTTTGCATCCACTCTATAACCGGTCAACGCCATTCGCCTTAATCTCGAATGACTAAATAAACGCTCTGCGTGCTTGCATCCGCCAAGCAAGCCAACGTCAACCTCTGGCAAACCCACGGTGGCATTTTCAGAAGCCAACAAAATATCACTCGAAGCGATCATGGCCATGCCAGAGCCCAACGCAGCGCCATTGATCGCGGCGATCACAGGCTTGGTGCACTCACGGATGGCATGAAAACACTCCCGAGTTCTTCGCGAATGAGCCGTCAAATCTCCTGGGCCTTTGATATTTTGTGCTCTTGCCTTCAGATCCGCTCCAGCACAAAACACCTTTCCCTTGGCCGTCAGCACCACCACCCTCACGTCATCAATCTCAGAGATTTGATCCAATGCATGGGTGAGCTCATCATTCAATGTTCGCGTCAACGCATTGACAGGTGGGCTGTTCATCGTGAGCACCGCCACATGATCCCTGACGGAGACCTCTAACTCTTTATATTCAAACATGTTTTGCCTATCAAAGTTTTAACTGTAATTGCTTAAATGACACGGTCTTTGCTTAAGTTTTGGATTTCCTCATCAGAAAAGCCCAAGTCACTCAATATTTTGACGGTATGCTGCCCCAGAAGCGGTGGCGCTTGGTCGACTTTGATGCTTGCATTTTTAAAGTGAAACGGCGTCATCACCTGGGAGACTTTGCCTGAGACTGGATGATCCAACTGTCTGACCATTTTTCGGTGAACAATTTGTGGATCATTCAAAGCCTCGGCAACAGAGTTGATTGGCCCACAAGGCACCTCTGCGGACTCCATTTTCTCTGTCCAAAATGCACGCGTATTTTTAAGAAATGCAGCGTCAAGGTGAGGCCTCAATTCGAGTTGGTTTTTGACCCTGAGTGCGTTCGTTTTGAACCGGTCGTCCACCGATAACTCCGGCAAACCCAAGGCGTTGCAAAGGCTCACAAATTGACCATCATTGCCAACCGCCAACACCACCTGTCCATCAGAGCACTTAAAAACATCTTGAGGTTGTATATTGGGGTGCGCGTTGCCCCCTCTGACTGGCGTTTTTCCCGTCATCAGAAAATTCATCGCTTGATTAGAGAGCAAACCCACCTGTACATCCAACATTGACATGTCGATGTACTCACCCTCCCCCGTGACCTCGCGGTTAGAGAGCGCGGCCAATATACCAATCGTGGCATAACTCCCAGTAATCAAATCGATGATAGGAATGCCTACCTTTTGCGGGCCACCACCAGGATTTTGATCCTTCTCGCCCGTGACACTCATCAACCCCCCCATGGCTTGAATTAAAAAATCATAGGCCAAGTGACTTGATTTTGGTCCTGTTTGACCAAAACCGGTGATCGAGCAATAAATTATTTTTTCGTTGACTTTTTTTATACTTTCATAATCCAAGTTGTAACGCTCAAGGGTTCCAACCTTGTAATTTTCCAAAATGATATCCGCTTCTTTTGCCAACGCCCTAATAATTTCTTGACCTTTGGGTTGGGAGATATCGACCGTGATGGATTCTTTCCCTCGATTGACGCCTAAGTAATAGCCAGATTCTTTTGAGTTTTCACCGTTTTCATCCTTTAAAAAAGGAGGCCCCCAGGCTCTGGTATCGTCCCCAGCGCCTGGCCTTTCGACCTTGATCACTTGAGCGCCCAAATCTGCCAATATCTGACCAGACCAAGGACCGGCGAGAACCCTGCTTAAATCCAAAACTTTGATGTGCGATAGTAAGTGCTTCAATTGTTGCCTTTATGATTGTGTTTGTTATTCGCTTTTATTGAGCGCTTGAATTGATGTGTATGATTGCACAGTCCCTAGTATGACCGCTCTAGACCCAAAACGTGTTGTGCAATATAAGCCAAAATCATATTTGTAGAAATTGGTGCAATTTGATAGAGACGACTCTCTCGCCACTTTCGCTCCAATTCATACTCCTTGGCAAATGAATATCCACCAAGCGTCTGCATGGCCACATCAGCCGCCTTGAACGCAGCCTCTGAAGCCACCAACTTCGCTATATTTGCAGCCTCGCCACACTCTTGTTTGGCATCAAACAAGGCTGCGGCCTTGCGACACATCGTATCGGCCACTTCTAACTCTATGTGCGCTCTTGCCAAAGGAAATTGGACACCTTGGTTCTTGCCAATACTTCGGCCAAATACGGTTCGATTGTTTGCATAGTTCACCGCATGGTTCAAGCACCAACGACCATCTCCTACGGCTTCAGTACCGACCAAAATACGCTCAGCATTCATGCCGTCTAAAATATATTTAAATCCTTTTCCCTCTTGTCCGATTAAATTCTCAGCTGGCACGCGAAGCTGATCAAAAAAAACCTCCGTTGCACCATGATTGATCATGGCATCTATTGGACGAATCTCTACACCTCGACCAAGACTTTCCTTCAAGTCGACAATAAAAACAGATAAGCCATCCGTTTTTTTAACCACCTCACCAAGGGGTGTCGTTCTGGCCAATAAAAGCATCAAGTCTGAGTGCAAGGCTCTTGAGGTCCAAACCTTTTGGCCACTCACCACATAGTGATCCCCTTGTTTGATGGCCATGGTCTTTAAACTCGTTGTGTCTGAACCCGAAGTGGGCTCGGTCACACCAAACGCTTGCAAACGCAACTCACCGCTGGCAATTTTTGGAAGATAGTGATTTTTCTGCGCGTCACTTCCGTGTCTCAGCAAGGTGCCCATGATGTACATCTGGGCGTGTCCTTGACTGGCCACGCAACCACTTGCATTGATTTCCTCCAAAATAACTGCGGCGGCCCTGATGGGCAACCCTGAACCACCATACTCCTCGGGGATCAAGGAAGCCAGAAATCCCGCTTTCGTGAGCGCTTCGATGAATTCAGTTGGATAGCTTGAATCATCTTCCAGCGCTCTCCAATAGCTTCCAGGAAACTGAGCACAAATGCGCTGAACAGCATCCCTAAGCTCAGGATAGTCTCGCCCCAAGGGCATTGAAACTTCGTCGTCATTGTTATTTAAATTCAACATTTTTTACTTTTGTTTAAAATTGAAAAGTGGACGGATGCTTTTCATATCCTGAAGATCGACGAGTTGTTCATACAACCCAATGGCTTCAGATTCTCGGCCCTTTAAACCGCCATAACTGCAACAGTCTAAAAATTTTTCTTTCAGTGCGTCTTTTGTCAATGGCAAAAAAGCGTTTCCTCTTGGAAATCTAATATCACCTGAATCAATGACTTGTCCATTTTTTAAATGGATCACCACTCGATCGTTGAGTGAAAAGGCAGGATCAATTGGACACTTGGTATCAACTAAATCGACCTCAACTCTTTTCATAAGTTCTTGCACCTCACTCAACTGAACAAAAGCATCGGTGAGCTCAGCCAGACCCACCTTCCCCACCAACAAGGCACAGGCCACCGAAAACTCCAAACTGAACTTTGCCTCTAAACCATTTTGTGGCAGATGATTTCTCAACATAGAAGCTTGTGCTGGGCCTATAAAAGCTTGAACCTTCAGAACCGCCTCATGACCCAATCCATGACTCTTCACTGCATCCAACACGCCGTCCACGACACGATGCGCAGAGTAGCAGATGGGGTACTGCTTAATGGATACCCTTGAGCCTGCAATTCTTGAAGTGCTTAAACAACTTGCCGGACTGTCCAAATCGACTTGTCCCTTTGGAGATATTGCATTTAGAAATCCAGCGGGCGACTCGAATACAGCACTTGAAGCGGTCATGCCAGTTTTTGCATGCATCACGGCCTCAATCGCATTGGAGACAGCACGGCCCGCCTGCATGGGCTTGGACATCGAGCCAAAGTTGGCGGTCAACCCTGAAGCCATGCTGGCCGCCAATGAAATGGCATGGGTTGATTGCTTGGCGTTCAATCGGTAGAGGTGTGCAACCGCCGCAGCGCACGCAACTGTGCCCAAAACGGCGGTTGGGTGCCAGCCCTTTAAATGGTATTGATCGCTCTCGCGACTCAACAACTCAGCCCAAACCTCATAACCCACCCAGTAGGCTTGCAGGACTTGCTCGCCTGATGCATCCACTGCATGGCCGACTGCAAAAACCGCGGGCCCCAACACCACACTTGGATGACCCGAAAGGGCTACATCATCGTAGTCCAAGGCATGTCCAAGCGTTGCATTTAAGAATCCGGCGTCTTGGGGTCTTAGATACGCGTCAAAGACTGGCACAGGAGAGAAGCGCTCAAAGTTGGATGCCTCTTCATTGATTGCCTTGTTGACAGCGCCTTGCTCTTTGAAAAAATTAAACAACATGGCCGCTACAGGCTCATTCTTTCCAGCAAACATTGTGGCGACCGTATCGGCCAGACCCATTTTGATGATTTCAAACGCCTCGCGCCTTTGAGCTTGCAGCTTTGGGGTTTCAACAGCGCCCGCGCCCAGAGAAAAAAATGGTTGGCTGATGAACTGCCCCAATTCAGCAGATAATCCCAATCGGTTCATAGAAGTCCTTCGTAAAGCTTTGCTTGAATGATTTAACGGCTCAAGTTGGGATCATTTTTATCCCGCGTCATTGACCGAACCAAGCCATGTCTGACTGTCTTGACCCAATTTGGGCGGCGGGCCATAGGGCGCTGGACGAACACCATTAAAACTCAAGGGAAGCCCCAAAAACTTCATCCCAGTGCCCGGCACCTCTTGAACCAAACCCAGCTCCTTCGTTTGCTCATGCTCAAGCATTTGTGCTAAGTTTTGTATGGGCGCACAGGGGACACCCTGATCTTCGAGCACTTGCTGCCAATGGGCGGAGGGTTGATCCGCCAAGACTTGATCAATCAGGGCATAAAGTTCTTTGCTGTTCCTCACCCGATCCGGATTGGTTAAAAACCGTGGATCCTTGGCCCATTGCGGGTGACCCAAGGCTTGCGAAAGAGCTCGAAACAGATCATCGCTACCCGCAGCAATGACCAACTCACCATCCAAGACTTGGTAGGCCTTGTAAGGAACAATACCTGGCGCACCGGAGCCTTGTTTGGGACTTAATTCACCGCTTGCTAAAAACTGGGCTGCAAGCAAAGACACCCACTGTGTTGCGGTTTCATACAAAGAAACATCAATGCATTGCCCTTGTCCAGTTTCTTTCTTGTTTAAGAGCGCGCTCAAAATACCAATGACTGACCACATGCCTGTGCCCATGTCAACAATCGAGGCACCAACTCTAACCGATGGTCGCCCGACCTCTCCCGTTGTGCTCATGATCCCACCAAAGGCTTGCATCAATGGGTCATAGCCTGGTTTGGATTTCAATGGGCCTTGCTGTCCAAAGGCACCCAAATTGCAATAAATCAACGCGGGCTTTAAAGCCAACAGCGTTGGTCCATCAAGGCCCAACTCCTCGACATGACCAGGGCGCAAATTTTGAACCACGACATCGGCTTTGCTCACAATCAAATCAATCAATGCTGCTCTTTGTCGCTCATCTCTCAGATCACAAACCACCGAATCCTTGTTGCGATTAAGTGCCTGGAAAAAAGCAGAGGCGCCTTCCCAAAAAGGGGGCCCCCAGCGCCTGGCATCGTCTCCCTGCGGTTTTTCTACTTTGATCACCCGTGCGCCTAACTCAGCGAGTATTTGAGCGGCGTAGGGTGCAGCAACACTGCTGCCCAGTTCGACCACAATCAGATCTTTGAAGGCGTTTGAAAATAAATGGGGTGAATTCATGAAAGGGTTCAACAAACGGGTGCTCCTCTTGACGGTCCAAGAGCAAAGACGCAGACCTCTTCAAAAGAAATTGGCTCAATAAGAAGCAATTCATTCTAGGGCGCCACAAAGCCCTGTCAATGGGTTTTCTACCCAGCAAGAAAAGCAATAATTGGTGATCTAATTCTTCAATTGATAAAGTTTTAATCATTTTTTTACTTAGGTAGGTCCCATGTCACACGACCCAACTCAAACTGTTTTCACCCCCATTTCAGCCTTCAACTCAAAGCGACGCGAGTACCTCAAAGCGCACATGCTCCTCGCCCTTGCTAGCACGGGCGTGCTCTCCTCGCCCTTGACGCATGCAGCCGATGCCCCAAAGAGCACCTACCCCACCAGACCCATCAAAATGATCGTACCTTGGCCTCCAGGACAAGCCACCGACTTGGCTGCTCGGGTTTTGAGTCAAGAGCTGTCCAAGCTCATCGGTACACAAATCATCATTGACAACAAAGCCGGTGCAGGTGGTGGAATTGGAACCGATGCGGTCGCCAAATCTGCCGCCGATGGATACACCATTTTGGCTGGATCAAGTGGCCCAGTCACAGTGAGTCCTTTGCTACAAAAAACCCCTTATGACGTTGAAAAAGAACTGGTACCAGTGGCCATGCTGGGCTTGTCCCCTTATGTCTTGGTCACAGCCATGAATTTCCCAGCCAAGGACATCAAAGAGTTGGTGGAGATGTTCAAAGCCAGTCCTGGCAAATACACCTTTGCCACTTCTGGCACAGGTGCCACAGCTCACCTGATCACGGAAGCGTTCAATGCCGCACTGGGCATTCAAGGTGTTCATATTCCGTACAAAGGTTCTATTCCAGCGCTCACCGATGTGGTCAGCGGGCAAGTGAATTACTGCATTGAGACGGCTGCCTCTGTCATACCTTTGATTCGGGGCGGCAAGCTCAAGCCCTATGGTGTTTCATTAGAAAAAGGCAGCTCTGTGACGCCCGGAATTCCAGCAATGTCCAGCACATTGGATTTACCTGGATTTGACATGGGTGCTTGGCTCGGCCTCATGGTGCCCACTGGAACGCCTAAGGATGTGATAGAAAAAATTGCCCTGGCCACTGAAAAAGCCATGTCCTCAGCCGAGGTCAAACAAGCCTTCAACACGATCGCGTTGGAAATTGACTACCGACGCAGCGATGAATTCATCAAGTACTTGAAAAACATCAAAACCGCATTTTCTGATGTGATCAAGAAAAACAACATCAAAGTCGACGCCTAGGTCTTGTTGCTCGCCAAGCGCTGAACTTTTGGATAGGGACCGTCCAAGAGTTCATAGTGCGACAAGACCAATTCACGGACTTTCTTGCGACTGATCTTGCCCTGCGGGTTTCTAGGAAGCGCCTTGAAGTCGATCAAAATTCTGGGCTGCTTGTATTTGGACAATGCGTTCAATCGAGCGTTTAGCTCCTGCGTCCATTCAGCGCCAACCCCTTCGGCCACTGCAATAATCACTTCGCCCCAGTATTCGGAGGCCAAAGAGGTGATACAAACTGTATCCCACTGCGCAGAGCCTGCGAGCAACAATTCAATTTCATCGGGATTGACGCGGTAGCCCCCCGTTTTGATCACATCAGCGATTCGTCCGGTGAGCATTAGGCGACCCTTGTCATCAAAATATCCCAAGTCTCCCGTAGCATGCCAGCCCTCGTGCTCGTGCTCGATCACACCGTCAGGATTGAGCAAACAACAAGACATCTGCGGCGCTCTTAGATAAATTTCGCCTTGCGCTCGGTCAGCTCCAAGGTCCGCCTCCTCTTGACCCTCTAATTCGGCGCGAGGCACAATTTTCATCTCAACCCCCGCTTGAGGCCAACCCACACAAGCGCCAGCCGGTAGCGGCTTTGTTTGATAAAAATCGTGCGTTTGCTCGGGGGTTAAAACCGTGATCGGGTTGACGCACTCGGACTTGCCAAAGGTCACCCTCACCACAGGACCAAACATCTCATGGGCCTTGTCGTACAGCCCCTTGGACAAGGGTTGGGTACCGGTGAAGATACATTTAACCCCCTTGAACACACGCCCCTCATGACCTTGAATCAGTTTTCCTAAAACAGTGGGAGGCGCAAAAATATACTGCAGGGCGTCGCTCTCCAAAAGCGGTGTAATTTTTGGTAAATCGACACCATTCAAAAGCACCACCTCCGCACCAAAATCAGCCCAGGCAAAGGTCATCAAAGAAGCACCGTGAACAAAGGGCGTCATCAAAAGAAGCTTGGATCCCTTTTGTGGAACAAAGGGCATTGAAGCCTTTAACATTTGTTCTGCGATCCACCGTCTTTGATGGGAGTAGACAACACCTTTGGGTTTGCCGGTCGTGCCGGATGTGAATAAAATTCTCCCCCAATCCTCAGACTTGACGCTTGGCAGAACCTCCACCCCATGGGCGTCATTTTTGATCTGCAAGTCCATCTCAGCTCTCAACGCTTCAATGCTAAGGACGCTAAAGCCAAGCTGGGTCAACTGAGTGCGTTTATTTTCATAAGTGACAATCCATTTGAACTTGGCGACATCCGCACACCACTGGAGCTCATCTGGGGTGCTGCTGAAATTCAAGGGTACCTCTGCGGCTCCATTTAACTTGATGCCGTAAGTGATCCAAATGGCATCCAGGTGGTTCGGTAGCAAAGACGCAACCGGCTCGGCACTTTTTATGCCGTTTTGGGTCAAGACTTTGGCAAGCGCATGGGCAAAGACATTCAATTCATTGAAGGTCAAGGATTCATTGGCACCGTCTGACGCAAAGGTGCGAGGACCGAATTTTTGCGCCAACTGGTTCAAACTCTCAGACCAGTTGATGTGTGCGATAGAGGTCTGTGAAGAGAAATTGATGGGCATGGGTTGATTTAAAAATTCAAGGGTTCAATTTTGAGGCGCTTAAAAAGCGCTCGTGAACTTGTTCGTGTGATCTTGGTGACCCAAGACATGACCCGAAAAACGCCCAGTCGCTCGTCCGTCTTGGTAGACCATTTCACCGTTGACCCAGACGCCTAGGATACCTCTTGAGGCCGCAACTGGGCGTTCGTAGCTAGAAACAGCATCGACTTGTTCAGGGTCGAAGAGCGTCAAATCTGCGTAGTAACCCACACGAATTTCACCGCGACCGCTCAATCTAAAATTTTTAGCTGTGGTCGATGTCATTTTTCTGATGGCACTTTCAAGTGGAAACAAGCCCAAAGTTCGACTGTAATGCCCAAGCACTTTGGTGAAAGAGCCCCAAAGCCTTGGATGTGGAAATTCATCATGCGGCAAGCCGTCTGATCCGATCATCACCTGTGGGTGCGACAAAATGGTTTGTACATCTGACTCATCCATTCGAAAATAAATGGCGCCAGCGGGATCTAGTCGCTGGATGGTCTCCTCTTCGTTGAGTTCCAGCTTTTGAGCAATGGCAGACAAATCTTTGCCCGCCATTTCAGGCATGGCCTTAGACCACGTCACAATGACTCTAGAAGCCGTCAAGGCGCGATCAAAACTCAAGATGGTAGAGCTTGCAGGATAAGGGTAGCAATCAAAACAAATTTCTTGGCTGCCTTGATGGGCCTGAATATGGTCCAAAGCGCGCGATGACTGACCATAATTTTTAACACCAACCACTTTTAGATGCGAGATGATCACAGGGGCATCCACCTCTCGACCCACTAAAAAACTCTCATCCAAGGACGCCAAAAGACCCCCTGCTTCGTCTCTCATGTGGGTGCAGTAGACCCCTTTTGATGCCTTCAATGGCCTACAAATTTCAATGACTTCTTGCGTGCTTGCAGCCTTAGCCGGCTCGTAATAAAGGCCTGTGGACACGCCAATGGCTCCGGCATTCAAAGCCTCACTGACTTGCTCACGCATGGCTGAAATTTCTGCCTCATTGGCCTCTCGATTTAAATCCTCCATGACCGCAACTCTGAGAGTCGTGTGACCCACCAACAGTGCACAGTTGATGGCAGAAGGTTGATCCCTCAAGGCTTGAACATAGGATGCAAAGTCCTTGAAACGAAACCAATCGCCTGATTCGTCAAGAAGATTGAGAGGCGGCGTCACCGCCTTTTCAAATGCCTTGGGCATTGGGGCCAAGGAGATACCGCAATTGCCGGCAATCACGGTCGTTACACCCTGACTCAATTTAGGCATCATTTGAGGATCAGACAACAAAAGGCGATCGTCATGCGTGTGCGCATCGATAAAGCCAGGTGACAGGACCATGCCCTTGGCGTCAAAAACAAGCTTTGAATGGGCCATTTGTGCTTTTAATGCACAAGCACTCTCTTGTTGATGCTCATCGAAAACGCCGACAATTTTGTCGGCGAGGATGGCAACAGCCCCCTTGAATCGTGCTGTACCCGTGCCATCGATGATGGACGCATTGAATATGAGTAAATCGACAAGATCCACGGGTAAGTCTGCCATTGCCCCATTTTAAGGCAACATACCCTTGGGATTCACCCGATCAACACAGGTGTTTTCACCAAGCTCACTTGCAAAGTGGCCTTAAAATTTTCTTAGGCTGCGTCAGCGATTTGAACTTGAGCAGTGAATCGGTACCCTGCACCCCTGACCGTCTCAATCATGGGCCCAGCAGCGCCCAAAGACTCTCGCAAACGCTTCACATGCACATCGACCGTGCGCTCCTCAATGAACACGTGGTCACCCCAAATTTTGTCAAGGAGTTGAGATCGTGAATGCACACGCTCTGCATGGCGCATCAAATAATTCAACAGCTTGAATTCTGTGGGACCAATCTTAAGGGCCACGTCTCTGAAGTTAACCCGATAAGTTGCTCCATCCAGCGTCAAGTCACCCACAGTCACCGTGTCCAAAGCCTGCTCTGGGGCGCGTCTTCTGAGGACCGCACGAATGCGTGCCAACAACTCCTGCGTTGAAAAGGGCTTGGTGATGTAATCATCTGCGCCGGCATCTAGCCCAGAGACCTTGTCGCTCTCATCGCTTCGGGCGGTCAACATCACAATAGGAACGCTTTTGACCCTTGGATCGGCTCTCCAGCGCTTGGCCAACGTCACGCCGCTTTGACCAGGTAGCATCCAATCGAGCAAGATGATATCGGGCAAAATGGTGTCAATCTCTCTTTGCGCCGACTCGCCATCTTCGGCCCAAATAGGGGTCAGCCCATTGTGACGCAGATTGACAGCAATCAACTCTGCAATGGAAGACTCATCTTCTACGATTAGAACTCTAGGAGGATGTCTCATGTCAATGGTTAATTTTTATTGAAGGGTGGACTCAATTTGCTCAATGGAGGTGTGGCGCACATCCGCGCCTTTCACAATGTAGATGATCAGTTCAGCAATGTTTTTAGCATGGTCCCCAATTCGCTCAATGGCTTTGGCAATGAAGAGCAAATCAAGACTGGCAGAAATGGTTCTTGCATCTTCCATCATGTAAGTGATCAAAATTCTCAAAAATCCATCAAATTCAGCGTCGATCAAATTGTCTTCTTTCAGGATCGACAATGCAGTCTTGGTGTCCAAGCGTGCAAATGCATCCAACGCTTTTCTTAAAATAGAACTGGCCATCTCTGAGGCCACTCGGAGCTCTGAGGCAGGAAGTGCGCGGCTGTTTCCACTGTGAATGATGGACTTGACCATGCGTGCGATTTTCTCGGCCTCATCACCCGCGCGCTCCAAATTGGCAGTGGTTTTTGAGATGGCCATCAAAAGTCTCAAGTCCACCGCTGTGGGTTGCCTGCGGCCAATGATGGAGGTCAAATCTCGATCAATCTCAACTTCTAAAGCGTTGACCCTTGCCTCGTTTTCTATCACGTGGTCAGCCACTTCAGCACTGAACTGAGAAAGTGCATAGACGGCTTGCCTGATTTGCGATTCAACCAACCCGCCTAGCTCCATGACGCGAGAGGAGACACTATTGAGTTCGGAGTCAAATTGCGTTGAGAGGTGTTTATCTGCCATGAGTAATTCCTAAAATTCTGATCAATTTAATTTTATTCAATTTCAACCAAAGCGACCCGTGATGTAGTCCTCTGTCTCTTTTCTTTGAGGCTTGAAGAACATTTGCTCAGTGGGTCCAAATTCAACCAAGTCACCCAAATACATGTAGGCTGTAAAGTCGCTGCATCGTGCTGCTTGCTGCATGTTATGGGTCACAATCACGACGGTGTAGTCTTGCTTCAACTCAATGATCAACTCCTCAACTTTGGCCGTTGAGATGGGGTCCAGCGCTGAACAGGGCTCATCGAGCAACAACACCTCAGGCTTGATGGCAATGCCGCGAGCAATGCACAATCGCTGCTGCTGCCCACCCGACAGTCCCGAGCCACTTTGCTGCAACTTGTCTTTGACTTCACCCCAGAGAGCTGCTTTTCTTAAAGCCCACTCCACGCGGTCTTCCATCTCACTTTTGGACAAATTTTCGAATAACTTTACGCCAAATGCAATGTTGTCAAAAATCGACATTGGAAAGGGTGTTGGCTTTTGAAAAACCATCCCAACCTTGGCCCTGATCAATGCCACATCGTCTTTGGAGGTCAATAAGTTTTCACCGTCAAGAACAATTGAACCTTCCGCGCGCTGCTCAGGATAGAGTTCAAACATGCGGTTGAATGTTCTGAGCAGGGTTGACTTGCCGCAACCTGACGGTCCAATGAAGGCGGTTACTTTGTTTTCAGGAATTTCTAAATTTATATTTTTAAGAGCATGGAATTTTCCATAATAAAAATTTAAATTTTGAACCGAAATTTTGGACTGAGTAATTGTTTCTGCTTGCATCATGATTCCATTAGAAATTTAAGTTTTTTGTCGAGTAACAACTCGAGCCAAAATATTCAGACCTAAAACAGCCACGGTGATTAAAAATACACCTGCCCATGCCAATTCCTGCCAATTTTGGTAGGGGCTCATGGCAAATTTAAAGATGGTGACAGGCAGACTTGCGACCGGTCCACTCAAACTAGATGTCCAAAATTGATTGTTTAAGGAAGTAAACAACAAAGGTGCTGTCTCCCCTGAGATGCGTGCCACGGCCAACAAAATACCCGTGACCACACCTGAGCGCGCCGCCTTTAAGGTAATTCCCATGATCACCTTCCATTTAGGCGCACCCAACGCATAGGCGGCCTCTCTGAGCCCTGGCGGCACCAACAGCAACATGTTCTCTGTGGTTCGAATGACCACAGGAATCACAATCAATGCCAAGGCCAAAATACCTGCCCAGCCGGAAAAAGTATTGAAGCGCGCAACCACCAGCGTGTAGACAAATAAGCCAATGACAATGGACGGCGCGGACAGCAAAATTTCGTTGACAAAGCGTGTGACATTGGAGAGTTGACCCTTGGGGTTGTACTCGGCCAAATAGATGCCTGCCATGACACCAATGGGTGTGCCCACAAAGGTGGCCAACATGACCATGACAAAAGATCCGTAGATCGCATTGGCAATGCCACCTGGATCATTGGGAGCGGGGGTCATTTCAGTCAATGTGGCCATGTTCAAGCCATGAAGACCCAAGAAAATGGTTTGCCACAAAATCCAGATGAGCCAAATCAAGCCAAATGCCATGGCCGCCATGGACAAAAAAATGGCGATCTGATTGGTTCTTTTTCTGGATTCGAACTTAGCGACTCTATCTTGACTCATGATGAGGTCCCTTCGTTTCTGCGCATTCTTGCCAGCAGTAATTTAGACAATGACAAGACCACAAAGGTAATGAAAAACAAGACCAAGCCCAAATAAATGAGTGAGGCCTGATGAAGCCCTGTTGACGCTTCAGCAAACTCGTTGGCCAATGCAGAGGTGATGCTGTTGGCCGGCTCGAAGAAGCTGATTGAGTTGAGTTGGTTCATGTTACCAATCACAAAGGTAACGGCCATGGTTTCTCCAAGCGCTCGACCCAACCCCAGCATGATGCCACCAATCACACCCGCTTTTGTATAAGGCAACACCACCTTAGAGACCACCTCCCATGTGGTGGATCCCAGGCCGTAAGCAGATTCTTTGAGCAAAGGAGGCGTCACCTCAAATACATCGCGCATCACAGACGCGATAAAGGGGATGATCATGATGGCCAAAATGATGCCCGCAGAAAGAATACCAATTCCAACGGGAGGACCACCCACCAAAGCACCAACGATGGGAACTGAGCCCAAGAGTTTTTGCAATGGAATTTGAACATAGGCGGATAAAATAGGACCAAAAACAAGCAGGCCCCACATGCCATAAACAATCGAGGGAATGGCAGCCAACAACTCAATGGCTGTGCCGAGTGGCCTTTTGAGCCAAGCGGGCGAAAGTTCGGTTAAAAATAAGGCGATTCCAAAACTCACTGGAACCGCAATCGCCAAGGCGATGATGGACGTGGCCAATGTGCCATAGATCATCACAAGGCCCCCAAATTCGCTTTGAACGGGGTCCCAGACGCTTCGGGTGAGAAAGCCCAAGCCATATTCATGTATGGCTGGCCAAGCGCCACTGATCAATGAAAGCAAAATGCCCAAAAGCATCGCAAGTGTCAAACAAGCCGCCGACAAAGCCGCCCAACCGAACAATCGGTCTACGAGGCCATTGACTCTTTGACTGGGTTTACCGGCAGAAGTATTCATTCGCGAATGAGAAAGTTGATTTGAAGAGCTTGAGTCAGGAACTCCATCTCCTAAGGGATGCTGATAACTCATGGAGTTCCTGATGTTCTAAAGTTTTATCAATTAAAACGCAATGGCTTTACCCGAAGCGTCCTTGATTTGTGACCATGACTTGCGAATGGCGTCTTTCACTGAAACGGGCATGGGAACGTAGTCCAAATCGTCAGCAGTTTTGTCACCGTTTTTGTAAGCCCAGTCAAAGAACTTCAATGAAGAAGTGGCATTGAGAGGCTTGTCTTGAACTTTGTGCATCAAAATAAATGTTGCACCAGTGATGGGCCAAGAGTCTTTGCCAGGCTGGTTTGTCAAAATTTGATAGAAGCTTTTGGCCCAATCTGCACCAGCAGCAGCGGCTTTGAACGCTGTGTCATCAGGATCAACAAAAGTGCCAGCGCTGTTTTTCAACTTGGCGTAGGTCATTTTGTTTTGCTTAACGTATGAGTACTCAACATAACCAATTGAATTGGGAATGCGGGTCACAAAGGCGGACACGCCCTCATTGCCCTTGCCACCCAAGCCCACTGGCCAATTGGGTGCAGTGCTCTCGCCAACCTTTGTTTTCCATTCTGCACTGACTTTGCTCAAGTAGTTGGTAAAGATGAAGGAAGTGCCTGAACCATCAGAACGTCTAACTGGGGCAATCAAGGCATCTGGCAAGCTCAAAGTAGGATTCAAAGCCTTGATAGCGGCATCGTCCCATTTTGTGATTTTTCCCAAATAAATATCGGCCAACAACTCACCGGTCAACAGCAATTTACCAGGAGCAACGCCTGCGATGTTAACGACTGGAATCACGCCGCCAATGACCGTTGGAAATTGAACTTGACCTTTTTTGGTCAACTCTTCATCTGTCAAAGGCATGTCTGATGCACCGAAATCAACGGTCTTGGCATCGATTTGCTTGATGCCAGCACCAGACCCCACGGACTGGTAATTGACCTTGATGGATGTCGCCTTGTTGTAATCAGCGGCCCACTTGCTGTACAAAGGTGCTGGAAAGGAGGCACCTGCTCCAGTGATGTCTTGAGCCAAAGCCGTATTGACACCAAAGGCTGCCAATAAAGCAGCAACCATTGTTAAACGCTTAATCATGAATTGTTTCCTCATAAGTTAATGAAAGCTTGGTCACTTTATTCGTTTTATGTGACATTAATATGACTAAACACACAAAAACCAGCCTTTAACGTCAACAAATCTCACACCTTGCGTCACTCTTTTGTCATATTTCGATCATATGATAGCTGATTGCTTAAAATAAGCGACTTGTCCACCCTCACAGAATTTTTCATAATGCAAAATGGCGCACTCTTAGCCGCTGTAGATTTAGGATCAAACAGTTACAGGTTAGAAATTGGCAGACTTGAACATGGGCATGTTCACCGAACCGAATACATCAAAGAAACCATTCGTCAAGGCAATGGCCTGGATGAAAACAGGAACTTATCGCTTGAAGCCATGCAAAGAGGTTGGGACTGTTTGGCTCGCTTTGCAGAGCGCATGTCCGGGCTTGAGAAAAAGAATGTACGTGCAGTGGCCACCCAAACTTTAAGAGAAGCCAAAAACAGAGACCTGTTCTTGGAGCAAGCCAGCGTCATTTTGGGCTTTCCCATTGAGGTCATTTCAGGTCGTGAAGAAGCCAGACTGATTTATCAAGGTGTCTCTCACCTCCTGCCCCAGTCCAAGGAAAACCGTTTGGTGGTGGACATTGGTGGCAGATCAACAGAAATCATCTTGGGTCAAAACTTAAACCCAAGCGTCATGGAGTCCTACAGAACTGGAAGCGTCGCTTGGAGCATGAAATACTTCAAGGAAGATGTCTTCAGTGCTGCTGCCTTCGAAAAAGCGGAGATTGCTGCAAAGGCGGTGCTGGATGAAGCCGTGACGCTTTACCCCAAAGAAAGCTGGGACCAAGCCTATGGCTCCTCTGGCACCATAGGAGCCGTGTGCGACGTGCTCTTTGCAAACGGCTGGAACCCCGATGAGATCACCCGATCCGGATTGGCCTGGCTTAAAAAATCTCTCATCCGAGCTGGCGACTCTAGCAATTTGCGCCTTGAGGGCCTGAAGGATGATAGGAAAGCGGTGATTGGAGGGGGCATCTCTGTTTTAAAAGCGGTCTTTGATATCCTCGAAATTGATACCATGCACTATGCCCATGGGGCGCTCAGACACGGCGTTCTATATGATTTGATTGATCGTGAGGACGAACACTACGATGTGAGAAGCATCACCATCACAAGGCTTCAAAAGGCTTTTGGTGTCGATACCCAGCAATCCAAAAGAGTCAGCCTGGTTGCCAACCATTTGTTTGATCAACTCAACATCAAAGAAACAGATCAATCTGAACAAAGCAAACTCAAAAAGAAACTCTCCTGGGCCTCTGATTTACACGAAATCGGAATGGTGATCTCACACAGTGATTACCACAAGCATGGCGCTTATATTTTGGACCAAAGTGACACGCCTGGATTCACAATCCCAGAGTTGCACCGGTTAGGGCTTTTGGTTCTGGGACACAGAGGAAAATTAAGAAAACTCAATATCAACTTTGATGACGAAGGCTTTTGCCAGCAATTGATGTGCCTCAGATTGGCGGTCATTTTGTGCCACGCAAGACGCGAACCAGACTACAAGAACTTGAAAATCAAAGCCTCTAAAAAGAGTCCGAAGACAGTTGACTTAGAAATCTCAGAGCAGTGGATACAGGCTTATCCGCAATCCTTTCACCTGCTCTACATTGAGACCCAGTCGTGGCTTAAAACCAGCTGGGACCTCAAAGTCAATACCCATTGATTTTTCACCACAAAACAAATGAAGAGATTGAACTCAAATCAAATCGGCATTTTGTACAGCATGCAGGTTTGTGTGAGTTTCATTGTTTTTTTGTTTAGATTTGAACCACCAAACAGAGGCTTTTTTGATCGAGCACTCACCCACTTTCATATCAAACAACTTGGCCACCACTTGGCCCAAATAAGGTTGATGGCCCACCACCAACACAGCACTTTTTGATACCGGCCATTGCGCCAACGACAAGACCTCATCAGGATGACCGTTGGGCGAGAGCTCCTCTCTTAATTTGTATCGACGCCCCAAAGCCATCACCGTTTGCTCACAACGCGTAGCAGGACTGCAAAATATTCGCGTGCCTTGTGGCAGCACCCGATCAAGCCATGTGGACATGCGTGCGGCCTGTCTTTCCCCTTTCGGTGTCAAGAAGCGGTCCATGTCGTTGCCACCTTCTTCCAAGTCAATGGCCTCAGCGTGTCTCCATAAGATCAAATCCATCATGAGCTCCAACAGTTTATGCGTTTGCGATCTATTTCTTGGCCTCGTACCGTCTCATCAATGCGGCCTGTGCACTGTGCTCGACTTTTCCTGGTCCCAACACAGGTTTGACATATTTTCCATCGGCTTGAAGACTCCACGCATCCTTTGCATCTCCAAGATAGGCCAATAAACATTCATCAATCAGTCTTTGTCTGAGTTCAGGATCCAAGACAGGCCAAGCAATCTCCACTCGACGCAGCATATTGCGGTTCATCCAGTCGGCACTAGAGAGGTACAAACTCTCTTCATCTTCAATGGCAAAGTAAAAAACTCGGGAGTGCTCTAAAAACCTTCCAATGATGGAACGCACCTTGATATTTTCAGTTTGCCCTGGCACTTGTGCAGACAAAATACAGGCCCCTCGAACGATCACATCAATCAGCACACCACAATGACTTGCATCCATCAAGGCTTTTGCAAGCCGCTCATCTGTTAAGGAGTTCATCTTGAGCACAATGCGGCCTCTCTTGCCCCGCAAGGTGCTGGCTGCCACTGATTTGATGAATTTAATCAACTGATCATGCAAGTGAAAAGGCGCCACCAGCAGATGATTCAACTTGGGCAAGGGGCTTTGGCTGGCCAAGTGCACAAACACTTGTTCAACATCGGCGGTCATTTTGACATCCGCTGTCAACATGCTGATATCGGTGTAGAGCTTGGCCGTTCTTGAGTTGTAATTGCCAGTCGACAAATGGGCATACCTCACCAACTTCTTTCCCTCCTTGCGGGTAATGAGAAGCATTTTGGCGTGCGTCTTTAAGCCCACCACACCATAAACCACTTGTGCACCAATCGATTCCAATCTTTCTGACCAGTTGATATTGGCCTCTTCATCGAACCGGGCCTTCAATTCCACCACGGCAGTGACCTCTTTGCCCCTGCGAACCGCTTCCCTTAAAAGGTCCATCAACTCAGAGTCCGCACCCGTGCGATAAATGGTTTGCTTAATGGCCAAGACGTTGGGGTCGTTGACCGCTTCTTTTAAAAAAGCCAAGACCGCAGAAAAACTTTCATAGGGTTGATGGATCAGGATGTCCCTTTTCTTGAGCTGATTGAAAATAGGTTCAAGGCTCGTATAGGTCTTGGGAAAGGAAGCTTTGTAGGGCTTGAACAAAAGCGCTGGCATATCCACCAGATCAATCATTTGACTGAGTCTGACCAAATTGACAGGTCCGTGAACTCGGTACAGAGCAGTCTCAGGCAATTGAAACTGTTTGAGTAGGAAGCGATAAAGGTCTTGCGAACATCCAGACGACACCTCAAGCCTCACAGCTTGACCAAACTGCCTTTGCTCCAAACCTTGGCGCAGCGCAGTTCTTAAATTTTGAACGTCTTCCTCATCGACTGCCAGCTCTGAATCCCGGGTGACTCTAAACTGAGAGAACTGCCCTACATGTCTTCCTGGAAAAAGATCGCTCAAGTGCGCCCGAATGACACTGCTCAACGCAACAAAGTAATTCTTCTTACCCACCACTCTTTCAGGCATTTTTATGATGCGGGGAAGCACTCGGGGCACCTTCACAATGGCAATTTCATTTTCTCGACCAAAGGCGTCTTGACCTGACAGTCTGACAATAAAGTTCAGGGATTTATTGGCAACTGTTGGAAAGGGGTGTGCTGGATCTAGGCTGACGGGCACCAAGAGGGGTTTGACCTCTTGATCAAAATACTGCTTGACCCATTTTTTTTGAAGCACCGTGCGCTCACCGTGAGAGAGCAACTTGATGCCCTTGCTTGCGAAGTCAGCAAGCAAATGATCGTTGTACAAAGCGTACTGTTCATCGACCAAACGATGCGCCAATTCGGAGAGCTTTAAAAAGGAATGGCTGCTGTAAAGAGCTTTGCTTTCGTGATGATGGACTGCTCGTAAATGCAATGCCATTCTGACTTCAAAAAATTCATCCAAATTGGAGGACACGATGCACAAATACCGCAGTCGCTCCAAAAGAGGCACGTCAACGCGTCTGGCCCAATCAAGCACCCGCTCATTGAAGGCCAAAAAACTCTCGTCTCGAGGCAAAAACTCATGGTCTTTAGGGTTACTCAAATCGCTTTTCCTATTAGGCTCAATTTATTCAAAGATGGAGGAGATTTTAAGTCAATTGACAGCCAAAGTGTGTCAAAGAGCCTGCTAAAGGAGACCCGAATTGAGTTCTATCGCAAGGGAATGGGGCAAGAACCATGAAGAAAGCCCATGACATCATCTCAAGGGCCGCATCAGGGTGGATTCAACGCTTGCTGGACTGGACCAAATAGCTCAAGAACAAATCACTTGCACGCTTCCAATCAAAGTCCAGAGCCCTTTGCCTGGCTTCGGATCGATTGATCTGAAGAGCTTCTTGAACAGCGGTTTCTAATTCGTCGTTCATCGCGCCGCCCAAAGTTCTTTCAAGCGCATCCCTTTTCTCAAGCACTTGGAGTGGCCCATCCACCGGGAACGCCGCCACAGGCGTACCTGTGCTCATCGATTCAAGCATGACCAAGCCAAACGTTTCGTTGAGACTGGAGAAAACAAACACATCGGCCGCACCATACACCCGCGCCAAGGTCTTTCGATCCAAAACACCTAACCAGCGGACATTATCATAAGAGGCCTTTAAATCTTCAAGCACCGGCCCCACACCACAAACCACTTTGCTGCCCTTTAAATTCAAATTTAAAAAAGCTTTGATATTTTTCTCGTAGGAAACTCGTCCCACATACAAGGAAATGGGTCTTTCAAGTCCGCTCAGTTGCTCCAACTCCAAAGGTCTCTCTTGGTACTGAAAAAGCTCGGTGTCCACCCCATGCGTCCAAGCTCTCAGATTTCTGAAACCCCGCCCCTCCAGCATCTTTAAAACACCAAGGGTTGGCACCATCACGCCTTGAGAGTGCTTGTGAAAATGACGCATCAAGGCATAACCCATGAACAAGGGCACCTTCAATGCGGCTTTCAAAATCTCTGGAAACTTGGTGTGAAAGGCTGTGGTGTATGACCAGTTGTTTTTCTTGGCCGCCTTTCTTGCCGCCCATCCCAAAGGGCCTTCGGTCGCAAGGTGCAGGGCATCGGGGTTGAAGTCGGCGAGAATCTCCGTGAGTTTTTGATAAGGCTTGACCGCCAAATCAATGCCCTGGTAGCCTGGGCAGGGTCGGTGATCAAAGAGGTAAGGATGAATGACCAGCACTTCATGCCCTGCCCCCTCCAGTCTTTGCACCAACTCGATGAGCGTGGTCACAACGCCATTGACCTGGGGTGACCAGGCATCGCTCACCAGTGCTATTTTCATGCACGGACTCCTTTATGCTTCCACCAACTCATGGGCTGGATCCTCCATGGTCAAGGGGTCCCAAAAAAGCAGTTCCAAGGCGCCATCAAAATGCTCAACCAATGCAGATCGACTCTCCACCCAGTCACCATCGTTGCAATACAAAACACCCTCAATGTCTCTGATCTGAGCGCGGTGAATGTGACCACAAACGACCCCCTGAAATCCCCGTCGTTTGGCTTCTTGGGCCAAGGCGTCCTCAAACGACGTCACGTAATTCAACGCCGATTTGACCTTGTGTTTCAAGTAGGCCGACAAAGACCAGTATGGCAAGCCCAAATGATTTCTCAATTTGGCCAAGTAGCGATTGAGTTTTAAGGTGAGTTCATACAAATTGTCACCCACGTGCGCCAACCATTTGGCATACTGAACAACCGCATCAAAATAGTCACCATGGGTGAGCCACAAGCGCCGCCCATCGGCCAAGGTGTGCTCGGCTTCCTCAAGCAACTCCACACCACCAAACTGGTGATTCACAAATTGCCTGGCAAACTCATCGTGGTTACCGGGCACATAAACGACACGTGTACCCTTTCTAGCTCGACGCAGCAACTTTTGAATCACATCGTTGTGCGCTTGAGGCCAATGCCACCTTCTCTTGAGTTGCCAACCGTCAACAATATCACCAACCAAATAAAGATAATCGCTGCTGTTGTGTTTTAAAAAACTCAGCAGTGCATCTGCCTGACAACCCGGTGTCCCCAGGTGCAAATCCGATATAAAAATGGCTCTGTAATGCATCAAGCACCTAAAAAATGCTTTCTGTAGCGGCTGGGTAAATCGGCAATTCTCATAAGCATGGGCAAATCGGCTGTATTGAAATCTGGATCCCAAGCGGGTGCACCCAAGATTTTTGCACCCAGTCTGAGGTATCCCTTGATCAATGCGGGGGGTTCAACGCTCACTGGGGCCTCAAACTGATCCACCGGCAACGCCAAACGGGGCCAAACTTGAAGTTCAATGGGCGCCAAATGGGTTTGTTTGAGCTGATTCCAAATACTGGCTGCAGCCTCGCCGCTCACCACACCGTTGTGTAACATGGGAATGCTGGCACAGCCAATCATGGTGTCCAAATTGTTTCTGACCATGAACTCGGCCAAAGCACCCCAAAGCGCCATGATCACGGCACCTTGTCTGTAATCAGGATGCACGCAACTTCTGCCCAACTCCACCATGCGCTCTCTTAAAGACCTCAGGCGTGTCAAATCAAATTCTGTATCGGTGTAATTGCCACCCAAGCGCTTGGACTGCGCAGGTGTTAAGACGCGGTAAGTCCCCACCACCTCTTGCGTGACTTGATCACGAACAATCAAATGCTCACAATAATCGTCAAACAAGTCAATATCATGGTTGGGCAATGAACTGCTGATGCGAGCACCCATTTCGCCCGCAAAAATATCGTACCGGAGTCGCTGAGCCGCTCTCACCTCATCTTGGTGCTGCGCCCACGAAACAGAAATGCCGCCACGCTCAAGAGTTTTGGCTTCAGCCCCAGAATTGGATTGATTTTGGCTTGGATGAAGTAACCCCCGAGGTAAGGCAATGGGGGACAAATCGATCGTCGGTGTTGGCAATTCCTTCATGAACACTCCTTATGGTTGGTTGCATGAAGTGTGATGAATTTCTATGACACGATCGTGTCTTTCATGTGAAACATTTTTGACAAATCAAGTCATTTTGATTTCAAACGGCAGTCAAATGAGTGCAGATAGCGCTTGGGCCACGCTATGCGCTGTGCTTAAGTCGGTTGCTTCGACCATGACACGCACCAAGGGCTCTGTGCCACTTGCGCGAATCAAAATACGCCCCTTGTCCCCCAGTTCTCGCTCATGGTGCGCAATCAATGCATTGAGTTGCTCACTGGCTTTCCATGCCGCTGGCCCCCGATAGGGCACGTTGAGCAGCACTTGCGGAAACAAGGCCACCTCTTTCAATAATTCAGCAGGATCTTTTTTGGCACGCAGACACGTCTGAAGCACTTGCAAAGCGCTGATCAAGCCGTCCCCCGTTGAGTGTTTGTCCAAGGCCAACAAATGACCAGACCCTTCACCACCCAAAACCCAGCCCTTGTCCTCTAAAGCTTCAAGCACATAGCGATCCCCAACCTTTGCTCGAATGAACTGAAGACCCATTTTTTCAATGGCATTCTCCACCGCTTTGTTGGTCATCAAGGTGCCCACCACCCCACCGAGTTGTTCGCCTTTGGCCACGCGCTCGCTGGTCATCAAATAAAGCAACTCATCGCCATTGAAGAGTCGACCATGGCGGTCCACAAACTGCAAGCGATCAGCGTCTCCATCCAAGGCCACCCCAAAGTCAGCCCCTTTCTCTTTGACCATTGCAATCAAGGCCTCAGGATGGGTGGCCCCGACGCCGTCGTTGATGTTCATGCCGTTTGGACTGCAGCCCAAGGTGTGCACTTCAGCACCCAACTCATGAAACACGGCGGGGGCAATTTGATAGGCCGCGCCATGGGCGGCATCGACCACAATCTTCAATCCCTTCAGGGTCAAATCGCCATCAAATGAGGATTTACAAAATTCAATGTAGCGCCCCGCTGCATCGTTCAATCGTTTCGTTTTACCAAGATCCACCGATTCCACCCAAACAGGCGCCTGGTCCAACATCATCTCGACATCACTCTCCCATTGATCGCTCAATTTACTGCCTTTGGAGGAGAAGAATTTGATGCCGTTGTCGTGAAAGGGATTGTGGCTGGCGCTGATCACCACACCAAGACTTGCACGTTGAGCTCTGGTGAGATAGGCCACACCCGGTGTTGGCAATGGCCCCAAGAGAATCACGTCCACACCAGCAGAATTAAAACCCGACTCCAAGGCCGACTCGAGCATGTAGCCCGATATCCGCGTGTCTTTGCCAATGAGGACCACAGGCCTGTCCTCTGTGTTTTTTAGAACTCGCCCCACACAATGGGCCAACTTCAAGATGAAGTCTGGCGCAATGGGCGCTTTTCCCACGTGACCACGGATGCCATCGGTACCAAAATATTTTCTGCTCATGGGTTTTCACTCAATGAATAATGAATCAATGTTAAGCACTTCTTGGTGTGGGTGTCTTTTGAGCTTATCGCGCATGCAATGGAGGACCCAAGCCACTGGCATGCAACCAGACCTGAAGAGCCTCCATTGTAGGGGCGACATCATGCACCCTGATCACCTGAGCACCTCGCTCCATGGCCAACACCGCGGCGACAACGCTTGAGTTCACTCGCTGGTCCACCTCCTGGCCCGTGACCGCCCCCAAAGAGGACTTTCTAGACCATCCAATCAACAGCGGCAAGTGCTGAATGTGCAAGAGATTTTGTTGTCTTAACAACGTGAAATTTTGCGCCACTGTTTTTCCAAAACCAATGCCCGGATCCAGCATCAAACGCCCTTTTTCTATGCCTTGAGCCAAGCACGACTGCACACGTTCACCTAAGAACGCATTCACCTGGGCCACCACATCCCCTTGCATGGGAGAGAGTTGCATGGTTTTGGGCTCAGCGTGCATGTGCATCAAACACACCCCACACTCAAACCGGCTCACCACCTCCAACGCGCGGCTTTGCCGAAGGGCCCAAATGTCGTTGATGATGTCCACCCCCATCTCAAGTGCACGCAACATGATCTCTGGCTTGTAGGTGTCCACTGAAACAGGCACGCCCCAAGTGATCACCTCTTTCAGCACGGGCTCTAAACGCCGCCACTCCTCCTCCAAAGGCACCATGCCAGCGCCTGGGCGGGTCGACTCCGCGCCTATGTCCAAGAGATCCGCACCCGCTTTGAGTTGGAAGGCCGCGTGATCAAGGGAATTTTGAATCCAACCCTGGGCGCCGCTTTGAGTGGCGACATCGCTCATCGTGTGTGTGGCAAAGGAGTCTGGCGTGACGTTCACAATCGCCATGATCTTGGGACGCAAAAGATCGATCTCAAAACGCGTTGTCTTCCAAACAGAAAAGCTCTGTGTCATGGGAGCGTCTTGGTCAACTGATTTCAATGGGTTCAAAGCAATGGATTCACTTAAAAAAAAGCCCCGAACATCCGAAGAGTTGGGGCCTAGCAGTTCAGGTGCCTGCGAAGGCGTTAAACCGGGTGTGTGGCAGGCGTTGGGTGCACAGCAGGGGTTCCACCGCCACCATCGCCAGAAGGGGGCACGCGAGGCGTCCAGTCTTTGGGCGGCCTTGGAGGACGGCCCGCCATGATGTCGTCGAGTTGCTCGGTGTCAATGGTCTCCCACTCCAAGAGCGCCTTGGCCATGGCGTGCATGTGATCCGAGTGTTCCTCAATCAAGCGACGGGCCAATGCATATTGGTTGTCGATGATTTTGCGCACCTCTTGGTCCACCTTTTGCATGGTCGACTCGCTCATATTGGTGGTCTTGGTCACGGAGCGACCCAAGAACACTTCGCCTTCATTTTCTGCATAGACCATGGGGCCGAGAGCCTCGGTCATGCCGTAGCGCATGACCATGTCTCTGGCAATTTGCGTGGCCCGCTCAAAGTCGTTGCTCGCACCGGTGGTCATTTGGTTCATGAACACTTCTTCAGCAATTCGACCACCAAAGAGCATGCTGATTTGATTGAGCATGTATTCACGGTCGTAGCTGTAGCGATCCTTCTCAGGCAAACTCATCGTGACACCCAAAGCTCTGCCTCTTGGGATGATGGTGACCTTGTGAACGGGGTCGCACTTGGGCAACAATTTACCAATCAAGGCATGGCCTGATTCGTGATAAGCCGTGTTGGTTCTCTCCTCCTCAGGCATGACCATGCTTTTGCGCTCGGGACCCATGAGGATCTTGTCCTTGGCTTTTTCAAAGTCCACCATCTCCACCACTCTGGCATTCCTGCGAGCGGCCATCAAGGCCGCTTCGTTGCAAAGGTTGGCCAAATCAGCGCCACTCATGCCAGGCGTGCCGCGGGCAATCACGCTGGGTTGCACATCTTGACCGATTGGCACTTTGCGCATGTGAACGTTCAAAATTTGCTCACGACCTCTGATGTCTGGCAAGGTCACATAAACTTGCCTGTCAAAACGACCTGGCCTTAAAAGGGCCGCATCTAAAATATCGGGGCGATTGGTGGCCGCCACCACAATCACGCCTAAATTGGTCTCAAAGCCGTCCATTTCAACGAGCATTTGATTGAGGGTCTGTTCGCGCTCATCATTGCCGCCACCCAAGCCCGCGCCCCTTTGGCGACCCACGGCATCGATTTCGTCAATAAAAATAATACAAGGTGCATTCTTTTTGGCGTTCTCAAACATGTCGCGAACGCGAGCAGCGCCCACGCCCACGAACATCTCGACAAAGTCTGAACCCGAGATGCTAAAAAAGGGCACCTTGGCTTCACCCGCAATGCCTTTGGCCAGCAAAGTCTTGCCCGTTCCAGGCGGGCCCACCAAGAGCAGACCTCTTGGAATGCGACCCCCCAGCTTTTGAAACTTTTGGGGATCTTTTAAAAAGTCCACCACTTCCTTGACCTCTTCCTTGGCCTCATCGCATCCGGCCACATCCGCAAAGGTCACGGTGTTGTTGTTCTCATCGAGCATTCGCGCTTTGCTTTTGCCAAAACTAAACGCGCCGCCTTTGCCGCCCCCTTGCATTTGACGCATGAAGTAAATCCACACACCAATCAAGAGCAACATGGGTCCCCAACTGACCAAGAGGGTCATGATGAGAGAGCCCTCTTCGCGAGGCTTGACATCAAACTTCACGCCATTGGCAATCAAGTCACCCACCAAACCCCGGTCCAAATAGGTCGCATTGGTGCGAACTTTTCTTTCGTCGTTGGTCACAGCAATGATTTCTGTGCCCCCTTGACCCTCTTGAATGGTGGCTGTTTTAATGCGCTTGGATTTGACCTCTTCAAGAAAGTCAGAGTAGCCCATGTAAGTGGCGCTGCCAGCGGCGGTTTTGTCAAACTGCTTGAACACCGTAAAGAGGACGAGCGCAATGACGAGCCATACGGCAACTTTTGAGAACCATTGATTATTCAATGAAGGCTCCAATCGGAAATAAAACACAAAAGACTGACAAACATATGCACCCCATTTTAGGCATTTCAAGGGCGTAGAAAACTATTTTCCAACATTTAATCCCCTTTTTGGAGCCTGCCAGCCACAAATTCGCGACGGGCTTTGCTTTTTCCCCACTCGGCTTCACGCCAAATCGGTGCAAGCCCTCAGTGCAGCATGGTTTCAAGACGCACTAAAGTGCACACATCAAGCCCCTAATACCCCTATAAAGCAAGGTGCTTTTAGGTTGTTCGGTCTGCCTTGATTTTGTCCAACTTCAGGCCCATGCCGACCAAAAAGGTCTCAGAAGACTTGTCCCTTGATGCCTTGGGTTTGATGGGCTTGACCTTCAGAAAATGGTCTTTGAAGAGTTTGACCAATTGGCTGTAGCCACTGCCATGAAAGACCTTGACCACCAAGGCCCCTTCGGGCTTCATGTGCCCGATGCAAAACTCAAGAGCAAGCTCCACCAAATGCTCAATGCGAGCCGCGTCCGAGGACTCGATGCCAGATAAATTGGGGGCCATATCTGAGACCACCACATCGGCCATCCGACCAAGCATGGCTTCTTGCAAGGCCAAAGACACCTCCGGCTCTCTGAAGTCGCCCTGCATGAACGTCACCCCTTCAACAGCGTCCATCGGCAAGAGATCAAGCGCCAAAATGGTCCCATTCAACGCGCCAACTGCTGCACCTTCGGGCGACAACTTTCTTCTCAAGTACTGACTCCAAGCGCCCGGTGCACTGCCCAAATCGACCACCAAGTCGCCAGGCTTGATGAGTTTGAGTTGCTCATCGATCTCTTTGAGCTTGTAGGCTGCACGCGCGCGGTAGCCCTCTTTCTTTGCCAACTTGACGTACGTGTCGTTGACATGGTCGTTTAACCACGCTTTATTGACTTTTTTGCTTTTAGTATTGATCTTCAATGAAG
Organism: uncultured Burkholderiales bacterium; assembly: GCA_903861115.1. Taxonomy (GTDB): domain Bacteria; phylum Pseudomonadota; class Gammaproteobacteria; order Burkholderiales; family Burkholderiaceae_C; genus Limnohabitans. The sequence goes on from CAIOTD010000168.1 coordinate 49,757, forward strand.
TGTCTTCCCTTTAACGGTGGATAATACCCATTATGACTGCAATTATTCTTACCCCCGCCCTAAGACGTGAGCGCCGTGCGCTTGCCCACCATCTTGACCCCGTCGTGATGATCGGCTCTGATGGACTCACCGCCGCCGTGATCAAGGAAGTGGACCACGCCTTGAGTGCCCATGGACTCATCAAGGTGCGCGTTCATGGAGACGACCGCAAAGCTCGAGAGGAAATGTACCTCGCCTTGGCCGACCAATTGAACGCGGCGCCCATTCAGCACATTGGTAAACTTTTTGTGCTTTGGCGCTATCAACCGCCCAAAGAGCACGTGATCGATGAAGATCGCAAACCCGGCCCAAGAGACTTCAAGGTCTTGAAATACTCCTCGCGCGGTGGCCAACGCCCCGAAGTGCGCACCCTCAGGGTGCTTGGCAACCAACGTCTCACCCCAGGCGGTCAAGTCAAACGTGCCAAACCCAAACAAAAGTCGATCAAAAAATCTTCTTTGGGTTGAGCCCTACGGCTGCAAAGCGCTTTCAAAGCAGCGCTTTGCATCTTGGATGAGCAAGGCGCCCGACAACAACCACATCAGCGCAAAGGCCAAACTGCCCATGGCGTGCCAAAGAGCGCGGTTCCCGCCCGCCTTGATCTGAGGAATGATGCCCCAAAGCATGGCCGCACTCACCAGCAAGGCCAAGAGCCCGAGAGGCAACACCGAGGACTTGGAGGCGCCACTGCCTTTTCCTGATTTTGACCGCACCCACAAAGCGCACGCAACGCTCAAACAAGCACACACCAAGCTCAACTGCGCGCTCCAAACAAACAAGCTTGCAGCAACACGGCCTGCGGTCTCTTTGAGTTCAAGGCTTTTAAAAAGAAGGGGCACCACCACAGCCCCAATGGCCCCAAGCGCACCCCACCAAAACGCAAACAGTAAAAACCGAGCTCTAGAGAGCACAAGAAAAAGTATTTTCAAAACATCAGGGGAACGGTGTTCCCCCCTTTGAGTGGCGGCTTAAAGATAAGAGACGGAGACGATTTCATAACGCTTCTCACCCCCAGGGGCTTGAACGATGGCCAAGTCCCCCTCCTCTTTGCCAATGAGCGCTCGAGCAATGGGGCTGGAGATGTTGATCAAGCCCAGCTTCAAATCCGCCTCATCCTCGCCCACAATCTGGTACTTGACTTGCTCAGAGGTGCTCTCCTCCTCGAGCATCACCGTCGCACCAAAGACCACCTTGCCATCGGCATCGACCGCCGAGGGGTCAATGATCTGAGCCATGGAGAGCTTGCTTTCCACCTCTTGAATGCGACCCTCAATGAACCCTTGACGATCTTTGGCGGCATCGTATTCAGCGTTCTCGCTCAAATCACCCTGTGCTCTCGCCTCAGCAATCGCATTGATCACCGAGGGGCGGTCCACCGTCTTCAAACGATGGAGCTCTTCCTTGAGCTTTTCTGCACCCTTTTTTGTAATGGGAATCGTTGCCATGGTCTTCAAATCCTAAAGAAAAAACCGCCGGGAAATTGAATTTCCAGCGGTGTCAAATGAACCAATGATCTTCTTGATCACGCTTTGCCAGCCGATGCGCACGCTCTACACTTGGAGCGCACCTCTCGGCTTTGAGGCCAGCTGTCTATTATGAACCAAAATGCGCCCCTCAAAGCCCCCTTAGAGGCCCCGCCAAGGCACACTTTGGTATCAATGCAACTGCGCGTGCAGCTCCTGAATGGAATAAACCTCAAGGTGATCCATGTACTTCATGCCCTGCACCGCCGCTTGAGCGCCCGCAATGGTTGTAAATGTCGTGACCCGGGCCAAAAGTGCGGACGTGCGAATTTGCCTGGAGTCGGCAATGGCGTTTCTTCTCTCCTCGACGGTGTTGATCACCAACGCCACTTCGTTGTTCTTGATCATATCCACCACATGGGGGCGACCTTCGGTCACCTTGTTCACGAGCGTGACTTCAATGCCTGCAGCCCTGATGGCCAAGGCCGTCCCCTTGGTGGCCACCAACTCAAAGCCCATCGCAACCAACTCCTTGGCAATCAACACCGCCTTGGGTTTATCGGCATTTTTCACGGTCAAGAATACTTTTTTGATCGCATCTTTGGGTGAAGGCAACTTGGTACCCGCCGCAATTTGACTCTTGACAAAGGCCTCACCAAAGGTCTTGCCCACGCCCATGACTTCGCCCGTGGACTTCATCTCAGGCCCCAAAATCGTGTCCACCCCTGGGAACTTCACAAAGGGAAAGACCGCTTCTTTGACGCTGAAATAAGGAGGATTGACCTCATGGAGAATGCCTTGTGAGGCCAAGGACTGCCCAGCCATGCAGCGGGCGGCCACTTTGGCCAACTGTATGCCTGTGGCTTTGGAGACGTAAGGGACCGTTCTTGACGCCCGTGGATTGACCTCAAGGACATAGATCACGTCCTGATCGTTTTGTTTTTGAATGGCAAACTGCACATTCATCAAACCCACCACATTGAGCGCCTTGGCCATGGCTGCGGTCTGACGTTTGAGCTCATCAATGGTGCCTTGGGACAACGAGTAAGGCGGTAAAGAGCAGGCCGAGTCGCCGCTGTGCACGCCCGCTTGCTCGATGTGCTCCATCACACCCCCAATGAAGGTGACTTGACCATCACTCAAACAATCCACATCACACTCAATCGCATCGTTCAAGAACCGGTCCAAGAGCACCGGTGAGTCATGGCTCACTTTGACCGCCTCACGCATGTAGCGCTCAAGGTCTCTTTGCTCATGCACAATTTCCATGGCTCGCCCACCCAGCACGTAACTGGGACGCACCACCAAGGGGTAGCCCAAAATCTCTGCCCTCTCCAAGGCCTCAGTTTCTGTCCTGGCCGTGGCATTGGGCGGCTGTCTCAAGCCCAGTTCGTGCAATAACTTTTGAAATCTCTCTCGGTCCTCGGCCGCGTCAATCATGTCGGGACTTGTACCAATGATGGGCACGCCCGCGGCCTCCAGACCCAGCGCCAATTTCAAAGGCGTTTGCCCACCGTACTGAACGATCACACCAAAGGGTTTTTCTTTGTCCACAATCTCAAGAACATCCTCCAGCGTCAAAGGCTCAAAGTAGAGCCTGTCGCTCGTGTCGTAATCGGTTGACACGGTCTCTGGGTTGCAGTTGACCATGATGGTCTCGTAGCCATCTTCTCGCAAAGCCATGGCTGCGTGAACACAGCAGTAATCAAATTCAATCCCTTGCCCAATTCGGTTAGGGCCACCACCGAGCACCATGATTTTTTTGGCATTGGTGGGAGCGGCCTCACACTCTTGATCGTAAGTGGAGTACATGTAAGCTGTTTTGGTCTCAAACTCCGCTGCACACGTGTCCACCCGTTTGTAAACGGGGCGAATGCCTTTGACGTGACGCTCTTGGCGCACTTGGGCTTCGGTGGTCTTGAGCAACTTGGCCAATCGACGATCTGAAAACCCTTTTTGCTTGAGTTGCCTCAACTCTTGCGTTGAGATCGCCCCTAAACTTGAGCGCTCAAGTTCCAACTCAATTTTTACAATCTCTTCGATTTGTCTCAAAAACCAAGGATCGATCTTGGTGAGGTCAAACACCTCTTGCACAGACATGCCCAAAGCAAATGCATCCCCCACATACCAAATGCGATCGGGACCTGGGGCCCCCAGCTCTTTTTCTAAAACCTCTCGGTCTTGGGTCTTTTCGTTCATCCCGTCAACACCCACCTCAAGCCCTCTGAGCGCTTTTTGGAAGGACTCTTGAAAGGTTCGCCCCATCGCCATCACTTCTCCCACAGACTTCATCTGTGTGGTCAAACGTGAGTCGGCTTGTGGAAACTTCTCAAATGCAAAACGCGGTATTTTGGTGACCACGTAGTCAATGCTTGGCTCAAAACTCGCAGGCGTTTGTCCACCGGTGATGTCATTTTTGAGCTCATCCAAGGTGTATCCCACCGCCAACTTGGCAGCCACTTTGGCAATCGGAAAACCCGTCGCCTTGGAGGCCAACGCTGAGGAGCGAGAGACCCTTGGGTTCATCTCAATGACCACCATTCTGCCGTCCACGGGGTTGATGGAGAACTGCACATTGGAGCCTCCCGTGTCCACGCCAATTTCTCTAAGAACGGCCAGTGAGGCGTTCCTCAAAATCTGATACTCTTTGTCCGTGAGGGTCTGCGCGGGCGCCACGGTGATTGAATCCCCCGTGTGGACCCCCATGGGGTCCAAATTCTCAATGGAGCACACGATGATGCAGTTGTCCGCCTTGTCGCGCACCACTTCCATCTCGTACTCTTTCCAACCCAAAAGCGACTCTTCAATGAGCAACTCGTGCGTCGGTGAGGCTTCAAGACCGCGCTTGCAAATGGTCTCAAACTCTTCGGCGTTGTAGGCAATGCCGCCCCCCGTGCCCCCCAAAGTAAAACTGGGGCGAATGACCACAGGAAAGCCAACGGTCTTTTGAACATCCCAAGCCTCTTGCAAGGAGTGCGCAATGCCTGACCTGGCCGAGCCCAAGCCAATTTTGCTCATGGCGTCCTTGAACTTCAGGCGGTCTTCGGCCTTGTCAATCGCCTCTGGTGTGGCGCCGATCAATTCAACCTTGTACTTGTCCAAAATGCCGTGGTGCCACAAGTCCAATGCACAATTGAGCGCCGTTTGCCCACCCATCGTGGGCAAAATGGCGTCTGGCTTTTCCTTGGCAATGATTTTCTCAACCGTTTGCCAAGTGATGGGTTCAATGTAGGTGACATCCGCCGTTGCGGGGTCGGTCATGATCGTGGCGGGATTGCTGTTGATCAAAATGACCTTGTAGCCTTCCTCTCGCAAAGCTTTACAGGCCTGAACACCGGAGTAATCAAACTCACACGCCTGTCCAATAATGATGGGGCCAGCCCCGATGATCAAAATACTTTTAAGGTCTTGTCTTTTAGGCATGGGTAGTGGTCTCCATCAACTGGATGAAGCGATCAAACAGGTAAGCAATGTCATGGGGTCCAGGGGAAGCCTCTGGATGCCCCTGAAAACAAAAGGCAGGTTGATCGGTTCTTTGCAAACCTTGCAAGGAACCATCAAAAAGAGAAACGTGCGTGACCTTCAAATTGGCTGGCAACTCGGTGGCATCCACTGCAAAACCGTGGTTTTGAGAAGTGATGCACACACGCCCCGTGTCCAAGTCCTTCACAGGGTGGTTTGCACCGTGGTGGCCAAACTTCATTTTGTAGGTCTTTGCACCGCTGGCCAAGGCCATGATCTGGTGACCCAAACAAATACCAAAGGTCGGGATGCCTTGATTGATCAAGGTTTTGGCCGCTTCAATGGCGTAATCACAGGGCTCGGGGTCGCCAGGACCATTGGAGAGAAAAATACCATCGGGGTTCAGGGCCAAGACCTCTTTGACCGAGGTCTTGGCAGGCACGACAGTGACTTCGCAGCCGCGCTCAACCAGCATGCGCAAGATGTTCTTCTTGACACCAAAATCAAACGCCACCACTTTCAATTGAGCGCCTTGAGGCTTTGCGTACCCCGCGCCCAATTGCCACTCCCCTTCTTCAAAGCGATAAGTGCTGTGCGTGCTCACCTCTTGGGCCAAATCAAGCCCGGCCATGCTCTTGGCCGATTGAGCCAACTCAATGGCTTTGGCAATGTGCTCAGGGGTGATGGATTGACCCATCTCTAACGCCACAATGGCACCATTTTGTGCACCCTTGGTCCTCAAGACACGCGTCAAAGCTCGGGTATCGATGCCACAAATACCGAGTTTGTTTTCAGATTTGAGGTAGTTTTCTAAGGACTGCTCACTTCTGAAGTTCGAAGGCGCCTGAGGCAAATCCTTGATGATCAAACCTTGCGCATGGATTTGAGTGGACTCGCAATCCTCGGCATTGATGCCGTAGTTGCCTATGTGTGGGTAGGTCAAGGTCACCAGTTGATGGGCATAGCTTGGATCGGTCAATATTTCTTGATAGCCCGTCATGGAGGTGTTGAAAACAACCTCTCCGACGGTTTGACCTGAGGCGCCAAGGCTGTGGCCTTCAAAGACTGTGCCGTCTGCTAACGCCAAAATGGCTGGTGGGGTTTTACCCTGAAGAGACAAAAGCACTGGGTTCTCCGTATGTGTTCGGTGACGCCCTTAGCGCACACAAATTGTCTTCATCTCGCAAATGACGCGCTAGAAGCTTGTGCTTTTGGCTTTGGTGAATGCTAAACTTGTTTGAGCTTGGGGGCGTGCAGTAATGTAATGAATGCTTAAAAAAGCCTCCCATTATAGTGCACCCAGCCCTTCGGTTGGGACAGGCCGGCCGCTATATTTTTTCAGAGCTGAACCCTTTTTTTCTTGCATTTCACCCGCCCTTCTCAATGAATGCGCAGCAAGGCCATCCTTTTGTGCATGGCTGAGCCCGTGCGTTTGGCGTGGATCAAATTAAACCCATAGTTCACTTTTTGAAAGGACAAAGCGGTTGACCCAACAACAAGACCCCCCCCAAAAGTCTCAAGCCGTCTTTATTCAAACTCGCCGGCAAAGCCATTTCTAAACAATCGATTGACCCATCACGGCACTGCTGTACACACAAATAGAGGCCGCAACAGCCACGTTCAACGACTCTTGCCCATGCGTTTGCATGATGCGAATATGCTGATCGGCTTTGTTCATCAAACTCGCACTCAAGCCCTGACCTTCGTGCCCCATCAACCAAGCACAGGGGTGGGGCAAGCTGCCCTTGGCCACCAATTCATGAAGGTACTCACCTTGGTGAGAACTGGTCGCCAAAAAGGGCACCCTCAACTGCTCCAAATCGGTTTCTTGCAAAGACTCCACCAAGCGAAGAGAAAAATGAGCGCCCATCCCTGCACGCAGCACCTTGCCGCTCCAAAGCGCCGCACTGCCCTTGATGGCCAAGACCTGCGTGCAGCCCATGGCGGCGGCCGTTCTGAGAATCGCGCCCACGTTGCCCGCATCTTGAAGTCGGTCCAAAATCAAGGTCATGCAGCCCGAAACCATGTCTTGAACTTGGGGCAACTCACACTCAAAACCAAAGTGTGCGCTCGAACCCAAAGCACTGATGGACTCAAAGAGGCCATCAGACATCAACACATTTTGTTCGGCCACCGCCTTGAACGTGCTGCCAAGGCTTGGCCAAATCGACTCTGAAAACACCGCACGCTTGACCTTCACACCCTTGTCCACTGCAGCTTGGCAAAGGTGCTCACCTTCAATCCAAAAAGTTTGGGTTTGACGGTAATGAGCGCTCTCTTGGGCCAGCCTCCTGAGCGCTTTGAGTGCTGCATTGTCTTTGGACGTGATCAACAAGGGCTCATCGCGCGTGAAAGGCGTTGTCATCCGGGGATCCCTTTTAATTTCGCAAGCACCTTGGCAACTGGCGCAAAGGTTTTTCTGTGCCAAGGCGTCACGCCCAAGTCGAGCAAAGCGCGTTGATGTTGTGCGGTGCCATAGCCCTTGTGAGAGGCGAAACCGTAACCGGGAAACTCTTTGTCGATGCCATGGCACCAGCGGTCGCGGTGCACCTTGGCCAAGATGGACGCCGCTTGAATGGCAGGAACGTAATCATCCCCGCCCACCAAGGTGAGAACGCGCATGGGCAACTGGGGCGGACGGTTGCCATCGACCAAAACCACTTGGGGCGTTGCGCCAAGACCCAACACCGCTCGTCTCATGGCCAGCAAAGTTGCTTGCAAAATATTCAACGCATCAATCTCTTCAATGCTCGCCTCTTGTACACAATAAGACAATGCCCGAGCTTTGATCTCCAACTCCAATTGATCGCGTTTTTTTTCAGTCAACTTCTTGGAGTCGGCCAAGCCTTCAATCGGGCGAGCCGGATCCAAGATCACCGCAGCCGCCACCACAGGACCGACCCAAGGACCTCGACCTGCCTCGTCAACGCCGGCCACCAACACATCGCTCGACAAAAGGGCCTGCAGCTCCTCGTCAAAGAGCGCAGACACAGGACGCGGCACAAGCTTTTGGATCATGGCAACTCACTCGCAGAGTCCTTGTGGACAGCCCTCTTAGAGCGCGTCAAAAGGGAATGTATCGCATCGGCACACAAGGTGGGGGTGTCTTTCTTGAGGCTTTGATGCAGCGCTTTGAATCGCTCGACCAACTGTGCCACCCGAGAGGCCTGATTGAACCATTTGAGGGTTTCATGCGCTAAATTTTTAGGCGTGCACTCGGACTGCAGCAACTCAGGGACCACAAACTCTTCACACAAAATATTGGGCAGTCCCACCCAGGGTTGCAGTCTTTGGCGCTTGATGATTTGCCATGAAAACGCATTCATGTGGTACGCAATGACCATGGGTTTTTTAAACAGCGCCGCCTCAAGTGTTGCTGTTCCACTGGCCACCATGGCCACATCGCACGCCGCCAAACACGCATGCGAGCGCCCAACCAAGAGCGTGCACAGAGCACTCATTTGAGTTTCTCGCAAAACGCCCTGGATAAAAGGCACGCCCGAGGCCGGCGTCGGCAACACAAATCGGACCTCGGGTTTGACTTTGTGAATTTCTTGGGCGGCCAATAAAAAACGTCGCGTCATGTGCTCGATTTCACTTTGACGACTGCCAGGCAACAAGGCCACAAGGGGGACATGCGCCGCCAATCCCAAGGATTTTCTAGCTTGAAGGGGATCGACCTCTTCAGCAATGACTTGGGCCAAGGGATGCCCCACAAACGTGGCCTCAATGCCTTGCTGAGCCAAAAGCTTGGGCTCAAAGGGAAACAAACACAAGACATGGTCGACACTTTGCGCAATGCTGTGCACACGCTTGGCGCGCCATGCCCAGATGGAGGGACACACAAACTGCACGCTCAGCACCCCTTTGAGCTTAAAGCGCCGGGCCAAATCCAAGTTGAAATCCGGTGCATCAATGCCAATGAAGACATCGGGCGCGTGGCGCATGCTGCCATTGAACAATTGATCTCGGATGCCCACAATTTCTTTGTAATGTTTGAGGACTTCAAAGTAGCCTCGCACGGCCAATTTCTTGTAAGACCACTTGGACTGAAAACCCAAGGCCTCCATTTGCGGCCCCCCAATGCCTTCAAAGCTTGAATGGGCAAAACGCTCCTGCAGACCTCGCATCATCAACGATGCGAGCAAGTCCCCAGACACCTCCCCCGCCACCATCGCAAAATTCAAACGCTCCATGTGGGCTTGCACCTTTGTTATCAAAACGTTTGCGCCGTCATCCGTCAAACGGTTCAGCGCACAATGCCACGTGTGGGAGGCGTTTGCTTTAAAAAGTCCAGCATGTCTTGGACATCATTTTTGGCCTCCGGGTGGGTGAGCTTCAAGCCTTCAATTTGAACGATGGCCTCAGACAAGCTCAATTGATCTCGGTACAAGTATTTGTGCATCATCTTGACCGCATGGATTCTTCGCTCCTCAAAGCCTCGCCGCTTCAAACCCTCAAAATTCATGGAGCGTGCATTCGCCGGTTGACCTTGCGCCATCACAAAGGGTGGCAGATCCGCAAAAAGGAGAGCGTTCATGGCGGTAAAACTGTGTTTGCCAATGCGACAAAACTGATGCACCACCGTAAAGCCACCCAGGATCACCCAGTCTTCAACGACCACGTGTCCAGCGAGTTGCGTGTTGTTGGCAAAAATGGTTTGGTTGCCCACCTGGCAATCGTGGGCCAAATGCACATAGGCCATGATCCAATTGTCGTCGCCAATGCTGGTCACGCCTCGGTCGTTGGCGGTCCCGATGTTGAAGGTACAAAACTCACGGATCGTGTTTCTCGCCCCTATTTGCAAGCGCGTGGGCTCGCCTGCGTATTTTTTATCTTGAGGCACCGCACCCAAGGAATTGAATTGAAAGATTTGGTTCTTTTCACCGATCTGGGTGTGCCCTTCAATCACACAGTGAGGACCAATTTGTGTGTCGCGCGCAATTTTTACATGGGGGCCAATGCATGTATAGGCCCCAACGCTCACGCTGCTATCGAGCTCAGCTTTTGGATCAATCAATGCGGTGGGATGAATCAGGCTCATGGCGTCAAAATGTGGGTGGATAAAATAAAGAAGACCTCAACCATTGAACGATTATTTTGAAATGGCTTTGACCGTGCACATCAACTGCGCTTCGGTGGCCAACTCATC
>CAIOTD010000169.1 GCA_903861115.1 uncultured Burkholderiales bacterium
AGCGGCCCAAGCGGCCCAAGCGGCCCATTGGGCAAAGCGGCCTCAACATGCACGGTGCAGGTTCGGTCGACCCCAGAGCCGCTTCTACCTTGTCATGACAAAGTCGATGAAGCCTTTTTCGACCGAGGTGTAGATCAGCTTGACCCTGAGTTTTTGACCCACTTTGAGCTTCGGAAGTTCTCCGCTTAAACGACCCTCGGTGGGGGGATCGATGATCCTCACCCAGGTGCCTTTTTGAGCAACGCCAGTGACCAAGGCATCAAAGTATTGTCCAATGCGCGAGGTCAACAGCATCGCTGCTTCCGATTTCCTCATGTGCCGCTCGACCTTTTGGGCGGCATCCTCTTGGGCCGTGCAGTGGGCCGCCAAATCTTCGAGGTCGTGCGTTGTGTAAGGAGGCGCCTGCTTGGCCAAAATGGCTTTGACTTGTCGCAAGGTGATCAAGTCAGGGTAACGTCTGTTGGGTGCCGTTGAGTGGGTGTAGTTTTTCAGTGCCAAGCCAAAGTGTCCAATGGGCTTTTGATTTTGACGCTCCACCACATATTCACCTCGTCCCATCAACTTGATGATCACCAAGGACAAATCAGGAAACCTCAAGGGATCCAGTTGGTGTTGTTTGGCCAAAAACTTCTCCAGGGCAATAGAGTCTGGCACCTGCGGCAAGGTCTCCCCATAGAGATGCGCCACTTCAACGATGCGCGCCCATCTCTCAGGGGAACGCACAACGCGCCTGAGGGAGGCGCCACCGTGGGCCATCAAAAACTTGGAGATGCACTCATTGGCTGCGATCATGAACTCTTCAATCAATTGCCGTGCGCGGTTGTGAGGCTGCGTGCTCAATTTGGTGATGCTGTCGCCTTCGAATTCAGCACGGGGCTGAAAGGTCTCAAAATTGAGCGCACCCGCTTGGTTGCGTCTTTTTTTGAGCAATTGCGCGAGGTGGTCTTGTGCTCTGAGTTGTGCATCCATGCCCTGCACGCTCAGAGCGGCCTGGGGCAATTCGCCAGTGTTTTCAAGCCACTCGGAGACGGCGTCATAGGCCAACTTGCTGTGGTTCAACACATGGGCCAGATAGACGTCGTACTGCTGAATTTCTCCCTCTTTGTTGAACATCATGTCCACCACCATGGCCGCTCGTTTGACGCCTGGATTGAGGGACGTGAGATGGGTGCTGAGCTTTTCAGGCAGCATGGGGAAAATCTTGGCCGAGGTGTACACCGAGGTGGTGTTGGCCAAGGCCTGCTCGTCAATGGCGGAGCCCTTTTTGACCAAACTGTCCACATCAGCGATGGCGACCATGAGAGAGAGGCCTCCATGGGCCAGCGCGCGACTCACCGTCAGTTGATCAAGATCTTTGGAGTCATCGTTGTCGATGCTGCACCATAGCAAATCCGAGAGGTCTCGGGTGCCATCAGACGCATCAAGAGCGGCCTCGTTGATGTGATCCAATTGTTGGAGCGCTGCTTGTGAAAATTCAGGCCGCAAGCCTCGCTCTAAAAGGACTTGGTCTGCAAGGGCCGCCAAATTGACCCGTTGGTGAGAATGGTGTTGTGACATGCCTGCATCCTAATCCACTAAACGCAGATTTGGGATGCGGGCTGTCTATTTTTTTGCAATCGAATTAGATTTCGATGTATCCGCCCAGTTCAATCGAATGCTCCAATGGAATTTGGAAGTATTCGGTCGCCCCCAACATCACCCGGTGCAAGAAGACGAACAAGTTCAAGAACCAAGGCGAGCTCTTCTTGGGCACGACTTTTTCTCGACCGATAAAGAAGGAGGTGGCCATCAATTCATTTTTAACACCCTTGGCATCCAAAAGTTTCATGATGTCCAGCATGTTGGGCTCTTCCATGAAACCGTAGTGCACTTGAATTTCATAGAAATTGTGCAAATGGGGTTTGATGAAAATTCGCTTGTCTTGCTCAATGGTTGGAATGTTGTCAAAGATCACATTGAGCAACAACACGGTCTCATGCAAGACTTTGTTGTGTTTTAAATTGTGCATCAAGGCCATGGGCACAATGTTTTGATGAGGGACCATGAACACCGCGGTACCGGGGACCCGAATAGGATCTCCCGCTTTGATGACAGACAAAAAATCGGTCAAGTTGATGGAGTTCCCCCAGCGCGCTTTGAGCAAACGCTCTCGCCCACTGATCCAAGAGATCATGACCAAGAGGACCAAACTGGCGACAGCAATGGGCAACCAACCGCCTTCAAGAAACTTGAACAAATTGGCAACCAAAAACACCAAATCGAGCAAGAACAGGATGGAGAAAATCGGTATAAAAATGGACCTGTTCCACTTTCTTACAGAAATCATGAAGTAGGAAGCCAGCAAAGTATCAATGGCCATGGCGCCCGTGACCGAGATGCCATAAGCAGAAGCCAGGCTCTCTGAATTCTTGAACGTGAGCACCAAGAGCACCACACCGAGAAAGAGCATGATGTTGATTTTGGAGACATACACTTGACCAATTTCTTGCGCCGAGGTGTGACGAATCCTCAGTCTTGGGATGTAGCCCAATTGAACGGCCTGGTTGGCAATTGAAAACGCGCCTGAGATCACAGCCTGTGAGGCAATGATGGTGGCCATAAAGGCCAAGCCCAGCAAGGGCAACAAGCCCCATGAGGGACACAATCTGTAGAAGGGATTGTCAATTGCCGAGGGGTCTCTGATCAAAAGCGCACCTTGTCCAAAGTAATTGAGCAACAAGCAAGGAAACACAATGATGAGCCACGCACGTTGAATGGGTGCGCGGCCAAAGTGCCCCATGTCTGCGTACAAGGCCTCGCCACCCGTCACAGCCAAAACCACGGAACCCAAAATCGCGACCGAAACACCTTGATGCTCGAGCAAAAAGAAGATGCCATTCAAAGGATTCAAGGCCGCCCAGACCTCAGGGCTGTTGACCACCTCGACCAAGCCCATGGCGCCCAACGCAAAGAACCATACGAGCATGATGGGGCCAAACACCACCCCCACTTTGCCAGTTCCGAAGCGCTCAACCGCAAAGAGGCCTGCGATCAAGACCAAGGTGATGTAGATCACATAGTGATTGAGCTCAGGAGAAATCACATTCAAGCCCTCGACCGCACTCAGCACCGAGATGGCTGGTGTGATCATGCTGTCGCCAAAGAAAAGCGCAGCACCGGCGGTCCCTGCGATCGTCACCAGCCAACGTTTGGAGGGACTGTTGCCCAACTTTTGCAGCACCAAGGCGGTCAAAGCAAAAACACCGCCCTCCCCGTTGTTGTCCGCTCGCATGATGATCATCACATATTTGATGGTCACGACCAGCAACAAAGACCATGTGATCAAGGACAAAATGCCCAACACGGCGGGCTGCAATGCAGCACCAGCACTGCCCCCCGAAGCCTCCACGGAGACTTTTAAGGCGTACAAGGGTGAGGTTCCAATATCACCAAATACAACGCCCAACGCACCAATTAACAAAACAGCCATGTTGCTTTTGTGCGTTTGACCCGGTTCAAGTTCAGTCGATGACATAAAGTCCTTTAAGTATCTGCAAAGTGGAACGGATAATAGTTCAGATTCAAAGATGGATCTGACTGTGTAAGGGGAATCCTACTAGGGTTTACCCTAATTAACAATGTTTGCGGCCATGGCCTTTTATTTTTAAGTTTTGCGCCATTGAAAAACCCCTTAAGCGTCCTCTGACCAAAGGGGCCGCTTGGTCATGATGGAGACAAACAACTCAGAGTTTTCCATGCCCCTGAGCCAAGCTTTCAAGGGTTCAAGGGGCAACTGATCAAACCAAGTGGGGTCCACGTGGGCAAACTGACGCACAAAGGGCATCAAGGCCAAGTCGGCCAAGCTTCGTGTTGGACCGAATAAAAAAGCGCTGCTCATCAATTGCGCATTCAAGGCCTCTAAAAAGAGAGCGCCTATTTGCCTAAAAGGCAATGGATCGGTCAAGCCAAAGCGATGGGGGTATTTATAGCGATCCAAATTGAACTTGAAGCCTTGGTCATTTTGTTCAATCAAATCAAACATGGCACTGCTTTGGTGCGGATCTTGACTTAAACAATGCTCAGGGTCATGGCGGCCCAAAGACCATTTCATGATCTCTAAACTTTGATCAATGACACATTCCTGATCGGCATCTTTGAGCCAAAGAACGGGAACCGTCCCCTTTGGGGAGAGGGACAACAAATGCAAAGGCTTGGCCTTGAGTTCAATTTCTCGGTGCTCGTACTGGGTTTGTGACAACTTCAATGCCATGCGTGCGCGCATGGCATAAGGACAGCGCCGAAATGAATACAGAACGATTTGCACGAACACGGCCCCAGGCGTTTAAAGGTTAAAGTGGGTCGGTTGGCGTTATCGCACCAGGTCCACGATGTCCAAGACGGTCTCCATGGGCCGACAAAGTCTTGTGCCCTTGGGCGTCACGACAATGGGCCGGTTCATCAAAATGGGATGCTCAACCATGAAGTCCAAAAGTTCTTCATCGCTCCATTTTGCATGCCCCAAGTCGAGCTCATCATAAGGCGTGCCCTTTTGTCTTAAAAGTTCTCGAACCCCCATGTTCATGTCCTTCAACAAGCGCTTGAGATCCGATTTGCTTGCCGGTGTCTCCAAGTACAAAATGGTCTCAAAGTCCAAGCCATGCTCGCTCAAGAATTCAACGGTTTTTCGCGACGTCCCGCATTTGGGGTTGTGGTAGATTTTTATCATGGGGCAATGAAGCGTTGAAGTTGGAGTGATTTTGAGAGGATGAAGACCCTAACCAGGATCGACAACACACTGCACGCCTGGGATTTTAGTTCTTAAATGTTCTGAATCCTAGACCCTGAAGACTTCACAACAAAAAGTGCCACCATGCGTCCTTGGCCACTGGCGCTGTGCAATAAGGGATAACCTAGTTGTTCATCCCGTTCTCGAGGCATGGAAATCTAGCATTCAATGAAATAATAAGCCCTTCATTGCGCATCGACACACAAAGGGTTCATTTTGAGTCATTCCACGTCCACCCCGGCCACCGCAGCTTGCCGAATTTTAGAAGATGCGACACAACTGGGAATTGAATACATTTTCACCAACTTGGGCAGCGACCATCCGGCTTTCATTGAAGCATTCGCCACACTGAACGCCCAGGGCAAGAAAAGTCCAACCATCATCGTCTGTCCCCACGAGATGACGGCTTTGAGCGCTGCTCACGGTCACTCAATGATCACCCGCAAGCCTCAAATGGTCTTGGTCCATGTGGACGTGGGTACACAGAACTTGGGATGCAGTGTGCACAACGCGGCCAGGGCACGCATACCCGTGGTCATTGTGGCCGGCCTGTCGCCCACAAGCATCACCCATGAGCAAACGGGGCACCGAACTGAATTCATTCACTACACACAAGACTCCACGCGCCAGCATGAAATCGTGGCCCAATACATGAAGTGGTTTTACGAGTTGAGAAGTGCAAAAATGGCCCATGAGGTCTTGGCCAGAGGCGTTCAAATCGCCTCCTCCAGCCCTCAAGGACCGGTGTATCTCACCGGTGCCAGAGAAGTCTGGGAAGAAGAAAGCTCTCAGCTATCTCTACAAAGTGCCCATTGGTCCGCCAGCGAACCCCTTGGTTTTTCTGAAGCCGAGGCCAACACCTTGGTGCAAGCTTTGCTCAAAAGTCAAAGGCCTTTGATCATCACCTCCTATTTGGGCAGAAACACCCAAAGCGTTCACGCTCTTCAAGACCTGGTTGAAACGGTTGGGATTGCCGTGTGCGAGGTCAACCCTCAGTACATGAATTTTCCAGGCGATCATGCCTGCCACATTGGATACAAACGCAACAGTCTGGTCGATGAGGCCGATTTGATTCTTCTGATTGACGTCGACGTGCCTTGGATCATGGCCAAAGTCAGCCCCAAAGAGCATTGCGCCTTGTTCATGATCGACATGGACATCCAAAAAACCGATCTGGGCTTTTGGCATTTCCCAATCCATAAAAGTTGGCAGGCCGATAGCTTTGCATGTCTCACCCGCATGAACGAGCAGTTGCGTTTGCGCCAAGTCGCGCCCCAAGAACGCCAAGCGCGCAAGCAATGGATTGAAGCGGCAAAGAACGCACTCAAACTGCCCGATTTACCAGCTCTTCCCAATGGGCACATCCAGCTGCAAGATTTGTGCTTGGCGGTCAAAGCCTTGGTCAATGAAAAAACCGTCCTGTTGTTTGAGTCACCCACCGCGACAGAGCGGCTGCTGTTCACCCTCCAAATGAACCGTCCGGGCAGCTACTTTGCCAACGGGGGCAGTGGATTGGGTTGGGGCATCAATGCAGCCATTGGCGCCAAATTGGCACAACCAAAAAGCGAAGTGATTTCTTTTGTGGGCGACGGCAGTTTCATCTTCGGTGTGCCCAGCAGCACTTACTGGGTCAGTGAAACCTATGGCACGCCACAGCTCACCATCGTGGTGAACAACAAAGGCTGGAATGCACCCAAGACGTCGACCCTATTGGTTCACCCCAAAGGTCAAGCCCAAGCGCATGACACGTATTGGATCACGGTGGGCCATGAGAGCCGATTTGCAGATATCGCGCAAGCTGCAGGAGGCGCCAAGGCCTACCGTGTCAGTCAATTGTCACAGCTCGCCCAAACGTTGACGCAAGCCTTGGCCGCTGTCAGAGCCGGACAAAGTGCTGTCGTTGATGTGTTGATACCGCCCATCTCCGCTCAAACACTGGGCAAAACAACTGATTCACAAGAGGAAAGGGTCCTTGCGTGAAAGCCATTGAATTCAAAGAAAGCGGCAAGTTGTCGAATTTAAAATTCACAGACTTGGACAAACCCAAGCCCAAAGAGGGCGAGGTCTTGATCAAAGTGATGGCCGCGGGTCTCAACAAGAGCGACACCACCAACGTCTTGGGCTTGTTTCCCTACACGACCTTGCCCAGAGTGCCTGGCAGAGATTATGCAGGCGTCATTGAAGAAGGCCCCGAAGAGCTCCTTGGACTGGAGGTCTTTGGCACTGGAAAAGAAATCGGTTTTACGCAAAACGGCTCACACGCACAGTACCTGTGCCTGCCCAAGAATTGCTTTAGCCTCAAGCCTGATAATTTAAGCTTTGAGCAAGCCGCGTCTTGTGGCGTGCCCTTCATCACCGCATACTTTGCCATTGAAAACACCCGTGTCGCGTCCGCCTCAAAAGTGGTGGTGATTGGCGCGTCCGGTGCCGTTGGATTTGCCGCCATCCAATTGGCCAAAGAAAAAGGGGCCGATGTATTGTGTTTACTGAGAGATGAAACAAAAGCCAACGCGCTAGAGAGAATGGGCTTTGCCACTCGCTTGATCAACGAAGCCTCGTCCATTGAACACGTGGTGCATGAACACTTTCCTCAAGGGGCCGACGTCATCTTTGACACCACAGGATTTTGGATCGCGCAAAGCATCCACGCACTGGCCCATTATGGTCGACTCGCCTGCATTGTTGTCCCAGGCGATGGTCATGTTGCCATCTCGATCAGAGACCTATACCGACTTGGTGCTGAGCTCATTGGCGTGAATTCTTTGCTTTACTCTGCCAAAACCTGTGCGCACGTTTTTGATCAACTCGCCTCAGGCTTTTCAAATGGGCGTTTGCTCGCCCCTCAACAACTTGACACCTCTCCTCTGTCTGAGGCGCCCGCGCTGTACCAAGAACTGCGACAAGGGAAAAAAGGGAAATTCATTCTCTTGCCTTTTGAAAACATTTGAACCACGCTCAGCCTATGAAATGGATCCGATTTAAACACCAGACGTTGATCTCCTTTGGTCACCTAGAGGACAACAAAGTCCAACAAATTTTGGGCTCGCCGTTGGGCCAATGGGAAGTGGGCTCAAGTCAATTTGATTTGAGCGAGATTGAATTGCTCACCCCCCTTCAACCCGGCATGCTTTATTTCGCGGGTCCCAACTTCAAGGGGCACATTGAGGCCATGGCCAAGCGACGAGGTCAAGCACCCGTCTACCCCACTCGACCGGATCCCCACTTTCGCTCTGTCCATGCCTTGATCCCCAGTGGTGCCAACATCGTCGTGCCCCATGACAGCTGTGGTCGCTTGCAACCTGAGGGGCAACTCACCGTGGTCATTGGCAAAAAGGCCAGATATGTTTCAGAAGAAAATGCACTTGAACACGTGCTTGGTTACAGTTTGAGCAACGACATCACGGAGCGTGAATGGCAAAAAGTTGACCGCACCATGTTCAGGAGCAAAAACACCGACACCTTCAAGCCTTTCGGTCCTTGTATCGCAACGGGACTGGACCCCACAGATCTTCGCATCCAAGTGCGCCACAATGGACTGGTCATTGCAGACTTCTCAAGCGCCGAACAAACATGGAGTGTGGCGCACTGGATTCACGCCCTGAGTCAAAACACCACACTTCATCCGGGCGACTGCATCATGATGGGGACCCAAGGGGCCGCAGGGGACATGGTGGCGGGCGATTTGATCGAAGTAGAGAGCCCGGGCATTGGGTTGCTCAGCAATCGATTGGTTGCTGAAAGCCCGTGATCGCCATTTCAAGGGAGCTGGAAGCCGCATCCGCAAAGCCGCCCTCTCAGGATGGCTTTTTTATGATTTTTAAACGAAGGGAAATGACATGCTTTTAAAGACGTGGGGACTTTTATTGTGCTTGCTGTGGATGACGTGTACAGCCGCCCTTTCTCAAAATGCCAAGACACAGGTGATGTGGCTGGGTCAGTCGGCCTTCAAAATTGTCACGCCAGCGGGCAAAGTGATCCTGACCGACCCGTGGTTGATCGCCAACCCCAAAACACCGCCTGAATTCAAAAAGCTTGAAAACCTCGGCAAAATTGATGTTTTGTTGGTCTCACATGCCCACTGGGATCACTTTGCAGACGCGCCTGCCATTGCCAAATTGAACAACATTCCCATGTGGGGGCCAGGCGACTTGAACTCGGTGACCGTGGCGCTGGGCATCTTGCCGCCCAACTTGGCCCCCAGATTCAACAAGTCAGGCACGGTCACACCCGCCCCAGGTGTCCAAGTCACTGCAGTTCACGCCGAACACTCCTCCATCTTGGTGTGGAAAAATCCCACGACCCAAGTCGAGGAAACTCACTTTGGGGGAGAACCCATTGGTTTCATCATTGAACTTGAGAATGGCTTTAAGATCTATCACATGGGTGACACGGGTCTTTTCAGCGACATGAAATTCATTGCTGAATACTACAAACCCGATCTGGTCATGATGCCCATTGGGGGCAACTTCACCATGGGTCCTAGGGAAGCAGCCTTCGCCGCGAAAGAGTGGTTAAAGGTCCCCAGGGTCATTCCCATGCACTTTGGCGCGAACCCCTTGGCCAAAGGCACCGTGAAAGAATTTCAAAAATTTCTAGAGGGCTCCGGCATCCAAGTGCTGGAGATGACACCCGGCTTGGCGCAAGAATTTTGAGTCTCTGAGGCACCAGGCCCCAAGTTCCTTTTTCATACACGAGCACCCACACGCATGTCCCCACACCCGATTAAAGCATTCATCTTCGACTGCGATGGCACCTTGGTCAACAGCGAAGAGCCCGGCATTGAGGTCATTCAAAACCTGGCCAATCAAGCGGGACTGACTTTAAGCAAAGAGGAAGCGCTGCATCGATTCACAGGCTTGAAGATGAAAGACATTGTCGACTGGATTGAGGCGCAACTGCCACGAACGCTGGGTGAGGGCTTTCACGCCGATTTCACTTTGCGGGTGCGTCAAGCTCAGGCCCTTCGCTTCAATGAGGGCCTGGACACGATTGCGGGGGCGAAAGAGCTTCTTGATTACCTTGAGTTGCCCGTGAGCGTGGCAACCAATGGCCCAAGAGAAAAAGTTGAAATGACCCTGCGCTTGACGGGCTTGCGCGCGTATTTCTCTCATCACGTTTACAGCGCCTATGAGGTGGGTCACTTCAAGCCCTCACCTGAGCTCTTTTTGCACGTTGCCAAAGCCTTGCGCGTGCAGGCTCATAACTGTGCCGTGGTGGAAGACAGCCTCACCGGGGTGAGCGCCGCAATCGCAGCAAAGATGCAAGTGTTCTGCCTTGCAACACCCGACACCCTGCCTGAGCACATGCACAGGCAAGTCGTTTTTATTGAGAATTTGCTCGATGTAAAAACACACTTGCTCGCCAAATCCAATTAAAGTGCAGAGACTTCATCCATTGATGTTCACCCCCAAAGGACGTACGCCCATGAAACCCCTTTTCCAATCGTTCTTGGCTTTGGTCCTCAAAAGCCTATGTGTTCTCGCGGTTGGGCTTTGCTCGGCCCAAGAGTGGCCCAATCGTTCGATCAAGCTGATCGTTCCCTTTCCTGCGGGCGGTCCCACCGATTTGGTGGCCAGGGAAGCCGCCAACATCATTCGTGAAGACTTCAAACAAGCCGTTGTGGTTGACAACAAACCCGGGGGCAACGGCGTCATCGGCCATGGCGTGCTGGCCAAGTCAGCGCCCGATGGCTACACCTTGGGCCTCATTTTGGTCACCGTTTCGGTGGCACCGCATTTGGGCCCTGTTCCCTTTGACACCTTCAAAGATTTTTCCCCCATCACCAATTTGATTGCCATGACGCCCATCGCGATCGCGAACAATCAAGCGCCCTTTAATTCCATTTCTGAGATGATCAACTACGCCAAAGCCAACCCAGGCAAATTGTCGTTTGGCACCCCCGGGGTGGCCACCATGCCGCATCTGGCCGCCGAGTTGATGCAATTGCAAGCGGGCATTCAATTGACCCACATCCCCTACAAAGGGGCCACCCAACAAATGCAAGACCTGATGGCAGGTGTGACCCTCTTGGACTTCCAAAGTTCGTTGGTGCTTGCATTGCCGCAACTCAAAGCCGAAAAAATCAAAGCCCTTGCAGTGTTTTCAGAAAAAAGAAGCGCACAGTTGCCCAGCGTTCCAAGCGCCAAAGAGTTGGGCTTCAATGATTTGATCATTGCACCTTGGTTTGGAATTGGGGGGCCTGCGGGCTTGTCTGCAGAGACCGTTCAAAAACTTCATGCGTCCTTGGTCAAAGGATTCAACACGCATGAGGTCCATCAACGATTTGCAAATATAGGGGCGAGCGTACAGACCAACAAGTCGCCTACCGAGTTCACCCAGTACATCAAAGCCGAACACGAGCGTTGGGGCAAGGTGATCAAAGCTGCAGACATCAAAAGCGAATAGAAGAACGGCTCATCAGCGGGCAAGAAGCAACAAGCTTTGCCCAAAGAGGATGAGGATCTGGCCCAAGAACATCGCAAGATCATGAAAAGTTTTCCATGATCCTGGAGGCCTGTCTAGGCGAGCGTGAAGGCCTGATTGAGAGGACCCTCTCGCTTTTCTTCAACGAATATGTTGCGTCACCCAAGTTGATAAAAACTGAGCGATTTCGAGATTGTTCTTCTCCAGCATCATCATGTGGCCGTTGCCCTTGATGCCAATGTCAGGCAAACGAACATAGGTATTGGCCACGCCCGCATCGCTCAAGAACTTGGCCGTGCAATGGTCGTAGGGCACGTGATAAGAGGCGTGGGAGCTCACAATTAAAATGGGCTTGCCCTTCAATTGCGTCAATGCTCTGGCAGGACTGGGTTGGACCCAGCATTTGACCAAATTTTCCGCATCAGGCTTGGTTTGACGAACCAACTTCAAATCTTGCGCAAGATCGGCAGGGGGATTGAATTTCAAGGGCAATCGCGTAATGCCCCAAACCCGTCCAACGGGGCCGTCCTTGTAAAAGTCATCGCCCTCTTTTTCTAGAGCCATTTCATACAAAGGGGGGCCATTGGGCTCAATGGACACGATGCCCTTGACCCCTTCGGGTTTTGCGTCCGCAATGAGCCAACCAAATGAACCCGATTGGGAGTGGGTCAGCAGCACAGAGGGACCAATTTTTTCAAGCAAGGCCACACCCGCCGCCAAATTCAGCCGCTCAATGACGTTCACGTCTTCGATGTCTTCAACCTGTGAGGAGAAAAATTGATCATAGATGGGGTCGCCCGCAACACCCGTTCCAGGCCATTGCGTATGAAAGGCTGCTTGCGGGTACTGGGCTTTGAGCTTGGGCGCCGTGAAGCGATCCGACATGGCTTGTGCATTGGGTTTGCGAGTTCGTCCATACACTTCACCAAAAAATCCTGAGCGGCCTCTTGCTGGTTGATCCACCACGTAAACCGCAAAACCTTGTCGGACAAAGTAGGTTGCCCATCCTTCACGCCCATCCGGGGTCGCCAAAAAGTTGGTGCCTGTTTGTCCTCCCCCATGCCACATCACAATGGGATAGGGGTATTTTTGAACGGCAGGCTTTTGAAATTGCACAAACATTTGGTGACTGCGAATTTGTTGACCCTGAGCATTCTTTGAGTATTCCCCCCCAACAAAGAAGTAGCCCTGCTCAGCAATGGTCAAGGGCTCGGCGCAAAGAAGCCCTGCAAATAAAGCCGAGCTCAACAAGAGGCACTTAAAAAACTGTTTCATGTCTGTGGTCCTTGGTGGTTTTTTGTCTCTTTGCATTTTGCAAAGGTCTTTGTGTGAGATGTTCTTGATGATTGCGTTGATAGAAAGCCCATGGCCTCAAACCCTGTCAATGAAGCGATGTGTCCACTGTGATCAAAGCCATCAAAGACCCTGATCGCGAGTGCGGCATGGCCAAAGTCAATCGCCCCCAATGCTCACTGGCAAACGAACCACATTATCTCACCGAGCGCTTGATTCCCAAGTGTTCGGTGCACCCCACTGGTGAAAACACCAGGCCCTATCAAGTTGAAGATCGAAAGCACTGAACGTGGACCTGCACCCTGTTTTTTTGTCAACACAAGCAAAGACTTGCTTCATCCCCGTAAAAACCATGATTCCTATCCCTTCCCACGCGCCTATATTGATGTCTTCGAATGAGCCATGCGGCGCTGATCAAAAGCTTTCGCAAAGGTTTTTTAAAACGCACGAACTGGAAGGTGCCAAGATGACCATCAAGCGCAGAAATATTCTTTTGAGCTCAACGGCAACAGTTGCAGCCATGATCAGCACACCCAGTGAGGCCAGCCCCCCGAAAGCCCTCCAAAAGCAACACTGGGACAAAGAGACCGACATCTTGGTCATCGGTTCTGGTGCCACAGGTCTTCTTGCTGCACTCAAAGCCAGACAGGAGGGACACCGTGTGATGGTCTTGGAAGCGGAAAACCATCTGGGCGGACATGCCATTTGCAGTGGCGGCAACTTGCCTCTGGGGGGTGGCACCAGCTTTCAAAAAAAATGGGGGGTCAAAGACTCGCCCGACTTGGTTTTTCAAGACCTGACCGATTGGTCTGTGGTCAGTGCCAACGGCTTTCCCGACTATCGATACAACGACCGAGAGGTCATTCGGGCCTTTGCAGACCATTGTGCAGAAACCTGTGAATTTGTATTGGCCAATGGCGTGGTGTTTGTCGACAAAGCACCCGACACACGGGGGGGCAACTCAGTGGGCTCCTCTGTTCCCAGAGAGATGCACTGCGCGCCCATGGATTGGCCTTTGATCCAGACTGGAAAGCCCGCCGACGCCAGTGTGAAGCAGACCATGTCTACAGGCAACGGCTTGATGCACCCATTGATCGACTCTGCAAAACGAAAAGGTGTGCAATTCCTGCTTGAGCACAAAATGCTTCAACTGATCCGCAAAGAGCACGCCAGTGGACCTGTTTTAGGGGTGCTCGCTCTCGTTCAAGGCCGACAAGTTCGCATCAGAGCCAAGCGAGCCGTGATCTTGGGCACGGGTGGCTCAACATCAAATGTCAACTTTAGACGCATGTTCGACCCTCGTTTGACAGAAGAGTATTGCGGCGTGGCGGGCACACCTTGGTCGTATCAAGATGCAAGTGGCGAGATTGCCGCCATGAACATTGGTGCCTCTTTATGGGGGCTTTACAACAACACCGGTGAATTCAGCTCAGGAATCACCAAGCCTGGCACCATCGGGGGGCAGTTCGGTTATGTGAACTTGAAATTCTATCCAGGCAGCGAGGTCTTTCCCAAGGCACGCTCCATTGGTCTGACGGTGAAAGATTGGCATGACGTGATCACGGTCAACATGATTGGAAAGCGGTTTTACGACGAAACCGGTGGACAGTTCACCTCGGACAACTACGGCGTGAACAAAAACTACATACCGAACTCCTACCTCAACGCCAAGAACATGAAATGGGATCCCAAAAACTACCTCAATGCGGCCATGGCAGGCATTGGAGATGGGCACAATGGTGGGGGCCCGATCTGGGCGATCTTTGATTCAGATGCGATCGTTCGGGAGAAATGGAACATCGCAGCGCCCTTCACGGATGAAGAAAATGGTTTTTTCTTCAGTGCACCAAGCCTCAAGGAATTGGCAGAAAAGATAAAAATGAAGCACCAACGCGTGCCCATGCCTGCCGATAACCTAGAGGAGACGGTCAATCGCTACAACAGCTTTGTGGACGCCGGCGTTGACGCGGATTTCGGCAAAGAAAAACCCAAGTACAAAATACAAAAGGGGCCCTTTTATGCAGCTTGGGCCACACCTGTTCTTCACGACACGAGAGCGGGCTTAAGAATCAATGCCAAGTGCCAAGTCTGCGACATGAATGGTCAAGTGATAGAAGGCCTCTATTGTGGAGGGGAGTCAGCTGGTGGCTTCAGTCTGCACGGCTTGGCGAGAGCCACCACACAGGGCTTCATCTCGGGAAAATACGCCGCGCTTGAACCCATTCATGACTAAAACACAGGGCAACAATGGAGAGCATGCGACCAGCCAGTGGTCGGCTCTCTTGGTGCGACAAAAGAGTGCACAGGTTTTATTTTTTTAATTCTTGTCGCTCAAAGAACTTTTTAGCTTGCAAAAGACTTTTTTAAACATGAAAATGCTTTTGACAGGTGTTCAAAGAACCATCAAACCCTCTCGTCTGAAACCAGGAGAATAGGCACCCGAGCTTGCCCCACGGGTTTCGTGAGCGGCGGCGCAAAGGCGCCGCTGCGTTTGAATGTTTGCGTTGACACTTGCTCACGCCCTCCCTGCTCCTCAAGCTTTTGTCAAACATGTCCATCAAAAAAACAATCCTCTTTTTCATCACAGGCCTCCTTTGGCTTCTTGGCCACGCACAAACCTATCCCTCTCGCCCCATCAACTTGATTGTTCCCTTCCCACCTGGAGGCTCAACGGATTTGATTGCTCGCGCATTGGCGCAACAGCTGTCAAGCCAAATGGGTCAGCCAATGGTGGTGGACAACAAACCGGGCGCTGGCGGGGGCATTGGAACGAACCTGGTGGCCAAAGCCCACAATGATGGCTACACCCTTTTATTCACCACTTCAAGCACACACGCCATTGGTCCGAGCTTGAACAAGAACTTGCCCTACAACGTTGACACGGACTTCGTGCCTGTCATTCATGTGGCCAATGCATCCCACATTCTTTTGGTCTCCAAATCAGTCCCCGCCAGCAACTTGAAGGAACTGATTGATTACTTGAAAAAAAATCCTGGCAAATTCAACTACGCGTCCAGTGGCAGTGGGACCATCATCCATTTGGCGGGTGAAGCGTTCAAGGCCGATGCTGGCGTATCGATCACCCACATCCCTTACAAGGGCTCCACCCAAGCCATCCCCGATGTTGTCTCTGGCAAGGTTCAAATGATTTTTGACAACATCGTCTCTGGGCTGCCACACGTTGTGGATGGCAAATTGACGGCCATCGCCGTGACGAGCAAAAAACGCTCTGCGCTCGCTCCCGACATCCCGAGCATGATGGAAATTGGCAAGGAATTCGGTCTGGGCAATTTCCAGTCAGAAACTTGGTACGGTATGTATGCCCCCAAAGGCACAGGCCTGGACATCACGAGCGCACTCAACGCCGAGAGCAACAAGGCCTTGATCAATCCCAAAATGAAAGATCGATTGAACTTCCTGGGCGCCGAGGCCGTGGGGGGAACCTCGGCCCAATTAGCCAGCATGGCAAAAATCGATCGTTTGAAGTGGGCCGAGATCATCCAAAAAAACAATATCATCCAAGAATGACTTGCCCATCGCGCCTCCTTGATCTCTCACTTTTTAATTTTTAGGCCTGTTTTCATGAAAAATATATGGATTGCTTTAACGATTGCCTTGGTGAGCTTGAATGGCTTTTCACAA
Source organism: uncultured Burkholderiales bacterium (assembly GCA_903861115.1). GTDB lineage: Bacteria > Pseudomonadota > Gammaproteobacteria > Burkholderiales > Burkholderiaceae_C > Limnohabitans. The sequence continues at coordinate 16,124 of CAIOTD010000169.1, forward strand.
ACCTACCCCGTCAAGCCGATTGACTTGGTTGTCCCCTTTCCCGCTGGGGGCTCGACCGATCTGCTTGCTCGCGCACTCGGACAACAACTCTCCTTGCAACTCGGACAACAAGTGGTGATCGACAACAAGCCAGGGGCTGGCGGGAGCATTGGGAGCAATTTGGTGGCCAAAGCACGCGATGATGGGTACACCCTTTTGTTCACCTCATCGAGCACACACTCGATTGGCCCCTCCTTGAGCAAAAATCTCCCCTACAACATCGACACGGACTTTGTGCCAATCATTCATGTGGCCAATGCCACCAACATTCTTTTGCTCACCAAAACCATTCCCGTCAACAATCTCAAAGAGCTCATCGCTTATCTCAAAAGCAATCCAGGCAAATTGAATTACGCATCCAGTGGCAACGGCACGATCATTCACTTGACCGCAGAAGCGTTTAAAGCCGATGCCGGTGTCTCTATCACGCACATTCCTTACAAGGGATCCGGCCAAGCCATCCCCGACATCATTTCAGGCAAAGTGCACATGGTCTTTGACAGCATCGTTTCTGCCATGCCCCATGTTTTAGACGGAAAATTAACAGCCATTGCTGTGACCGGAAAAAAACGCTCCGCACTGGCCCCCGAAGTGCCCACCATGATGGAGGCGGGCAAGGATTTTGGATTGGCCAACTTTCAATCCGATACGTGGTGGGGTCTTTACGCCCCCAAAGGAACGCCCGTGGAGATCATCCATCTTCTCAATGCAGAAACCAACAAAGCTTTGCTCAACCCCAAATTAAAGGATCGCCTGAGTTTCTTTGGTGCTGAGGGAATGGGGGGCACACCCAGTCAGTTTTCATCGATGGCCCGAATCGATCGCTTGAAATGGGCCGAGATCATCCAAAAGAACAACATCACCCAAGACTGAAGCCCCACAAGCTTGTTCACTCAGGAACAACACCAATCTTTGTCACGACTTTGCTCCACAGATCGATTTCTTTTCGAATGATGTTTTTGAATTCAAGGGGTGTCCCCCCAGAGGGCGTTGCACCATCTGCTTCTAGGCGACTGGCCGTGTCCTTTTTGGCCAAAATGGTGTTGACCTCTGAATTGATCCGGTCCACGACATCTTGAGGCATGCCTTTGGGGCCAATGATGCCGTACCAAAGCGTCACATCGTAGCCTTTAAAGCCCTGCTCCTCGATGGTGGGTGTATCGGGCAAAGCAGGGATGCGTTTGGAGCCGGTGACCGCCAAGGCTTGCAATTTGCCAGACTGCACCAAGGGCAGCGCACTGGCCGTCGCAGCAAAATAAATATCGACTTGGTTGGCCAACAAATCATTCAAAGCAGCGCCGCCTCCCTTGTAGGGCACATGGTTGATGCTGATGCCTGCTTGATCGGCAAAGAGAGCGGCGCCCAAATGAAGTGCACTGCCCAAACCCGATGAGGCATAGGTCAATTGCGCGGGTTTGGCTTTGGCTTTGGCAATGAAATCAGCCAAGGTCTTGATGTGCTGGGAGGCGTTCACCACCACCAGCAACGGCCCTTTGGAGGCTTGAACGATCGGCGTCATGTCGTTCACGGGATCAAATTTGAGCTTGTACAGGCTGGGGTTGACCGTGTAGCTTGAAGAAATCAAGGTCAAGGTGTACCCGTCGGCAGGGGCCGCCAAGCCCGTTTGAATGCCGATCAAACCCCCTGCCCCTGGTTTGTTGTCCACCAGCACGGGCTTGCCCAATGAAGTGCTCAAGCCTTGTGCCAAATAGCGGGCAAGAATGTCGGCTCCTCCACCTGGCACAAAGGTCACGATCAGTTTGATGGGTTTGCTAGGGTAAGTATCTAGTGCCAACGCTGAAACGCAAGCCCATGGACAAAGGAAAAACCCAAGCAGGTACGGTATAAATTTTTGGAGCATGGAGAGCGTTCTCTTCTAAAATGTAATAACAAACAATTGGGCATCATTTTATAAGCTCCGTGGCCAATATTGCACTTGTGCACTCACTTCACACACCCAGATCATGAATCAACTCCAAGCCCTAAAAAAATATTCCACGGTGGTTGCCGATACGGGTGACTTTATGCAAATGCGCCAATTTTTGCCTCAGGATGCAACAACCAATCCCTCATTGATTTTAAAAGCCATTCAAAAACCCGAGTATCAGCACTTGCTCGAACAAATCAAAGCGAACCCCCTGCACGAAAGCATTGAGCTGCTGATGGACCGTTTGATTGTCCTGTTTGGCACAGAAATCCTAAAGATCATTCCTGGACGCGTTTCAACAGAGGTGGATGCCAGGCTGAGCTATGACACCCAAAAAACCATTGAACGCGCCAAACGAATTGTTGCTTTGTACAAGGACGCGGGCATCGATCAAAGCAAGTTGCTCATCAAAATCGCCTCCACCTGGGAGGGCATACAAGCGGCAAAGGTTTTACAAAGTGAAGGCATCAACTGCAACTTGACCTTGCTTTTTTCACTTGAACAAGCGGTGGCTTGTGCCCAAGCACACGTCAAATTGATCTCCCCATTTGTCGGCAGAATCTACGATTGGCACAAAAAGAACATGGGCGCGCTGTGGAACGAAGCCGCCCATGTCGGCCCCAACGACCCTGGCGTGCAATCGGTCACAAGCATTTTTCATTACTACAAAAAATTCAATATTTCCACCGAGATCATGGGCGCGAGCTTTAGAAACATTGGGCAAATTCAAGCACTGGCGGGGTGTGATCTCTTGACGATCAGTCCCGAACTCTTGGAGGCCTTGCAGCGCAGCGAAGAGGACCTTCAACCCGCCCTACAAAGCCAAGACGCCAGCAACAGTGCCCTAGAAGAAATAACACTGACCCAAGCCTCTTTTCACGCACGTCTAAAAGAAAACCCGATGGCCTGCCAAAAACTAGAGGAAGGGATCGCCAGCTTTTGCACCGATGCGCTCAAAATTGAACAACTCTTGAACGCATGACCTCAACCCCTTGGAGTAACGATGTCCAGCCCCCACCCCTCAGCGCCCTCAATCGAAGACAGAATGCCCTACCAAAAACCCCAACCTTGGGGCATGCGGCCAGACTTGATCGTGAAAGATGCACTTCAAGGCGACCCCCGTCTTTGGGCGCCTTTGTCAGAGGGCATCACCTCTAGACCGATCCTGCTGAGTGTCAGTGCCGGCTACTATGTCCACCTCATGCGTGTGACCCGCTCAGGACTGCTGCAAAGGCACCGACATTCCGGCCAAGTCCACGCCTACGTCATCAAAGGCGAGTGGCATTATTTAGAGCACGACTGGAGGGCTCAGGCGGGCGACTTCATCTTTGAGCCGCCTGGCGAGACACACACCTTGATCGTCCCCGATGATTGCCAAGAAATGATCACCCTCTTTACGGTTCATGGCTCATTGATGTATGTGGACCCCTACGGACAAGCCACAGGATACGACGATGTGTTCACAAGAATTGAAAAATACAAGGCCCACTTTTCAAGCCAGGCGTTGGGTGAGCACTTCGTTGAACAATTCATTCGCTGATCCATTTGCTGACAAGGGCACGCTTTGAAAACGACGCCACTTTTGCTTGTAGGCGCGCTTTTTTTAGGGGCCTTTTTTTTAGGTCCACGCACCTCTTATGAGCCCATCGACTTTAAGCTTGAGCGCCATGTGCCAGAGCGACTGAGCGAGTTGGATGGGTGGCTAAAGCTCAAAGAGTCGGCCTTTAAAAATATCAAAGCCAACAATGAAAAAACCATTGTCTGGGCCAACGGGGAAAGAGCGACCACTCCTTGGTCTGTTGTCTACATTCACGGTTTTTCCGCCTCTCGACTTGAATCGGCACCGCTGGCGGAATTGGTCGCGGACAAACTCAAGGCCAATGTGTTCTACACGCGCTTGAGCGGACATGGTCAACGCCCAGAAGATCTAAAAAACGCCACCCCCCATCTTTGGGTGAACGACTATTTAGAGGCCTTGGAAATAGGACACCGCATTGGCAAGCGGGTACTGGTGATCAGTTGCTCAACGGGCTCCACCATCGCGGCCCTTGCATCACAAATGCATGGCACGAAAGATACACACGATGCGCAAGACGCTCGCAATCGTGAGGCACATGTGTTCATCTCCCCCAACTTTGGGCCCAAAGACAAGCGCGCTGAAATCATCTTGGCGCCGTGGGGCGAGCAGTTGGCCTTTTTGATCGAGGGCAAAACCCACCTGAGCGCATCACCAGAGCCCGATGAACAATTGGGCTGGTACGACGCCTATCCAACAGAGTCCCTTTTTCCCATGATGTATATGGTTAAATTGGCCAGGAACAGCCGACTGCAAGATTTCAACAGCCCTTTGTTGGTTTTGTACAGCGAAAGAGACCGTGTGGTTGATGTGGAGAAAATCAAAACCGCTTTTGCTCAACTCGGGAGCCAGTCCAAAACGCTCATCTCCATTGAGGATAGCGACAGCAAGGGGCAACACGTTTTGGCTGGACGCATCAAGGCACCCAAAGCACTTGAACCCATCAAGGAGCAAATTGTCCAATGGGTCCACACCCTCGAGCACGCTCAGGGCTTGAGGTAAGCGAAGCCTTCTTTGTTTTGAAGCCGGGTGATTCGAACCACGCCAGAGCTTGTGAAGTCCGCATCCAGGATGAATTGGTCTTTGCTCAGACCTCTATTTTTCATGGTGTACTCACACACCTCAAACACCACCCCTTTGGACTTCAAGTCAGAGATCAGGGGCGCGTACTCCAGCTTTGCGTTTTTATCGACCGCACCTTGCATCAGCATGTCCACGCCAAGGGCATGGGTGACGGCAATGATTTTCGTGTCCGGCGCCGCCTCCAACTGATTTCTCATATTTCTAAGCCCTTTGAGGGCTTGCACATCGGTTTGATCAAAGTGGTAGACCACCTTGTCTTGTGCAAACAGCAGAGTGCAAAACAGGCACGCCAAAAAAATCAAACAACTTTTTATCATGAAGGTAAAAATTTCAAATGGATCAGAGGGTCGTTTTTTATACTGTTGCCCAAAAGGGTTGAGGTATCAGTACTGCACTTTCTTCAACTCAACGCTGTTGTCCTCAAGCTTATCGAGTTGGTTGTTCAACTGGGTCACCGTATTTTTGATGGCTTCGACTCGACCGTGAAATTCATCTGATTTCTTCTTTCGAGCCAATGCTATTTTTTCTTCTTGCGTCAATACCTTGGTCGGTTCAATCACGGCCTTCTTGGTTTGCAAGGGCTCGGTCTTGAGCAAAGACTGCGCGCTCTGACTCGACGCCTCGAGCTTGGGGGCATTGCGCTCGCGTCGAATGGCGTCAAATTTTGCACGTCGATCGCTGATGCTTGAGGCATCAATTTTTGCATGGTTGTCTTCAATGGGATGGCTGTCGTCTACGGGCAAGACATGGTCTTGGACAACTTCAGCGGCCACGTTTGCTGCATTGTCTGACCCATTGCTTGGATCAATTCGCACCTTGTTGTCATCAATTGCATCGACCTTGATGCCAACCGAGCGGTCAACCAGTTTTTCCGAGTAGGCTTTCTCTGTTTGTTTGAGCTCGTATACCGTGCCCTCAATGTGGGCCACATTGTCAGCATCTTCGCCTTTAGGAAGGGGCTGCACATTGTTGCTCGGGGCATCATGTTGCAGGGAAATATCGTTGCTGTGGGCTTGCTCGCCAGGCACTTTTTGTGCATTGTCAGCGACCTTTGAAGCGTCTAACTTGATGGCGTTGTCTGAACCCACTGGGGATGCAACACTCTGAACATTGTTGCCCGCTTGAGAAGCCTCTAATTTTGCCTGGTTATCAGCGCTTTTGCCTTGATCGATCGATTGAACATTGTTGCCCGCTTGAGAAGCCTCTAATTTTGCCTGGTTATCAGCGCTTTTGCCTTGATCGATCGATTGAACATTGTTGGCGCTCTTTGCCAAATCCAATTTCGCATTGTTTTCTGAGGTTTTTGATTGTTCTATGCTTTGAACGTTCTTGCCGGCTTGAGTCCCGTCAATTTGGAGCTTGTGATCGGTGACGTTGTCCAGGCCTGCTTTTTGTAAGTTGTCTTCTAACTTGGAAGCCCTTACTTTTTGCAAATTATCGTCTGAAGAATCTTGATCGATTTTGAGCTGGTTGGTGGATGCCGAATCATTTTTTTCCAGATGACTGGTGTTCTTTTGGGCCTTGTCTTGTTCAAGTGCTTGGCGCCGATCTTTGATCTGATCCACATCCATGCCTTCAAGGTGATCTTTGGATGGCAAGGAGGATTTGACTTGCTGAAGATTGTTTGAGCTTTCAGCCGCGTCTAATTTTTGCAAGTGATCTTTTTGAGCATCCACCGCAATTTTTAAATCATCGGAGGTGATCGCATTTGAAATCACGGGTGCTTTGCCCGAACTTGCCTCATCAGAGGACAAAAGATTTTCTAAATGCTGATCCAAATCGATGTGTTCTTCTGACGCAACTTTTCCTTTGGGGTCCTCGTCGCCGGCTTTGACCCAGCTTTTTTTGCCCTTTGCATTCAAAGAGCCCGCCACCACCTCTACATTGTGGGGCGTGTCGTTTCTGACGATAAAAGGCTTGTTTTCTGACATGAAGGACTTTTCGCTTGTTTTGATGTTCTGTTGACCTATGAAAAAATGAACATCACCATCTTTCGCTCAGTGTGAAGGGGTCGCCTGCGCAAGATCGTCGCGCACCAACTGCTACACCAGCAAGAAGTCTGCACGCACATCCGAACCCAAACACACTCTACACATCTTATTATCGGCACAAGACGATCTTTATGTACGGCAACCATTACATTTAGTCCATCCAAAAAAAATATTGATACTAAAGGTCTCATTTTTTGATGTGTTCATCCTGAGTCAAGCGCTTAGAGCTGACTTTTTTAGATTCTAATCTGACCATGCCTTAAGCTATAGCCCTTGAAAAAGTCAGCTTGGCGACAAGCACAGCCCATCAGGCGTCCCCACAAAAACATCGAACTTCATGTCACTCAGTCACCCTGCTCTTTCTAACTCAAAACAACTGGGACCCGTATCCATTGAGCAAGACAAGCACATTGCTCGGGGAAGTGTTCTGTCCCTCGCGTTGATGGCCATGGGTGTGGTTTTTGGTGACATTGGTACAAGCCCACTGTATGCCATCAAGATTTGTTTTGATCCGATCCACGGCATTGAGTTGAACGAGGTCTCCATTTTTGGCGTGATGTCACTCATTTTTTGGACCTTGACCTTGGTGGTCTCTGTCAAATACATGCTCTTTGTCATGAGAGCAGACAACCATGGCGAGGGTGGCATTTTGGCACTTTTGGCTTTGGCACTTAAAAACACAAAGAACAACTCAACAAAAGCCAAGCTCTTGATTTCACTGGGTGTCATTGGCGCGAGTCTTTTTTATGGTGAATCGGTGCTTACACCAGCGATCTCTATTCTCTCTGCGGTTGAAGGCATCACCGTTGCTTCAGAAAGCTTTTCCAAATACATCATCGCCGCAACGGTCTTGATTGTTTTCCTTTTGTTCTTGTTCCAAGAAAAGGGCACGAGCGTTGTGAATAAATTGTTTGGCCCCGTGATGCTTCTTTGGTTCTTGGTCATTGCAGGCATGGGTGTGCATGAAATTTTTGCATATCCACAAATATTGATGGCAATTCATCCCCTTTATGCGTTCGAATTCATCCATCAACACAAAGCCATGGCATTTGCAGCAAGTGGATCCATTTTTTTGGTGATCACAGGGGCCGAGGTCTTGTACGCGGACATGGGTCATTTCGGCGTCAAACCGATTCGCTACGCCTGGTATGCCTTTGTCATGCCGTGCTTGGTGCTTAACTACTTTGGCCAAGGGGCGATGTTGATCAATCACCCGGAAAATATCGGTAACCCCTTCTTTGCCATGGCCTCTGAAAATTGGGTCTTTTGTTTGGTTTTGTTCTCGATCGTGGCCACGGTGATTGCCTCTCAGGCCTGTATTTCAGGTGCTTACTCCATGACCAGTCAAGGCATCATGCTGGGGTTCATTCCCAGAATGAAACTTGTGCACACCTCTGAGAAAAAAATTGCACGCATTTATGTGCCCTTCATCAACTGGCTGCTGTGCTTGGCTGTGATCTTATCCATCCTTGCGTTTCAGCGTTCAGATCATTTGGCCTTTGCTTACGGCATTGCCGTGTCGATCACCATGCTCATGACGACCTTTCTTTTAGCGGTGATCATGCGAGACGTATGGAAGTGGCCCAAAGGGGGCATTGCCGCCATCGTGTGTGTCTTCGTGTTCTTGGACCTCAGCTTGTTTTTGTCAAACACGGAAAAAATACTTGAAGGGGGCTGGTTCCCCATGGCCATTGCTTGCGTCATCTATTTGATGATGATGACTTGGTTCCAAGGGCGCAATTTGCTCAGAGAAAAAACCATTGTCTTAGGCGTCAACATAGAAGACTTCATGGCAAGCTTGATAGAGCATCCGCCCCACCGGGTCGAGGGGACGGCTATTTTCTTTACTTCGCACATTGATTTTGTGCCTCCCGCTTTTTTGCACAACCTCAAGCACAACCGTGTCTTGCATGAAAGAATTCTTTTTTTAAAGGTCAGCGTTTGGGATGTCCCGCGCGTGGCCGATGCGCAAAGGGTCAGCCTTCGTGAAATTCATAAAAATGTGTTTCTGGTGCGTGCCATCTTTGGTTTTAAAGAGACCCCAGATATTTCACGCGTGATGGCCTTGCTGAAAGAACACCACGACCTCAGTTGCCCCTTGATGTCATGCTCCTTCTTCATGGCCCGAGACTCTTTGATCCCCAAAGAAATTCCACAAATGGCCATGTGGCGTGAGTCGCTCTTCATTTGGATGCTTCAAAACTCAACCCGAGCATCCGACTTCTTTAAAGTCGATTCTGGCAGGCTCATTGAATTAGGCACCAAAATTGAGTTGTGATGAACGCCCTCGAACCATCGCGTTCATTACTGCGCCTTGATTTGGGCCTCATCAATGACTTTGGCGTACTTTTCAAACTGCGATTTGATGTAGAGGGAGAAATCCTTGCTGTTTAAATAGGAGGGATAGAGTCCCGCCACAAAAAGCTTTTGCTGCGTCTCTGGCTCCTTTAAGGCTGCAGCAAAGTCTTCATTGAGTTTAGACACAATGTCTTTGGGCGTGCCTGCTGGAGCGGCCACACCAAACCATGCTGCGGCCTCGTAATCTTTGTACCCCAACTCGTGCACAGAAGGCACCCCTTTAAGCGCCTCGAGTCGGCCAAGCGTGGTCACGGCCAAAGCTCTTAACTTTTGCCCTTCGATCATTGCTGAAACCTCAGACAAATTGGTCAGCACCGCACTCACGTGCCCACCCATCACCGCATTCGCCGCCAACAAGCCCCCAGAAAAAGGCACATAGGTCAAATCCATCCCCACCATTTTTTTGAGCAACTCTCCCGCAATGTGCTGCGTGGAGGACGGTCCCACGGTCGAGTAACTCAAGACCCCAGGTTGAGCTTTCGCCGCATCAACAAAATCCTTGAACGTTGCGTAAGGGCTTTGCGAGCTCACCGCAAAGACCTGTGGCGAATAGGTCAGCAAAGCAATGGGATCAAACGCCTTTAAACCGTCATAAGGCATGTTGGTGTTGAGCTTGGCATTGATCACCAAACTGTTGGCGATGATGAGCAAGGTATAGCCATCTTGAGGCGCTTTGGCGACCAGCGCCCCACCAATGACGGTGCCGCCCCCGGGCTTGTTCTCAACGATGACGGACTGCCCCCATTTTTTGCTCAAAGCTTGACCCATCACGCGAGCCAAAGTATCCACGGAGCCGCCAGCCGGAAATGGCACAACAATTTTGACCGGCTTATTGGGAAAGGGTTGAGCAAAAATGGCATTGCTCGCCAGTACAAAAATCAAACCAACAAAAATGCCCAAGCAATTGATCCATCTCATCTTACTGCCCCTTGTGACGTTATGAAATCATTCTAATTTTTAGGAGCTGAAACACGTATAGGTGTTTGCCTTTAATCACCAACCCAACTCGAGGCCATCGTGGTTGAGAAACTTACCCGTGTCTTTGGGTCCCAGCGCTTCGATGGTTTTGAGCATGTTGGTGACACTTGTCTTGGCGCTGAGAGGGGCCGCACTGGTGCCCATGTCGGTCTGAACCCAACCTGGACTCATCGCAACCAGGACCAAATCTTTGTGTTGTTTGGAGGCGCTGTGGATGGCCATGTTCAAAGCAGCTTTGGAGATTTTGTAGACCCAACCTGCGCTGTCTTGTGTCAAAGAGATGCTGGCCATGACGCTGCTGATACTGACCCACTTGCCACCATGGGGCACCAAGCACTGGGTCAAGACGGGCAGCATTTGAACCACACATCCAACATTGGTGTGCATGACGTCGTCAAACTGCCCAAGGGTCAAGGCATTCATTGCATCTAAGCGAGGGCCAAAAACACCCGCCACGTGAAGCACACAGTCAAAACGCTCAGCGCTCAGTGCGATTAAAAATTGCTCAATGCTTTTGGGCTTTGCCACATCGAGTTGCAGTGCTTTGGCGCCAAGGGCTTCTAACCGATCCAAGCCCACTGGATCCCTTGCCGTTGCAATGACACTTGCGCCACTGGCGCACAACTGCCGAACGAACTCCAAGCCAATGCCTCTTGATGCGCCAATGATCAAAATATTTTTCATGGGGGACTCGTTTTTAAGCGTTTGTTTTGAGGAAACAAGAAGTCTTTGGCCTCCTCGTCGAGCTCAGCTTTAAAAGCATGTCGAGTCTTTAAGCCTTCCGCTTTTTGCGCGGCTTTGCGCGAATTGATTTCATCGAGCAAGCGCTTGATGTGCGGGAACTGAGCCCATGCATCGTCAAGTCCCAACACATAAGGAATCATTCGAGCCCAACCCCAAAAAGCCATGTCCACAATGGAGTACGCATCGCCCAAGAAGTAATGATGGGTTTTCAAATGGTTTTCGACAATTGTCCAGTGTCGATTTGCTTCAAAATCATAGCGGTTGAGTGCGTAATTTTGAGGCTTTGGCGCGGCATGACGAAAATGAACCGATTGCCCAGAAAAAGGTCCCACCCCACTAGCAATGAACATCAACCACGAATACATCTTCGCTCTTTGTGCAAGATCGCTTGCAGGAGGCATGAACTGGCCGTATTTTTCTGCCAAGAAAAGCAAGATCGCATTGCTGTCAAAAACCACCACACCGTCGTCCACAATGGCGGGTACTTTGTTGTTGGGATTGATGGCCGTGAAATCCACAGCAAATTGCTCCCCCTTCCTTGTATCGACCGGGTGGGGCACAAAGGGCACACCCAACTCTTCTAACAAAAGGGCCACTTTCATCGGATTGGGGGCGGCGTTGTAGTAAAAATCGATCATGAAACGGGCTCCAAAAGGTTCTAGTTTAAAAGCTTAAAGGCTTGATAAAAACGCAGGGCTCCATTATGAAAAAAAACCTCTGTGTCTTCAAATGAGCGTATTTTGTAAAGATGGTGAAAAGATTTAAGGGTTAATGATAGGGCGCCTAACAAAGAATAATAGCGTTTAGGGACAAAAACCGTTGGCTTTGTGGTTAGAATTCTCGTAATAAGAACAAAAATTCAACTCCATTGACCTGAAAGATTCCAATGATTCAAACAAAATTACTTCTGACTTGCATTACTTTGGCCGTTTTGGCCTCTTGCTCAAGCACAAAACCTGCGCCAGCGCCCCAAGCCGCTGTTGAGACCCCAGTTCAGCCCAAAGCGGATCTTTCTGCAAAAGCACAAACAGCCGTGGCAAAAGTGGTGGTCAGCCCCTTTGACGACCCAAGCTCACCTCTTTCTAAAAAGAGCGTGTTTTTTGATTTTGACAAATACACGATCAACCAAGCCGATGGCGTCATCGTCACAGCTCACGCAAAATACATGGCCGGCAACAAAGCGGCCAAAGTGCGTCTCGAAGGCAATGCAGACGAGCGCGGTGGTAGAGAGTACAACTTGGCACTTGGACAAAAAAGAGCCGATGCTGTTAAAAAGGCGCTTGAGCTCGTAGGCGCGTCAGAGGCCAACGTCGAGGCCGTTTCATTTGGCAAAGAAAAGCCTGTCGACTTTAGCCACAACGAAGATGCCTGGGCGAAGAACCGCCGCGTTGACATCAAATACACCGCGAGATAATCAAAGCCCTCTTGATGGAGGGGCTCAGAAGGTAAATAACCATGATTCAGTTCAATGAACCATGGTTATTTTTTGTGCCCGCTCAGCAGACCCGCCTAGAGCGGCAGGTTGATCTTTGAATTATTCGACTTTGATGTTGACGGTTTTGATCAGCTTGTTCCATGCGGCCAAATCAGACACCACTTGAGCAGCAAACTCGTCCGGTGTATTGCCCACGGGCTCAATGGCGTCTGCGGCCAATCTTTCTTGAAAGTCGTGCCGTTTGATGATGGAGATCACGTCCGCATTGATTTTATGGACCAAGTCGCGGCTCATGCCGGGAGGGCCCATGAAACCATACCAAGCTTCAACACGAAAACCAGGAAGCGTCTCAGCAATGGCAGGCACATTTGGCAAAGCCTTAGAGCGAACTGCGCTCGTGATACCGATAGGTTTTAATTTCCCACCCTTGATGAGCTGAATGGAGGCGGTGATGCCTCCAAAGATCAGGGGCACATGTCCAGCCATCACATCGTTGATGCCTTGACCAAAACCTTTGTAAGGAATGTGTGCAATGTTCACATCGGCCATGGACTTGACCATCTCCATGGACAAATGCTGTTGTCCGCCCGCCCCTGAGGAGGCATAGCTGATTTTACCGGGTTGCTGCTTGGCCAGGGCAATCAACTCCTTGACCGTGTTGGCAGGAAAACTGCTGTTGGCCAACATCACAAAGGGGCCAGAGGCCACATTGACAATCGGCGTCAAATCTTTGACCGAATTGTAGGGTGCCGCATACAGGTTGGGGGCAATCGTGATGGATGCATCCGCGGCAAAGAGCAAGTTGTAGCCATCAGGCGTTGATTTGGCAATGTAGTCGGTTCCAATCATGCCGCTGGCACCTGTTTTATTCTCAACGATGACCGACTGCTTCCACAATGTACTGAGTTCTTGGGCCAAAATCCGACCATAAATATCTGGCGTGCCTCCAGGTGGGAAGGTCACAATGACTTTGACGGGTTTATTGGGGTAAGACTGAACTTGTGCAAGCAAAGGGGCTGAGACGAGAAAAGCCAAGCTCGCGCCAAGGGCCATCAGTCCATGTTGTAAAAAACGTTTGTTCATCGAATTTATAGCATTCAAGATTTAAGGGGTTAAGGGTTTCCAGCCAGAGCTCTCAAGCAAGCGCAACTCCCAAGGAATGATGATCTTGGAGAATATCACAGGATCGGTCCATCCTTTGACCTCTCGGCCCAAGTGCCCACCGAGTGGATTGACCCAAAAATCTTTGGGTCGATCACCAGAGCTCATGAGCATTTGAATGTCACTCAATAGCACTTGTGTGTCTTTGGCACCGGCCAGCACCAACATCTGCGTGGTGGGTTTGTCCAAAAGACCTTGGGCCTTCAAAGACATCTTGGGTGCAAAGGCCAGCAATTGCTCCAAAGTGCTGACGCCCTCATAGACATTTAAACTGGCCGGTAAATAATCAAACAAGTATTCAGGCGTGCTCAACTTCTTGGCGATGAACGCCGATGAGAAGGTTTGATCCACGGGGGGCGACTGGGCAACAGAGCCCAAAAGTCTTGCTTTTTCTACAATCGCCATTTTGGCCCCCCAGTAAGCCCCAAAGCTCACCCCCGAGAAAATGATGCGTTTGGCATCGATCTCGGTGCGCCCAGTCAAGTAATCGATGCAAGCAGAGAGCATGCGCTCGGCGTTCGGGCTGACTTTGACGGGCGCTTGACCCGTCCCAGGGCCATCGGTCACAAAGACACCCACCCCTTTAGACAAAATCTCAGCGTAGCTTTCAAAAACCGTCTCTTTGCGGCTGTCCAAGCCGTTGACTGCAAACACCAAAGGCACGGGAGTGCGAGCATTTTTAGGCAAACGCAAATAACCCGTGATTTCTTTCCCTTCAAAAGGTATTTTGACCACCTCCAGCGGTGGATCAAAGCTTTTCGCATACTGCAAATAAGCGCTCAAGGCCTTCTCATAGGCGAGTTGTTTGCCTTTGGAGGTTGGCGCGGGCCATTGACCAAAATAATAGATCCGCCAAGCCCGTTTGTACAACTGACTGGCCGCCTGCGCGTCTTGCGTGCTTTTGGCTTGCTCCATGTATTGATCAGCCACTTGGATCCAGGCCTGCGCCCACTCATCGGGATTTCTGGTTTTGATCAAGGACAATCCCTTTTGCACGTCCTGGACATCCAAGCCCCCCAAGGGATAGGCGCCCCTTTGTGCGCGAAGCAAAGACTCCGCCTTGATCTCTTCAATGTTTCGATCCGTGACCTGTGCGAGAAGACAAGGCGTCTGAAAAAACATCCAAAAGCACAGGCAAGCAATGAAAAAAACTCTGAACGTATGTTTCATGGGTATGATGGATGAAAGTAGTGAAAGATCTGAACGCCCAAAGGGGGCATCGCTTGTGTTTGAGCTTATTGGATTTAAACCATGCACTTGGTCAGCATTAACCCTAAAATCATTTCGCCCCCAGATCATGGGTGCCTGACATGGACGGGCATTGCGCCATGAGGGGACGCTATTGTGTGTACGTCATTGAGCTATCGAAAGATGTGCTTTATGAAAACAAGTTCAAAAAAGCCAATCCGGACTATGTCACAGGTCAACCCTGCGTCTATGTGGGCATGACGGGTTTGGACCCGGACATCCGCTTTGACAAACACAAGGCCGGTATTCAATCCAACAAATATGCCCAAACCTATGGGCTCAGATTGATGCCAGAGATCTATGAAAAATACAATCCCATGCCCTATGGGGATGCGCAATACATGGAAGTAGACATGGCCATTCGACTCAAAGCGCTGGGCTTTGGTGTTTGGCAAGCGTAAGAGGCAGGACCAGGCTGCAGGGGCCGTTCAATGCTCCAGCCTGGATTGACAGTTTAAACAAAAGGGTGCCTCAGGGGCCACTTGCAAACGTCTTAGCGCAATGGTCTCGCCGCAATCAAGACACACCCCATAGATGCCCAATTCAATTCTTTTCAAAGCTTGGTCGATGGATTGCATCTCCTTTAATTCAAACTCTTGCCTGGCATAGATATCTTCCTTCAAGCTGATCTTTTGAGCATGCTCGAGCTCGGTTTGCTCGATCGCCAAGCTCTGTACGGTAAAGGCAGATTGGGCAGAATCGACTTCTTTGGCCTCGGATGGGTGAAGCCTCTCGAGCATGGAGGCTCTCATCTTAAGGAGCTGAGCTTCTTGTTGGCGCAGATCAATTTCAGTCATTTTGTGCTTTCTGGATCTTGGTGAGTTCATCATGGTTCAATCCCTGAGCGCTGGCCTTGACTTAAATCAACTGTCGCCAAAGAAAAGACTAAAATGCAAAAGGATCGTCCCTGTCGAGCGCTATACATCCCGTGCCTTCAATTGCAGGGCTGGCCCACCCCTTCTGAACTCAACAACAAAAAATTACCATGAGCAAGTCAAGCACTGAGCCCAAAAAAACACTCTCACTCTTGGCGTTTGCTACGCTCTTGCTGGTCGCATTTTTGATGGGATCCAACCATGTGGCGGCAAGAATTGCATTCAACAACGGCCTGGATGTTTCAACGGCAGTGGTCGTTCGAAGCGTCTTTACCGCACTCGTTGTGACTGGATTGATCTACTTTCAAAAAATCCCACTCGCCATCACAAGTCGACACTGGAAACTTTTGCCCCTCATTGGATTGGTGATTGGCGTGCAAAGTGCGGCGCTGTACACCTCCGTGGCCAAACTGCCCGTCTCCTTGGCTTTGCTCACTTTCAACAGCTACCCGCTGTGGACCGCTTTTTGGGCCAAGGTTTTGTATAAAAATGCGCCTGAAAAAATCGTTTTGCAATTGATGCCTGTCATGCTCCTGGGATTAGGCTTGGCGCTGGACATCACTGGCACAGCCTCTGGACTAGGCGCGAAGGCACAGTGGCAAGTGATTGGTGTGGGCGTCGCTTGTGCCATGCTGGCCTCCGCTTGTTTTGGGCTGGCACTTGTGCTCATTCAATTTGAGACCAAAGGGCTGGATGGCCGCGTGAGAACAGCCTCCACCATGTGGATTGTCACTTTGCTTGCATTTGTTGCGACGCAAAGCATGGGGGCGTTTCAATGGCCCAACGCCATGCAAGGGTGGCTGGGCTTGCTGGGTCTGTGCATCTTTTATGCAAGTGGCATCACCATCATGTTCACCGTTTTGCCAAAGCTTGGCGTGGTTGGCAACTCTGCCATTTTGAATTTGGAGCCCATCTTTGCATTGGTCATGGCTTGGCTCATTTTGTCTCAATCCATTTCTGCACTTCAAATCTTCGGCGCCTTCATCGTGGTGGGGGTCGTTGTACGACTTGGTATGCGAAAAAACTAACAGGACTCGACCTTGAAGCCCCCTTACAACGCCCTGCTCCACACCAAATGCTTGGGTCTGGTTTTAAGCCTTTTCTTGGCCTGCGCTAGCTTGGCACAAGATGCACAAAAGTGCGCCACACAGGCCAACATCACCAAAGAGATTGCAGAGCTCAAGCAGCGAGGCCTCTCTCGAGGGGAGATCAAGCAAAACCTGATAGAGATCATGAAACTCAAGAACAACTCTGCGGACACGCTCAACGAATGGATGCAAAATTTGGAGTGGCTTTATCAAAGAGAGAATGTGCGATTAAGTCCCGCGCAAGTTCAAGACAAACGACTCAACGAATGCAAACGTGAGCTGGGTATCATTGACTGGAAATGAATTGCTTTTGAACTGCGATTGAACAGCATCGAACAAACTAAGTCGCCTCGGCGCGCTTTCGGAGCTCAAACTTTTGTATCTTCCCTGTGGAGGTCTTGGGGATCGCCTCAAAGCGGAAATCCTTGGGAACCTTGTAGTTGGCCAAGAGGGCCTTGCAATGCGCTCTCAAGTCCTCGGCACTGACTTGTTCACCTGTTTTAAGCTCGATGTACGCCACGGGCGTCTCACCCCACTTCTCATCGGGCTTGGCCACCACAGCACAGGCCATGACAGCCGGGTGTCGGTACAAAGCGTCCTCCACCTCGAGAGAGCTGATGTTTTCCCCACCCGAGATGATGATGTCTTTGCTTCGGTCTTTGATCTTCAAATACCGGTCACTCTCCATGATGGCCAAGTCACCGGTGTGAAACCACCCCCCCTCAAAGGCCTTTCTTGTGGCTTGTGGGTTTTTTAAATAGCCTTTCATCACAATATTGCCCCTGAACATGATCTCTCCCATGGTCTGCCCATCTGCGGGCAAATCCTCCATGCTCTGGGAATCTTTGAGGGTCATGCCTTCTTGCAACACATACCTCACCCCCTGACGTGCATTGAGCCTGGTTTGCTCAGACAAGGATTCTTTTGCCCAGGCGTTTCGCTTGGCGGCAACGCCGGCTGGGCCGTAAACCTCTGTCAAACCGTAAACATGGGTGATGTCAAAGCCAATCTTGGCC
This sequence comes from uncultured Burkholderiales bacterium, assembly GCA_903861115.1. Taxonomy (GTDB): domain Bacteria; phylum Pseudomonadota; class Gammaproteobacteria; order Burkholderiales; family Burkholderiaceae_C; genus Limnohabitans. Next base: position 33,643 of record CAIOTD010000169.1, read on the forward strand.
ATGCCCTCAATCATGGCCGCGGGTGGTGCAGCCCCAGCCACCATGGCTTTGACAGAATGCCCAATACCGTCACGCAAGGATTGTGGGGCGGCCAGTATGAGATTGTGAACGATGGGTGCCGCGCAGTAGTGATCCACTTTGTGCTCTGCAATGGCGCTCAAAATGTGTTGCGCATCGACTCGCCTTAAACACACGTGCGTGCCACCCAGCATGGCGACCGTCCAAGGAAAGCACCATCCATTGCAGTGAAACATGGGCAAAGTCCACAAATACACCAAAAAATGCGGCAATGTCCATGTGCTTGAGTGACAGACTGCATTCAAATACGCACCTCTATGATGCGTCACCACCCCTTTGGGGTCGCCTGTCGTGCCCGAGGTATAACTCACGGCAATGGCATCCCACTCATCTGCGGGGCCTTCAAGCAATGTCAAAGGCTCATGAGCGTCCAACAAGCTTTCATACTCCCAAGTTCCAAGCCTCTCGCCCGGCTCGTGGTATTCGGAATCACACACATCGATCACTTTGAGCTCGCGATTGAAATCGCGTTTTAAAATATCAAGCGCCACCTTGATGGTCGAAGAAAATTCCAAATCCGTGATCAATACAGAGGACTCACAATGGTTCAATTGCCAAGCAATCAATTGAGGATCCAGTCGCGTATTGAGCGTGTTGAGCACCGCATTGATGGCTGGCACCGCGTAGTGAGCTTCAATCATCTCAGGCGTGTTGGAGAGCATGACACTGACGGTTTGATTTTTACCCACGCCCAGGTGCTTTAATGCGGCACCCAACTGAGCTGAGCGATTCCTGCACTGCAACCATGTGTAGCGTCTTTTGCCGTGAATGACAGCCGTTAGATCGCCATAAATCTCAGCGCTCCTTTCCACAAAGCTCACAGGAGACAATGGAACGTGATTGGCTTTATTTTTTTCAAGATCAAGTTCAAAAATAGACATTTGAGCTCAGCTCCTTTGTGGACAGGTGAGAGATAAAAAAAGTTGAGTTTGACGTGGACAATTGAAAGGATTGTTGAACCAGGGTCTCTGAAGAGCGTCTCAAGTGCGTCGAGCCTCAAATGAAATCAATTCTAAAAAGCATTTCACCAAGACTCTAAACCATTTCCCAGGCCAAAACCATCATGGTTAATGGGTAGCCAGCCACTTTTTAACATCAAGCCATAGGGTTTAGACTGGGTGTGTTGGATTTAAAATATGGGCTTCTTTCGCTATAGGATTTCAACATGAAATGGGTCACCAGAGATTATGTTCACTTGGATAGAATGGCTTGCGTTTGGTTGATCAAACGCTTCGTGGACCCAGCCGCCTCCTTTAGTTTCATCCCTTGGGGCCAAGAGGACAGTCGACCCTTGGACCACGTCGCCTTCTCCATTCCCAACACGGAGTTGAGCCCTCACGATGCGAACGGCACCACTTTTCAAAAAATACTCAAAAAACACCTGATCCATGACAGTGCGCTTGAAGAGTTGGCCAGCGTGATTCAAAAAGGGGTCGACCACGTGCTGCATGACTACCAACCCTCCAAGGAGGATGTCCACGGACAAATTGCAGTGGGTTTGCTTGCCGTGTCAGAAGGCTTGATGCTCAGCCATCTGAGCGATGAAGCGGTGATCAAAGCCAATACACCGATCTATGACGCTTTGTATGACAATTTTAAAGTTCACGCCATTGTCAAAAGAAGCGGTCAAACCATTCCCCCCAGCAATGGGCTGGGTCCCACCTTGGCGACCCAATTCCTCAGGCGAGTGCTCAAAGAGAACCCCTAAGCCTGCAGGCGTGCTCAACTAAAAACCATGCCCCCATCAACGTGAATGCTTTGACCCGTGATGCCTGAGGCATCCTCACTGGCCAAAAAGACGGCCATTTTGGCAATTTCATCGGGTCGCATGACACGACCCAAAGGAATACGACCCAAAGCCGCGCTGTAAAACGCCTCTTGACTCATCCCAGCGCTTTGAGATGCACTCGACTTCAAATCCTCCAGCATGGGGGTTTGAACAAAACCTGGACAAATCGCATTGACGGTGATTGCATGCGAGCCAAACTCCAAGGCCAAGCAACGGGTCAAACCAATCAATGCATGCTTGCTGGCGTTGTAAGCACTTTGGTTCTTGGAGCCCCACTTGCCTGCGGTTGAGGCCATGTTGATGATGCGGGGTGAAGCGCTTTGCTGCAAAAACTCATAAGAGGCCTGAACCATGTGAACTGCGCCATAGACATTGACCGCCATCAACTGCTGGAAGTCATCGGTTGTGTGCTCCATAAAAGATTTAGATCGATAAATGCCCGCATTGTTCACCAAGACATCGATACCGCCAAAGCGATCTGCACAGGCCCGGGCGGCTTGATCACAAGCCCCCTTGTCAACGACGTCCATCGGCACAATCATCACATCGCTTTGAGGCAAGTCCAACTCAAGCTGCAAGGCCTCCAGGGCTTTTTGTCCTCTAGAAATCAAACACAGCTTGGCGCCTTCTTTGGCAAAGCTTTTTGCCATCTCTAGGCCAATGCCCTGACTCGCTCCAGTGATGATGGCAACTTTTTTTTGCAGTCTCTTCGTCACAGGCTTCCCCCCGTTCACCTCTGCGAGGCTTCTATGTAGAATGAACCGTTTGCAAACACCTGCCACTGGCAGTGGTAATGCACAACGACCGAGCCCTCAGTTTAAACACGAAAACGCTTGCCTTGGAGCCTTGATGACCAGAAAATTTGTGGACTTGTCCATCTTCTTAGAAAACGATGTGGTGAGCGACCCGCCAGCATTTGCGCCAAAAATCGATTACTTCTCCCACGAGAACACCTATGAGCAAATTGAGCCGTTTTTCCCAGGGCTCAAGAAAACCGACTTGCCTGATGGCGAAGGTTGGGCCGTTGAACGTGTTCAACTCTCCACTCACAATGGCACCCACTTAGATGCGCCCTACCACTTTCACTCAACCATGGATCAGTCTTTGGGAGAGAAAAAACCCGCCATTGCGATTGATCAAGTCCCCTTGGAGTGGTGCTTTCAACCAGCGGTCAAACTTGATTTTCGAGCGTTTCCTGATGGCTATGTCGTCACGGCCAAAGATGTTGAGACTGAACTAGAAAGAATTCAGCACACCTTAAAACCCTTAGAAATTGTTGTGATCAATACCAAAGCGGGCTCGCGCTATGGGCACAATGACTATGTTTCAAGTGGCTGCGGCATGGGCTATGAAGCCACGATGTATCTTTTAGAGAAAGGCATCCGTTTGACGGGCACGGACGCTTGGAGCTGGGATGCGCCCTTTGTGCACACGGCCAAGAAATATGAAGCGACTCAAGATGCCTCCTTGATCTGGGAAGGCCACAAAGCAGGTCGAGACATTGGTTACTGCCACATCGAGAAGCTGCACAATTTAGAGGTATTACCCGCCAACGGTTTTTTTATCAGCTGCTTTCCACACAAAATTAGAGGTGCCTCGGCAGGTTGGACACGCGCTGTTGCAATTTTTGATGAAAATCTCCGCTAGACACAGGTGTCTTTGAGCCGGGTTCACCCAGTTTTGCAAGACCCGCCCCACCCCCCATGGATGGGGACGGTATCAAACAGCGGTTTTTTTCAATTCTTTGATCGCAGTCCTTTTGGCCAACTCCATTTTGGCAATGGCATTGCGATGAACCTCATCGGGGCCATCGACCAATCTCACCGTGCGCTGGTGGGCATAGGCCTCGGCCAACCAAAAGTCTGAACTGACGCCTGCACCGCCATGGGCCTGAATGGCCCAGTCGAGGACTTTGCAAGACACATTGGGTGCAACGACTTTGATCATAGAGATCTCAGCTCTGGCAGCCTTGTTGCCCACCGTGTCCATTTTGTGTGCTGCTTGGAGCGTGAGCAAACGGGCTTGATCAATCATGCACCTGGACTCAGCAATGCGCTCATGCCAAATGGACTGACTGGACAAGGGACCCCCAAAAGCGATTCTTGATTGGAGACGATCGATCATGGTCTCCAAAGCCCGTTCGGCCGCACCGATGGAGCGCATGCAGTGGTGAATGCGACCAGGGCCGAGTCGGCCTTGTGCTATTTCAAAGCCACGACCTTCGCCCAAAAGAACATTCTCTAAGGGAACACGAACGTTGTCTAAATTGATCTCCATGTGCCCATGGGGCGCATCGTCATAGCCAAACACGGTCAAGGGCCTCATGATGGTCACGCCGGGCGCATCACGAGGCACCAAAATCATCGATTGCTGCGTGTGCCTGGGCGCATCGGGATCGGTCTTGCCCATGACAATAAAGATTTTGCAGTTGGGGTTGCCTGCCCCTGAGCTGAACCACTTTCGTCCATTGATGACGTAATGATCCTTGTCTTTTAAAATGCTGCATTGAATGTTGGTTGCATCTGAAGAAGCCACCGATGGCTCGGTCATCAAAAAGGCAGACCGGATGTCGCCTGCCAGCAAAGGCTCTAACCACTGGCTTTTTTGCGCTTGCGTCGCGTATTTTGCAAATGTCTCCATATTGCCTGTATCGGGTGCCGAGCAATTGAACACTTCCCCCGACCACATCACGCGACCCATGACTTCACAAAGTGGCGCGTAATCCAAATTACTGATCCCTCCGTGCCCTTTGTAAACATGGGGCAAAAACATGTTCCACAGGCCCTGTGATTTGGCTTTATTTTTAAGCTCTTCAATCAAAGGCAAGGGCAGCCATGCATTCCCCCTGTCTCTTGCAGCTTGGAGTTCTTCGTGATACCGGCCTTCATTGGGGTAAATATGCGCGTCGAAAAAAGCATTCAATCGGGCCAATAAATCCTGCGTTTTTTCAGAGTATTCAAATGACATTAAAACACCTCAACGTTAAAAAATGGCTCGACAAAACAAAGGGCAACTCAAAGCGCTCATCACCCTGCAGCCATTTGATTCTAGTCTCAACCCCGTTTATTTCGTGCCGTAGATGCGGTCCCCCGCATCACCAAGTCCAGGCAGAATGTAACCATGATCACTCAACTGCCTATCTATAGAGGCCGTGTAGATGGCCACATCCGGGTGGGCCTTTTGAAGCGCCAATACACCTTCAGGGCAGGTCAGCAAACATAAAAATTTGATGGACCGAGGCTTTAGGGCTTTGATGCGTTCAATGGCCGCAATGGCTGAATTGCCTGTGGCCAACATGGGATCCACGACAATGACATCTCTTTCATGCATATTGGAGGGCATCTTGAAGTAATACTCGATCGCCTTCAAGGTATCGGGGTCACGGTAAAGTCCAACATGACCCACCCTTGCACCCGGCACAACAGACAAAGCACCGTCCAATATCCCATTGCCGGCCCTCAAAATACTGGCAAAGACGAGTTTTTTACCATCAATCACCGGCGTCATCATGCTTTCAAGGGGAGTCTCAATTTGGACCAATTGTGTGGGCATGTCGCGTGTTAACTCGTAAACCATCAGCGAAGACAACTCATTCACGAGTTGTCTGAACAAGATGGAACTCGTGTCTTTTCGCCGGATCAAAGATAATTTGTGCTGAATCAAGGGGTGATCAAGCAAGAACAGGTTTTTATCTATTTGCATAAGTCATCCTTAAATATAGTCGTACTCTGACAAGGGATTCTTAGTTCTCTAAAAACACTTTTTGAACAATGGCGATCAAAAAGAAAGTCGCCGTCAAAATTAATGTCCCCATCATGGTTTTTAAGCCAAGACGCTTGTAATGCTCACCCCGCCCTTTCAGAAAAAGTGCAAAGCAAAGAAGACTTGCAAACAAGCCCAGAAAAAAGAAAATTCTAACAAGGACCAGCATGGCAAGGTGTGGCCAATAAATCAATCATGGCGTCAAATTTCGCTTGATCAAATTCAGTATTATCAAATCGATACAGTTGAGGATGTTTCGGCGGCTCAATTCGACGCCTCTTATACTCGTCCCAGTGTTCGATCTTCCATTTGTCCCTTGGATCGGCTCTTTTTTCAATTCGTTTTTTAGCCTCCAAGACGTCCAAATCAACCCAAACCACTTTGATCTCGGTCTCTGAGGGCAAGCGCAGAAATACCGTATCAAACATGTGCAAAGATTGAATTTCTTTTGAAAATGGGCCCACCAGGATCACATCCACACCGAGCTCCAAATTTTCTCTGGCGATGTCTACCAAGCCAGAGTACTCCCAGTCTCGGAAATTATCCAAATAAACTGGGCTATCGCGGTCCTCTTCATTGCCCGTTAACACGCCCAGCAAATGTGAACTGAAGGCCCCATAGGCCGTATCTTTGTCCAAAAAGATGAAAGGATGCTGACATTTCTCAATGAGCTTGGGCATGGCTTTTTTGGCAACGGTTGTTTTGCCTGTGCCGGCATGTCCTGCAAAGATGATTAATTTACCCATGACCCACTCAACTCTTTATTTGTATGTATATTAAACTGAATTCTTCATTAATTTTGTAAACACCCGACATGAATCCGCCGTGGCTCAAGGAAAACAGCGATAAAACAGGGCATTGGCTTGAAATTGCCCTTCTTTGTCAACCAGGGGCGAAAAAAACAGAAATTCAAGGGGAATATGCCGATCGTTTGAAGATTCGCATTGCCTCCCCCCCCGTTGACGGCAAAGCCAATGACGAACTTAAAAAATGGTTTGCCAAAAGACTTGGCCTGAACAACGCTTGCATCGAACTCATTTCAGGTGAGAGCGGCAAGCAAAAGAAGCTGAGAGTCAGACAACTCAGCGCCCAAGAAATGCTCAAACGCCTCGAACTCACATGAGAGGCTGCCTATCGGTGTTAATCCCAATGCAAATCTAGACGCATGAGCGACCTTGTCAGCATGAATGCGCCCATAATGATTGAACTGACTTAGCTCACTTGAAAGCACGCCACAATGACTATTTTGAATGCATCGACCAAGGCCTTGTTGTTTCGACTTTTTTGCATCCTGCTCGGCAGCTCTAGCCTGTGCGTGTCGTTTGCTCAGACTGGCAAGCCCAAGTTGAATTACGACCCCAATGCACAAGTGGCCATTGACATCTCTGAGCTAGAGTACTTAAGGAGCGAAACAGGTCGATCTCTAAAGGCAAGGATCTACCAGCCTAAAGGCAACGGCCCTTTCCCGACATTGATCGATTTTCATGGTGGCGCATGGAACAACAAAGATCGTCTTGCAGAACAACCCATGGACGCGGCCATTGCAAAAAGTGGCGTCTTGGTCATTGCGGTTGATTTAACGCTGGCGGGGGATCGCCCCTACCCAGCCAATGTTCAAGACGCTCACTATGCCGTGCGTTGGGTCAAACACCATGCCAAGCAATGGAATGGAGACGTGAGCACACTGGGCGTTTACGGCAGCTCAAGCGGTGGCCATGTTGGTGAATTGTTGTCCCTCAAGCCCAATGAGCCCTTGTTCGCAAAAATTCCCTTTGCCCCCAACCCACAACTGGACGCCTCCTTTTCATACCTGGCAACACGCTCTCCCATCAGCAATCCTCCAGCAAGGTACGAAAATGCCATCCATCACAAGCGCGAGAACATGATCAAGAACAACTTGAACTATTTCAAGCCTTGGGAAACCATCTACGAATCGAGTCCTCAAGCCATTTTGGACAAAAAGTTGGCCCCCAAAAAACTCATCCCCTTGCTGATCATGCAAGGCGAGCTCGATGACAATGTTCTACCTGAAACCCAAAAACACTTTGCACAAAGTTATCAAGCTGCAGGCGGAGACTGTACCTTCTTGATTTTCGAAAAGAGTGAGCATGAATGGGTTGCAGTTGAGAGCATTCAAACCGATCTTGCCCGCAAAACAGTCAAAAATTTTATTGCCAAACAATTGCTTTAAAGCGATAAGTGCCTTCTTTGATGCATTGGACAAAGATCCATTGATTGTCTAAGCGACAAAGCCTTGAGTGATTGGGCGAAAAAGCACCAAGTCGGCACTCGCCTCTTACCACCTGAAGAAACCAACAGGCGTGAACATAAATGTCTGGTTGGGGTGACTTCGTGCGCCGCATTGAGCATCGCAAAGCCTGCAAATTAATGCGGGTAAAATGCAGGCTCAATTGCTTTTCCACCTCACAAACGACAAGCCCCTCATGCCATCAACCCCCTTTCTTAATAAAAATCTACTTCTATTGATCGCATGCCAAGGCTTGTTTCTCACCAACAACGTTACCTTTATCGCCATCAACGGCTTGGTGGGACTGGGTCTCACGCCCATTGCTTGGATGGCAACCCTTCCCGTGATGGGGTATGTGGTGGGCAGTGCCCTCTCAACGTCCCTGGTTTCCAAAGCTCAATCGCGTTTTGGGCGCAGAAAATCCTTTCAACTGGGCTTGATCGTTGCAATCTGCTCCTCTCTCATTTGTGCCTATGCGGCGTGGACCAAGAATTTTTGGCTTCTCAGCACGGGCACCTTGGTGGCTGGGTTTTATAGCGCCAATGCGCAACTTTATCGATTTGCAGCGACTGAGCTAACAGCCGACGTCCACAAAGAAAAGGCGGTCTCCTGGGTCTTGGCTGGTGGCATCATAGGCGCCGTCATTGGCCCCAATTTGGCGACTTGGACGAAAAATATTCTTTCTGCTCCTTTTGTGGGTGCCTATTTGGCATTGACCTTGGTCGGACTCACGGGCATTGTGCTGATGCAATTCATCGACTTTCCCACTGAAGAGGCCGCTCGCGAGGGTGCACAACCACAAAGAGACATCAAAGAGATCATCTCTCAACCCATTTTTATCGTCTCGGCCATTTGCGCGGCCTTGGGGTACGGGATCATGAATTTACTCATGGCCGCAACGCCTCTTGCCATGGAGGTCTGTGGACATCCCTTTTCCAGCACCGCTTTGGTTCTTGAGTTTCACGTGATCAGCATGTTTGCGCCTGGTTTTTTTACGGGCTCACTCATCAAACGATTTGGAAAAGTAAAAATCATGCTCACGGGCTTGGTTTTGAATGCCTTGTGCGTGGCCATTGCATTGAATGGTGAGGATTTGAGCCATTTTCTTGGGGCATTGATTTGCCTGGGCGTGGGATGGAACTTTCTTTTTACCGGAGCCACCACCATGGCCATGTCAACCTACAGACCCGAGGAAAAGAACAAGGCGCAAGCGGCCATCAATTTCTTTGTTTTTTCAACCATGGCCCTCACCTCGTTTGGCTCTGGCGCCTTGGTCACCACCCAAGGCTGGAGTTTGCTCAACGCTTGGTCATTGGTGCTGCTGGTGATCATTGGTTTGTCCTTGCTCTACTTGGTATTTAAACTCAAGTTCAAAGATTGAGATCAAAGGCATCCATTCAGGGAAAAACAAGGACACGATGAATGTGTACGCATCACTGATGGCTTGGTCGTTTCAGACAACAGCATACGGTGAATGAAAAAAAATAGGCCTAACACGACTTGCTCAAATCAGCCGATCCATTGAGGCAACCACGTCGCGATGGCTGGCACGAAGAACACGGCAACGAGGAGCAAAATGCTCATCACAACGTAGGGCACAACGGCCATAAAAATATGTCCCATGGTCACACTTGCTGGGGCAACACCTCTCATGGTCATGAGCAGTAAACCATGAGGCGGCAACAAGAGTCCGAGTTGCATGCAAATTAAAAACATCACCCCAAACCAAATGGGATCAATTCCCAAAGATTGCACCAAAGGCATGAAAATCGGCAAGGTGATCATCATCATGCTGACTTGGTCGACGAAAACACCTAAAAAAATCAAGATCAACATCATCCCAAGGATGATGGCGTTGGTTGACAGACCCTGCCCCGTGATGAACTGAACCATGCCTGTGCTGGCGCCAGAAAAGGACAGAATTTGTGCGAAGGTGGTGGCCCCTAAAATGATGAACAAAATCATGCCGGAAATCCCAGCGGTTCCTTTCAAGCTTTTGACCATCGCCTCAAAACTCAACACCCTGTAGACAAGTGCAAGCACCAGAGTGGCAAAGGCACCCACAGCGGCACATTCAGTTGGTGTGGCCCACCCCATGGCCAAAGCCCCCACCACGATGCCAAAAATGGAAAGTGTTGGCAAGACATAGCCAAAAAATAGGCTCCAACGCTGCCAACCGTGATAACTGACCTCGTGATCGTCCTCTGGCGCCAACTCAGGTGAGATGCTGACACGGGTGACGATCCATAAAACAAAAGCCATCGACAAGACAATGCCTGGCATCACACCGCCAATCAATAGTTTTGAAATGGAAATGCCAGAGAGGGATCCCAGCAAAACCGTTAAGGCTGACGGAGGGATCAACATATCCACGGCGCCAATGGCCATGATGGGACCTGCAGCAATGGTTGGGTGATAGCCCCTCGCGAGCATCACCGGAAGCATCAAAGAGCCCAGCATTGCAGTGGTCGCGATGGTGGATCCAGAGATGGCTGAAAAAACGGTGCCCGCCACCACCGCCACCACCGAGAGTCGACCCGGCACTTTAACGATCAGTCGCTCAATGCCCTCGATGACCTTCAGCGCCAGACCCGTGTGAAACAAAATCTCCCCCATCAACACAAACAAAGGGATGGGCGTGAGCGAAAAAGCCATGACAGAACTCACACTGCTTCTTGCCAGTTGAATGAGACCAGGCTCTCCCCCCATATAGAGCCAAGCACCCAAGAGGTTGATGGATATGAAGGTCAGTGCAACGGGCATCCCAATAAAAAGCAAAACCGTTGACCCCCCCAACATCAACCAAGCGGCGATTTGCCAATTATTCATGCGATTTGCTTTGGGTTATCAATTAAAGACACGACTCAAGAGGCACTGACTGCATCGTGCCGAGGACCCCGTGGCCCTTGATAAAGACGCCGCATGCGAAAAAGCATTTCGATGCTCAAGAGTAGGAAGACAAATGGAAGGGGTGCCAAGCTCCACCACTCGGGTGTGACCAGGGTTTTGATGCTCAAAGCACCTGACTCGTAGCTGTGAAGACTGGCCTTGAAAGAATAGAACATGATCAAGACACAACATGCCAAGCCGATCAGGTCCCCCACGCACTCCAAACACCACGCCAATTTTGCTGGGATGGCTTGAAGGACGATGTCCACACGGATGTGCTGACCTTGCCTGAGCAACCAAGGGGCCACACACATGGTGATTAAATAGAGCATCAACTCCGAAATTTCATTGCTCCAAGCGAGTCCTTTGGGCAAGAATGAAATGGCCAAATCACGAAGCAACACATCGGTGACGATGATGAGCATCATACAAAAAAGAAGTGCACAACCCAGCCAAGCCAATGCGGCAATGAATTGACCGAAAAGATGAGACAAGCGATCCATTCAATTCAATTATTTGCTAAATAGGGCCTTGAACTTGGATGCAATCTCAGGATTTTGTTTTTGTGCAGCGGCCCAGCCCACCGCATAGGCCTTATCCTTAAAAGCCTTTGAAGTGGCGGCATCAAAACTAATGGTTTGAATGCCTGCTTTGGATTGCCTAGCAACTTCTTCATTGGTGAACTTTGCCCAAAAGGTATTTTCTGCCTCTAAGGCAAGCAGTTGTTTTTGAAGGTAAGCCTTTTGTGTTTCCGTTAGGCGCTTGAAAGCGGGTAAGTTCATCAAAAGAGAAACCTCGGCATCGTAAAAACCAGGATCCACACGGAATTTGGTTTTCTCTTGCCAATTCAAATCAAAAATCCCACCAATGGGCCAGCCATATCCATCGACTACACCTCTCTCCAAAGCACTGTAAACCTCGCCTGGGGGCGTCGTGATGACATTGGCATTGAGTTCAAGAAAGAAGTCTCTGTAGACCGGCGTGATTCGAATTTTCAAACCTGTCAGATCAGGCTTGTCGATTTTTTTATTGAGATAGATATGAAAGGGTTGATTTTCAACCATGCGAGCCAAATACTGCATGTTGCCCTTTTCATTCCAAACAGCATTGATGGCGTCAAAAGCACCATTTTTCCTTTGTTCTGTGATGGAAATTTGGGTCAACTTCAAAAAATCAGCTTCAGGCATCACATTGGTGTAAAAAGCGCCTGTGTTCAGAGCCATATCGACCACGCCCGTTTTAACGGCATTACCGACTTCGAAGGTGGGAATCGCTTTGGGTCCACCTAAGAAATTTATTTGCAAAACGCCCTTTCCCTCAGCGTTGAATTTGTTGATCCACAACTGCAGGCGTTGAACATAGATGCCGTTTTCTGCAAATGCACTGACCAAACGAAGCGTGGACTCTTGTGCGCAGACCAATTGAGCTGACAAGAAAATCGCAAGCATCGAAACACATTTAATAAAAATTTTCTTATTCATTTATAGTTCCTCTCAATGAACTGAATCTCTTCACTCCAACGACTGTGTTGTAGACTTTTTTTTAATTATGTTGATCTTTCACTTTCTTAATATTGGCTGATACCCTAAAGGTGATAACCCACCCCCAAATGCTTGCACATAAAAAAAGTAACGACCCCGTTTTTTACATCCTTCAATACGCCATTCGCTGAAAGTCCAATCGAAACGCCGGGGACTGCACCCCGTCCAAGTCACCCGATCCCAGGGTTCAAGACCACAACAAAAGAATACAAAAGAAGTACAAAATAATTTAGTTGACAACTAAATTATTTCCAATTAAATTAATACCAGCTTGATTAAATTAAAGGTGCCCTATGAAAATCATATGCATTGGGGGAGGACCGGCTGGTCTGTACTTCGCGTTGTTGATGAAAATGCAACATGCCGGTCACGACATCACCGTCGTTGAGCGAAACAAACCCTTTGACACCTTCGGTTGGGGGGTTGTCTTTTCAGATCAAACCCTTGGAAACCTAGAGAAAGCAGATGCAAAAAGCGCCAAGGAAATACTTGCCTCCTTTAACCATTGGGACGATATTGAGGTGCGTCTCAAAGGTGAAGTCAGTCGCTCAAGCGGTCATGGGTTTTGTGGTATTGGTCGAAAAAGACTGCTCAATATCTTGCAAAACCGCTGCCTTGAGGAAGGCGTCAATTTGTTGTTCGACCAAGATGTCACCGATGACGAGGCCTTTAAGGATGCGGACTTGATCATTGCAAGTGATGGGCTCAATAGCCGAATTCGAACAAAGTACGAGAAAAGCTACAAACCAAATATTGATATTCGAAAATGCAGATTTGTATGGCTAGGAACCGCCAAACTCTTTGAAGCGTTCACCTTCGCATTTGAAAAAACACATCACGGTTGGTACCAAGCCCACTGTTACCAATTTGACAGCGAACTCTCGACCTTCATTGTTGAGACCACCGAAGAGACCTGGCTTCAAGAGGGGCTGGACAAATTGAGTAAAGAGGAGTCCATTGCCTTTTGCGAAAAACTATTCGCCAAGCATTTGGATGGCCACGCCTTGCTGTCCAATGCGGAACACTTAAGGGGATCGAGCCAGTGGATCAAATTCCCCAGAGTCATTTGCGAGAATTGGGTTCACCACAATGGACATGCACCCGTTGTTTTGATGGGCGATGCAGCGCATACAGCCCACTTCTCTATCGGCTCTGGGACAAAGCTTGCGCTTGAAGACTCGATTGAACTGGCCAAATGCATCGCAGACCATCAAGGCGATCTCTCACAAGCTCTGACGAGCTATCAAGCACAGAGAAGCGTTGAGGTGTTAAAAATTCAAAATGCAGCCCGAAACTCAACCGAATGGTTCGAAAATGTCGAGCGATACATGCACTTGCCTGCGCACCAATTTGCCTACTCACTGCTGACCAGAAGCCAACGCATCAGTCACGAGAACCTTAGGCTTCGGGATCCTGCCTATGTGAAAGATTTTGAAACTTGGTTTGCCGCTCAAACAGGCTTGGTCTCTGGACACGCTAAAACACCTGTGCCGCCGATGTTCACCCCCTTCAAATTAAGAGAAGTGACGCTTAAAAACCGCATTGTGGTCTCGCCCATGGCGCAGTATTCCTGTACCGACGGCATGCCCGAAGATTATCACTTGGTGCATTTGGGCGCACGGGCCATGGGAGGAGCCGCTTTGGTCATGACGGAGATGACGTGTATTTCTCCTCAAGCTCGAATCACCCCAGGCTGTCCAGGCATTTGGAACAAACACCAAGCAAAAGGCTGGCAAAGGATTGTGGACTTTGTCCATGAAAACACAGATGCCAAAATTGGTATTCAACTGGGCCACTCGGGCGCCAAAGGTTCAACCAAACTCGCTTGGGACGGCATTGATCAACCCCTAGAGCAAGACAATTGGGAGTTGCTTTCAGCTTCTAGACAGCAATACGTTCCCAATCAAAGCCATTGGTCCCAAGCCATCTCGTTGCACCAAATGGAGCACATCAAGCATGAGTTTGTGAACTCCACAAAACTTGCCATCGAGGCGGGCTTTGATTGGTTAGAGTTGCATTGCGCGCATGGTTATTTGCTCTCTTCTTTTATCTCACCGCTTACCAACCAAAGATCAGATGAGTACGGAGGCGATTTAAAAGCAAGACTTAAATATCCCTTAGAAATATTTAAAGCCATCCGCGACGTCTGGCCTGCTGAACTGCCCATCTCTGTGAGAATCTCAACGCATGACTGGGTGGAAGGCGGCATTACACCAGATGATGCGGTCATGATTGCAAAGTATTTCAAAATCGCCGGAGCCGACTTGATCGACTGCTCTTCTGGTCAAGTCAGCAAAGCTGAAAAACCCATCTATGGCCGCATGTTTCAGACCCCCATGTCTGACCGAGTTCGTCAAGAGGCACAAATTCCAACAATTGCGGTTGGCGCCATCTCTGACGCCGACCAAGTCAATAGCATCATTGCATCGGGAAGAGCTGATCTCTGTGCCGTTGCAAGACCTCACCTGGCCAATCCACATTGGACACTCATGGAAGCTGCAAAAATTGGATATTTTGACTTGGCCTGGCCCAAACCCTACCAATCAGGAAAAGTTCAGCTTGAGAGAAACTTGGAGAGAGAAAAAATGTTGAGCCAACAATCAATGGGCTCAAGTGCACTGAAAGAAAAATTAGAAGCGGGTCAATAAAAATGATTGCATTTTCGAATCTGAAATCTACACATGTGCTGATCACAGGCGCGGGAAAAGGCATTGGACGAGCGATCGCGCTAGAGATGGGCCAACATGTTTCAAAAATGAGCTTGATCGGCCGGAATTTAAAAAATCTGCTTGAGGTTAAAACCCTCATTGGCAACAAGTGCGAAATTCAGACCTTTGAGTGTGATGTCACCAATCCAAAAGCAGTTGAAGAGACTTTTTTAAGAGCAAGCACCGCATTGGGTCCCATCGGCGTATTGATCAACAATGCGGGTCAAGCACGAAGTGCCTCTTTTCAAAAAACCACGTTAGAAGATTGGCAAACCATGCTGGACGTGAATTTGAGTGGCACGTTCTTGTGCACTCAAGCAGTGATTGAAGGCATGCTGAACTTACCCTTTGCTCGTGTGATCAACATTGCAAGCACTGCGGCGCAAAAGGGCTACCCCTATGTGAGCGCCTATGCGGCTGCTAAACACGGCGTCTTGGGACTGACCAGATCTTTGGCCTTGGAATTTGCCAAGAGCTCCGTCACATTCAATGCCGTTTGCCCAGGCTTTACAGACACCGACATCGTTGCAGAAAGTTTGAAGACCATTTCAGCAAAAACCCATTTAAGCCATGAAGAGGCGCTTAAAGAGTTGATCAAAAACAATCCTCAACGCCGCCTGATTTCCCCACAGGAAGTCGCTCAACAAGTCCTTTGGCTTTGTCATGATCAATCACAAAGCATCAACGGCCAAGCTTTGTCCATCGCGGGCGGGGAAGTGATGTCTTAAGGCATGAAGAACTCCGCCATGAACAACAAAGACCACCGTGCGCCATCGGATTTGGCAATCAGTGAGAACGCAGCCTCACACCTGAGTGTCAAAACATGGATCAGACTTTATGCGTGCAGCAATCTCATTGAGCATCGAATTCAACAAAAACTTCGCAGCCAATTTGGTATCACTTTGGCTCGGTTCGACTTTTTGGCTCAATTGGTTCGCTCGACCAATGGCATGAAGATGAATGTTTTATCAAAAAAACTGATGGTCAGCGGTGGGAACGTTACAGGACTCACCGATCAATTGGTCAAAGAAGAACTGGTGCTCAGACAAGACGATCCCAATGATAGGAGATCCTATGTTCTGATCTGCACTGAAAAAGGAAGACGCGAATTTGCAGTGATGGCCAAAGCACACGAGTCATGGATCGGTGAAATCCTGGGTGATTTGGACACTTCTGAGCTCAAACATTTGCACGCATCTTTGGATCACCTGCGAAATTTACTCATTGACGCCAACACCCATTAAAGCCCTTTCAAATTATCAACCCACCATGATCAACACCATGCTCGACAGCGCGCAATTAGAGCTCCCCTTCTTTGACACTGCACACATTGAATTGTCAAAACAATTACACGCGTGGTCACAAACACACCTCAAGCACATCGACCACCAAGATGTGGATGCGCAATGCGTGTCCCTTGTCAGGCAACTTGGAAGAGATGGCTGGCTCAAATTTTGCGTTGCCGGTCAAGAAAATGGTGGGCTTCATGCGCAAATCGACAATCGCTCGATTTGTTTGATCCGAGAAATTTTGGCAAAGCACAGCGGTTTGGCTGATTTTGCATTTGCAATGCAAGGACTGGGCTCTGGCGCCATTTCCATCGCTGGCAGCAAAGAACAAAAAGAGCAATATCTAAGTAGCGTTGCTAAGGGAGAAGCCTTGGCTGCATTCGCATTGTCTGAGCCCAACGCTGGATCAGATGTTGCAGCACTCAGTTGTGAAGCGCAACTTGTGGGGGATCATTACATTCTCAATGGTGAAAAAACATGGATCTCTAATGGTGGAATTGCAGACTTTTATGTGGTGTTTGCAAGAACTGGCGAGGCACCGGGTTCCAGAGGTATCTCGGCCTTCATCGTCGACGCCAATACACCAGGATTTGACATTGCAGAACGCATACAAGTCATTGCTCCCCACCCTTTGGCAAGAATCAAATTCACAAACTGCGCAGTGCCGGCAAATAAACGCATTGGAAGCTCGGGTGAAGGCTTCAAAATTGCAATGCGTACCCTTGATATTTTTAGGACCTCTGTTGCTGCTGCGGCCTTGGGTTTTGCCAAACGAGCCTTCCATGAAGCAATTGAAAGAGCCAATACCAGAAAGATGTTCAATGGCGTACTGGCAGATTTTCAACTCACTCAAGCGAGATTGGCTGAAATGGCCACACGCATCGAAAGTGCTGAGTTACTGACCTACAAGGCCGCCTGGCTCAAGGACCAAGGCAAGAATGTGACCAAAGAAGCCGCCATGGCAAAAATGACTTCCACAGAAAACGCTCAATGGGTGATTGACGCTGCGGTGCAAATGTTTGGCGGTATGGGCGTTGTGAGCAACCACCCTGTTGAATCCTTGTACAGAGAAATCAGAGCACTTCGTATTTATGAAGGTGCGACTGAAGTTCAATTGCTGATCATTGCAAAGTCTGTGCTTGAAAACCATAGGCAAGCCCAATGAGCTTCCAAGTCGCACATTAGAAATACCCTCAAACAAGAGTTCAATCCTATGAAAACGGCTCACCTAGATACATTTGTTCACGACAACGTGCCCCCTATAGAGCTTCAACCAGAGTTTATTTTTGAACTGCCTGAGCTTGAATTCCCATCAGAGATGAACTGTGCAGTTGAGCTTTTGGACCAAGCCATCAGCAAAGGATTTGGCGAACGCATTTGCATACAATGTGATCGCTTGACATGGACATACCAAGATCTTTTAGACCAAGCCAATCAAATGGCGAACGTCTTGAAAAATGAACTTCACTTGACTGCCGGAAACCGAGTGTTATTGCGCTCAGCCAACACACCAGAAATGGTCGCTGCTTGGTTTGCTGTGGTCAAAGCAGGTGGGATTGCTGTGGCCACCATGCCCTTGTTAAGATCCCTCGAGCTCAAACAAATCATCGACAAGGCACAAGTGAGCCATGCCATATGTGATCACGCATTGAAGGATGAATTGCTCAACGCCCAAAAAGAGTGCGAATCAAAGAGCCTCGTGCACGTGAGCTTTTTCAACGCTCAAGACAGCCATCAAGACGGTTTGCATCATTTAGATTTGGCGGCAAAGTCAGCATCAAAAGCATTTGAGAACTTTGCCTCCCTCGCAACCGATTGCTGCATCTTGGCCTTTACCTCTGGGACAACAGGCGTACCCAAAGCCACCATTCACTCACACCGCGATGTGATGTCGATTTGCACCTGTTGGCCTCATTACGTCTTGAAACCTCAAGCCTCAGATGTATTCATAGGAAGCCCTCCTATCGCATTCACATTTGGGCTGGGCGGTTTGATTCTGTTTCCCATGCGATTTGGTGCCAGTGTGGCTCTGTTGGAGAAAGCTTCCCCCAAAGACTTGCTGAAGGGCATCAAAAAGTACAAGGCGACGGTGCTATTCACGGCCCCAACTTCTTACAGACAGTTGGCACTCGAGGGACTGATCGACAAGGGCAGCAGTCTTAGGAAATGTGTCTCTGCGGGTGAAGCGCTTCCTGGCCCGACAAGAACCCTTTGGAAAGAGGCCACTGGTATTGAAATCATTGATGGGATCGGTACAACAGAGATGCTGCACATTTTCATCTCAGCCAATGAAGACGAAGCACTGCCTGGTGCAACGGGCAAGATCGTCAAAGGTTACAGGGCCTGCATTCTTGATGATGAAGGCAAGGAACTGCCTGCCGGTGAAATTGGCCACCTCGCAGTCAAAGGCCCAACGGGTTGCCGGTATTTGAGCGATGACAGGCAGGCCAAATACATTAAAAATGGCTGGAATGTCACGGGAGACGCCTACCTCATGGATGAAAATGGCTATTTCCACTATCAATCACGCACCGATGACATGATCATATCGTCTGGATACAATATCGCAGGCCCAGAAATAGAAACCTGCATCTTGACCCATCCTAGTGTGGGTGAGTGTGCTGTTGTTGGGGAGCCCGATGATGCCAGAGGCGCCATCGTCAAGGCCTTTGTTGTTCTAAAGGCCGGCGTCAGTCCCGATGCGTCGATCACGAAGTCAATCCAAGACCACGTCAAAGCACAACTCGCACCTTACAAATATCCCAGAAAAATTGAATTTGTTCAAAGTCTACCTCGAACAGAAACAGGAAAAATTCAACGATTTAAGTTAAGACAATGAAATTTATCAATCCAAAACTCGTTCGATTTCACCATTGCGACTCGGCTGGCATTGTTTTCTATCCACAATACTACTACTTGCTTCATGAAACTCAAGAAGACTTTTTGTCGCACATTGGATTCTCTTTGTACGACATGATTGACCAAGGCATTGGTGTACCCATCGTGGATATGAAAACACAATTTTGCGGCATGTGTCGCCAAGGTGACGAGATAGAAATTGAATTATCTCTTTCAAAAATTGGCGGCTCCAGCATCGCCATGGAGTATGAAATTTTTGGGAAAAATAAACAGAAAAACATTGATCGGGAACTTAAATTAAAAGCCACTGGCACCATCGTATACATTGACATCGAGCACAATCGCCCGCAAAAAATTCCCGATGACTTAAGATTGGCTCTTGCACCCTATTTAGAAAAGCCTCACCATGCATAAAAAAATCAATCCACCCAACTGGGCTCAACCGAGGGGCTATTCAAATGCCATTCTTGCCAGCGGATCAATTTTGTTTTTAGGGGGACAAATTGGATGGAATCACAACAATGAGTTTGAAAGCGACGATTTCATTGATCAAGCCAAACAAACGCTTCTAAATATCAGTGCACTCTTGAAAGAAGCGGGAGCGCAGCCTGAGCACATGACACGCATGACTTGGTACATCATCAACAAAGACGAGTACAACTCACGACTCAAAGAGTTGGGTGTGGTTTATAGAGAGGTCATGGGGAAAAATTTCCCAGTGATGACCTGCGTTGAAGTCTCTGGGCTGGTGGAGTCGAGGGCAAAAATTGAAATCGAGGTCACCGCTGTCATTTAAAACTGAAAGGCTCAATAAAGCTGGCGCCAATGACTCGATTCACTAAAACTTAAAGAAGAAAACCACGCCACTCCAAATGCCAATATTGCAAAGAACAATGGCAAATGCAATTTTTTTAGCAAATTCATAGCCACCCGAGTGATATGCCAGGAAGACCTTGAACAACGAATTGCTAGAAAATGCGAGTAAAACCGCTAGCTTTGCATCAAGAATTTCTATATTTTGCGTTTTAAGCATGTTGGCGACCCCAGCGATAATCGCGTGAGCATCTGCTATGCCTGAAAAAACAGCGCCAACCAGCAAAGCGGAAGATCCAAAGGTTTTGTTCAATCCAGTTGAAATGACAGTCACGAATAAAAGTAACAATGCCAAATAAAAGGTTGATGCCCAATTGAAGGGGTAATTCGTCACCATCGATTCACTTCGAATATCGCGTCGCCCCAATGCATAAATCACAGCGGCCGACAAAAAAAGCATCAAGATGCCCAAAAAAGCTGGCAGCATCAAAACCTCAAACAACTCTTTTTCGAGTAAATGCGTCAAAATGAGAACTTGCACGAGCGTTGCAACGTTTGAAAGCACTGCGCCAATGGATGCAAAATTTAGCAATCCCGAGTCATTTTTATTCATTACGCCAAAATTATGAATGGTCGCAGTACTTGAAAAAAATCCACCCAAAAAACCTGCAATCATCAGACCAAAACGCGAATCTAAAACAGAGTTAAGCAAGGATGCAAAAAAAGAGATCGACAAGGCCGTAAAAATGAATTCAGAGATGTCGTGCGGATTGACCGCTTGGTAGGGGCCCATATCCACATCGGGTAAAGAAAGCCAACCCACGCCGCACAAAAACAAAATTGCGACTTGTTGGACATAGGGCTTAATTTGTACTTTCAACCGCCTTGCGCTCGAGTTGACTGACAACTTTATTTAAAGCCACGCCTTTTTCATCATCCAAAGCAGCCATGCGGAGAGCTTTAACTTCCGCAGCAGAGATGTCCGTTTTGCTTTTCACAAGCGCATAAATTAAACTGAAATTTTTAACCCCTCTCTCGTGTGTGTCACCATAACCCTTGACCAAGGTTTGACACTTAATCCATTCCAGAGTTTTTGCGGTATCCGTTTGACTAAAAGACTCTACAAGGCCAAGCCACTGCTCAATCATCGAGTTTTCCGACTTGAATCTCAGTGTAGTTCGCCTCCAGTGTTTTGCACTTGCCACCAAGCTCAGCAATAAAAAACCTCGAACACTCGAGGTCTGAATCACCCGCCCTTTTGAAGTCATTGCACCAAGCGTCGCGCTCAGTATCTTTGACGACAATATCATTCGACCCAAAACGGATGGCAAAGTTTCAGCGATCTCTTGCACCCTTGGATGCATATACTCATTGATCACAACCAATTGACCACTTTGAACTTGCGCTTCTTGGCGGACTCGATCAAAACGAGACGCCTGTATTTTTAAACCTGCAACCCTTGCAGTGTCTTCATACGTCATCCAAAGTGCCAAGTGTCTTGCCGCCTCAGAAACCAATAACCAATCTTGTGGATTAAAAGAATTTTTTAATCCGTGCAAGCGATCCAAATACAAATGGGCATAATCGGGATCTTGATAATCGACCAAGCGTCGCACACCATGCAACAAGATTTCATGCGATTGCACTGGAAAGGCGTGTTCGATTCTCTCAATTAAACTTTTGATCTTTGGATGCAAGTTCGTCAAAGAGGGCAACTTGAATGTGTTCTCCTTTGCCTCGCTTAAATTGTCTGAAACGTTTTCATGTGCGTTTTGACTCAATCCATACGACTGCGAAAAAGCTTTAAGACTTTGGACAACACCCACTCCACCGTGTCGAATGGTCTCTTCAAATTGTTCTTTTGTAAAGGGAAGTGCTTTTGAAGCTGCGAGTGAACCAAACAGTACAGCGCTGATCACACTTTGACTCTCTTGTGCGACCTTTGCCATGTCAAAACCAATGAACCGTTTGGCCACCTTTGAGGCTTCATCTAAAAGTTGCTGAGCGTCAACACGACCATCTCCCATGTGTGACTTTTCACTCATTGCATATACTCGGTGTGTAGAGGCAATGAGTGTTGTTCTTTTGGGTGTGACCAGGCCGCGCACAACTGCTCTTCCAGCTTCCATCAACTCAGAGGCCAACACAATATCCACGTCACCAGGCATGGGCATCAAGGACAAAACAGGCAATTGGTTTTGGCTTGCAGTTTGTTTTTGATCAAAGAGCTCGACATAATAAATCGTTGCGCCCGTTCTTTGAGCAACACCAGGCACAGAAGTGGTTTGCGCAACAAAGCCATTCGATTCACCCAATTGAACAATCCAATCGGCCAGCACGCCGCCACCTTCTCCGCCCATGGCCAAAATGGCAATTTTATAGGGTTGCATATTCATCTGTTTTTAAAAATGGTAAACCATTTGGCGTTTGATCATTTTTTCTTGCAATTTTTCAATGACCCAACGGCGCAACGAGTTCATCCACCGATCCAAGCGCGAGGGGTTGGAGATGATTTGGGCCTTGTAAAAGGATGGGCACAGCACGGCGGCGTGAGAGGCTTCACCACACACGCCACACCCCACACAACTGTCCAGAACGGTTGCAACGGGCTCAAGACGCAAAGGATCGGGGTTTTCTTTGATCGACAAGGAGGGGCAGCCTGAGATTCTGATACACGAATGGTCCCCAGTGCAGGTATCGTGATCCACGCCAAATTTCTCACGAACGACACGCTCTCCTCTTTTGACTGCGGACTTGATCAAAGGTTTTTCACGCCTTTGCTTGTTGAGCATGCACTCAGATTGTGCAATCAATACTTTGGGGCCTCGCTCCTTGGTGGTCAAGGCATCCTTTAGCAGCTGCTTCATGGTCGCAATGTCATAGGTCCTGTGCACCGTTCTGACCCACTGCACGCCAACCCCTTTGACGGCCTTTTCAATTTGGTGACCGGTGCTGCGATTTGTATTCAGTGCCTTGGATGAAAGCACATCTTGACCACCCGTGGCAGAGGTGTAACTGTTGTCAACCACAACTGTTAAATTGTCACTTTTGTTGAACACAGCGTTTGCGATGCCTGATGTTAGACCGTTGTGCCAAAAGCCCCCATCTCCCATGATGGAAATCGCTCGTTTGTTCGACGCGACATTCAAGGCCGCGGAGCCTGCAGCACCCAAGCCGTAACCCATCGTTGTATTGCCCAAATTAAAAGGCGGCAAGATGGAGAACAAGTGACATCCGATATCTGCACTGATGTGGTGTTCGCCTATTTCCCGCTCCAATAACTTCATGGCCGTGAAAATGGGCCTCTCTGGACACCCTGTACAAAACCCTGGGGGACGTGCATGAACGAGTGGAACGATCGCAGAAGAAGGCAATCCGTCATCAACTTGGTCGGCATTGAATGGAACACAGTTTTTCTCTTGAGATGTGAGGAAGCTCTGCAGCCCCTTAAAGACCACTGAGTTGGTGTATTCGCCGGCCATGGGAAGAAAGTCTTTGCCATGAAGGACTGTTGATGACTTGGATTGACGCAAAATCATGCTCAAATTTTGCTCAATGAAATTGGGCTGTCCCTCTTCAACCATCAACACAGCTTTTTTACCTTTGCAAAAGCGAACAATTTCATCGTCCACCAAAGGGTAGGTCACATTCATCACATAGAGTGGGATTTTTGTCTGGCCATAAATGTCGGCCAAGCCAAGACGCTCAAGTGCTCTGACCATGGTGTTGTAAAGTCCACCTTGAACAATGATGCCAATATCGTCAGCCTCTTCAGAGAAAAACTCGTTGAGCCCCTTGTCCTGAATAAATTTCACAGCTTGAGGCCAACGGTCTTTGATTTTTTCTTGTTCATGCAAGTAGGATGCTGGCGGCAGAACAATTCGGCTCACGTCCCTTTGCGGTGACTCCATGGCCTCACGCAAAGTGAACTTTGCACGCTGATTGTCTTTGGCGGTGAAAAAACCATGCACATGACACGCTCGGATTCGAAGCTCAAGCATGACCGGTGTTGAGCTGGCCTCTGACAACTCAAAACCCATCTTGACCGCATTGACCATGCTGGGCAAATTGGGGCGCGGATCTAACAGCCAAATTTGTGACTTCATTGCAAAAGCATGGCTGCGCTCTTGCATGATGGAGGAGCCCTCACCATAGTCTTCGCCCACAATGATCAACGCGCCCCCCTTGACGCCACCTGAGGCCAAATTGGCCAACGCATCAGAGGCAACATTGGTCCCCACGGTTGATTTGAATGTGATGGCGCCGCGAACTGGATAGTTCACGCTAGCGGCCAAGGTGGCCGCCGCCGTGGCCTCGCTTGCACTGTTTTCAAAGCGAATGCCGTGCTCTTGCAAGATGTCGTTGGCATCGGCCAAGACATCCATCAAATGAGAGATGGGTGCACCTTGGTAACCTGCCACATAAGACACGCCCGACTCCAGCAAGGCCTTGGTGACTGCCAAAATACCTTCACCACTAAAGACTTCGCCCTCTTTGAGCCTAAGTTTTTTTACCTCTTCAACAAAAGACCGCTCAGCCATAAATAAAATCCAATCAAATTGATGGCCTTCGATTTAATTTTTCCAATAAAAAAGACGCCATCACAAACAATCTTAGTTGGCAAATGATATATGATGTTTACTTGATTGAAGATTCTTTTGTTTTTGAAAGTTTTCTTCGACAGTGAACCGTTCAACAAACAAACAAGCCTTCAACCAAAGGGTAAACCCTTTAATGCGACGCTTTGCAATTTGTTAAAAATCAGCCTTGAATCATTGAGATTTTTTCAGGAGTTTTCATGAAGTTTAAAAAAGTTTTAGCTGTGAGCGTTATTGGTGCATGCCAAATGTTGACACTGTCGTCGCTTCATGCGGCAGACAAAGTTAAAGTCGGCTTTGTCAGCACCTTATCAGGTCCATCGGCCGCATTGGGCGTGGACATCAGGGACGCATTCCAGTTGGCGGTGAAACTCAATGGTGGCAAACTGGGCGGTTTACCAGCAGAAGTGATTGTCAGCGATGACCAATTCAAACCTGACGTCGCAAAAGAGCAGTTTGAGAAAATGGTCAAACGCGAGAAAGTTGATTTTTTAACTGGCGTGGTCTTCTCCAATATCATGCTCGCCGCTTTGCCTGAAACAGTTGAGAGCAACACCTTCTATCTGAGCCCCAACGCAGCGCCCTCACCCATGGCTGGAAAGGACTGCAGTCCCAATTTCTTTGCCGTTGCATGGCCCAACGATGCTTACCACGAAGCAGCCGGTCAATACGCAAGCAACAAGGGCTTCAAATCGGCTTACCTATTGGCGCCCAACTATCAAGCGGGTCAAGACTCCTTGGCGGGTTTCAAGCGTTATTACAAGGGCAAGGTGGTCAATGAGGTCTACACCAAGTTGGGGCAATTGGATTACGCAGCTGAATTGGCTGAGATTCGTGCAGCAAAACCCGAAATCTTGTACACCTTCTTGCCAGGCGGCATGGGTGTGAACTTCATTAAGCAGTTCATGGCTGCCGGCCTGTCTAAAGACACAAAACTTGTCGTACCCGGATTTGGTGCAGACCAAGACATCATTCGTGGCGTCGGTGCAGACATGCTTGGCGTCTTTGATACATCACATTGGGGCTTGGATTTACCCAATGCTGCGAATAAAAAATTCGTTACCGAGTTTGAAAAAGAATACAAGCGCTTGCCCACCTTGTATGCATCACAAGGCTACGACACGGCCATGTTGATTGATGCAGCAGTCAAAGCGAGCAATGGTAACTTGAGCGACAAAGATTTGGTCAGAAAGAACCTCACAGAAGCCAAATTCGCTTCTGTGCGGGGAGACTTTAAATTCAACACCAACCACTATCCCATTCAAAACTACTATGTCCGTGAAGTCGTGAAAGATGCGCAGGGACGATTGGTGAACAAGATCATTGGTCAGCCCATCATGACACAGCACGGTGACGCCTACGTTCAAGAATGCAAGATGAAGTGATCAAGGCCCTTGCGCTTTAATCTCGCAGCCCTGCACCTCTTTCAATGACAGGCATATTGATCCTAGAGCAGGCCTTGAATGGCCTGCAATTTGGCCTGATGCTGTTTTTACTCGCATCAGGCTTGACCTTGGTCTTTGGCATCATGGACATGATCAACTTGGCCCATGGTGCGCTTTATATGATTGGCGCCTTTTTGACGGCGTGGCTTGTTCAGCTCACCCAGTCGTTTTTTCTGAGTGTCTTTCTTGCGGTCATCCTGACCTCTATTTTTGGCATGCTATTGGAAAAGACTTTGCTTAAAAGCTTGTACGCGCGGGACCACATGTCTCAGGTGTTGGCAACTTTTGCCTTGATCTTGATTTTGAATGAATCGGTCAAAATGATTTGGGGCACTGACTTGCCCTTGTCCTCACCCGATTATTTATCTGGACCTGTAGAGATCATTCCCGGACTGATGTACTCAAGTTACCGATTGGTGATCATCGCCACGGGCCTGGTGATCGCACTCTTTCTCTACCTGATCGTCACACGCACAAAAATGGGTGCGTGGGTGAGAGCTGGTGCATCCAATCGCGAGATGGCACTGGCCATGGGAATCAACATTGACGTCCTCTTTACAGCTGTTTTTGGACTTGGTGCTGCGCTTTGCGCAGTGGCTGGCGCCATGCTTGGCCCCCTTTTGGCGGTTCAAGTGGGCATGGGAGAGAATATTCTCATCTTGGCCTTTGTGGTCATCGTGATTGGTGGCATTGGTTCTGTTTGGGGGGCCTTTGTTGGCTCCCTTTTGGTGGGCTGTGTAGACACCATGGGACGAAGCCTGCTGCCCTTTCTGTTTAGAGAGTTTTTACCTCCACAGTGGGCCGGCGCTGCAGGTCCTGCAGTGGCTTCAATTTTGGTCTACGTCTTGATGGCTGGCGTTTTGTTCATCCGCCCTCAGGGACTTTTTAATCAAAGAACGTAGCGTCCCATGCTTGACCGTTGCCTTAACCCTTGAAGCTGCACAAGATGTCCACCCTTTCTCATCAGGCACCTCAAAACGCGCCCCCCTTGACCCAGACTTTGGGGGTGTTTGTTATTTTGGTGCTTGCATTGTTCATGCCCTATCTGCTGGACAAACTCGGGCTAGATTATTACTTGGGAAGTCTCACCAAGATGATGATTTATGGCATTGCCGCGTGCAGCTTGAATTTGATCCTGGGCTACGCCGGCTTGGTCTCCTTTGGGCATGCCGCTTACGTAGGCGTTGGTGCCTATGCAGTGGGGATTTTGATCAGTCAAGGACACGTCAATGCCTGGATAGATATTTCATTCGCGGTTTTGCTGTGTGCCTTTTTTGCTTTTTTGATGGGCTTTATTTGCCTAAGGACCCGGGGCGTTTACTTCATCATGATCACCTTGGCCTTTGCGCAAATGCTCTACTACCTGAGCAACTCCATCAAAGCATTTGGCGGGGATGAGGGCCTGAGCATCAAAAGTCGTTTGGATTTTGGCATTCAGCTCAGTTCAAAAAGCGATGTCCATTTGTATTTTGTGGTGCTGGCCTTTCTTGTCTTGAGTTTGTTTCTCATTCACCGCATCATGAACTCAAAATTTGGACAAGTGATCAAAGCCATCAAAGACGATGATGTGCGGGTGGACTCGATTGGGATTCATGCCTTCAAGTACAAGCTTGCAATCTTTGTGATTGCAGGTGCACTGGGTGGATTGGCGGGCGCCTTGATGGTGAACCAACAAAAGTACGTCAGCCCCAATTTGCTGCACTGGACCCAATCGGGCACACTCATGGTGATGGTCATTTTAGGCGGTGTCGGCACATTGTCAGGCGGCTTGTGGGGAGCCTTGTTGCTCTTAACGCTAGAGAGCGTGATCTCCGAATACACCCTTCACTGGCAGTTTTATGTGGGCTGGATTCTTTTGGCCGTGATCTTGCTGGCACCTAAAGGTTTGGCTTCATTGTCGGCTCTATGGAGCGCTCGCTTGAAACATTCGGACCAAGCGCCTCAAGTGGAGGCCATCAAGCCATGAGCAGCGCTCCTCTCTTTGAAGCTCGCCATCTCATCAAACGCTATGGACAATTGGTGGCAACACAAGACGTGAGCCTCAGTGTCAAAGCGAATGAAATCCATGCTCTCATTGGCCCCAATGGCGCTGGCAAGACCACATTGGTTGGACAACTTTCGGGACAAATAGCATCCGACTCCGGAGAGGTTTTCTTCAAAGGTGAAAATATCACGGCGCAGCGCATTGATGAGCGGGTCAAAAAAGGGGTTGTGCGCTCTTACCAGATCACTCGGCTCTTTAAGTCCTTTTCCTGCTTGGACAATGTGGCCTTGTCGGTTCAAGCACGACAAGGCAGCAGTTTTTCTTTTTGGAGCAAGATTAAAAAGGATCTGCGACTCAGGGATGAAGCGCAAGACATTTTGCATCTGATTGGCTTGTCCGATAAAAGCCATGTGTTGGCCGCTGATCTCTCGCACGCTGAGCAGCGTATTTTGGAGCTGGGCGTTGCCTATGCCACTCACCCCCAATTGCTTTTGTTGGACGAACCCATGGCAGGTACTGGCCCTCAAGAGTCCGAGTTGATCATCTCTTTGATTGAAAAATTAAGGCAAAGCGCCTCTATATTTTTAATTGAGCACGACATGGACACGGTTTTTAGATTGGCTGATCGAATTTCAGTGTTGGTCAATGGCGCTTTGATTTCGACGGGCACCCCTGAAGAAATTCGCTCAGACCCTCAGGTCAAGGCTGCGTACCTTGGGGATGAACACGCATGAGCACCCCCCTTCTTCAAGCAACAGGCGTCCAATCTTTTTACGGTCAAAGCCAAGTTATTTTTGGCATCGACTTGCACATCAATCCGGGTGAAACCATCGGCTTGCTGGGTCGAAATGGCATGGGCAAGACCACCCTGATCAAGAGTTTGTTGGGTCTCAAAAGCATCCAATCGGGCAAAATCAATTTCAACGGACAGGGCATCAATGGACTCAGTCCAGATAAGATTGCAAGACTTGGATTGGCTGTGGTACCAGAGGGGCGACAAGTCTTTCCAAACTTAACAGTGCTTGAACATCTCACAGCTTTCACCGCCAAAAGAAACGAGGCACACATCCAATGGGATGCTCAAAGTGTTTTCGAATTGTTTCCAAGGCTCAAGGAGCGACAGAGCAATTTGGGCTCACAACTGTCTGGTGGTGAACAGCAAATGCTTGCCATTGGCCGTGCACTGGTGACCAACCCCAAGTTACTGATTTTGGATGAAGCGACAGAAGGCTTGGCCCCATTGATCCGTGAAGAAATTTGGTCATGCCTAAAATTATTAAGACAAAGAGGTCAAAGTCTCATCGTGGTGGATAAATATGTCAACCGTTTGGTAGAGATTGCCGATCGCCACGTAATTCTAGAGCGAGGCCAAGTGGCTTGGTCGGGCTCCTCTTCAGAGCTATCGGCCAATACGAGTCTATGGAGCAGATACTTAGGGGTTTAGATTCGCACGTTCAGGCCTGACGGGCTTGAATGTTGCCCCCAAATTTTTGAAGCATCGGGGTTGGACTCTAGCTCCTCTGCCGTTTAGTTAATCAAAATTTTCTCTGGCAATGCGCCTTAATTTTTCGATCAACACGCGGCCCGTCGGACTGATAGAACCCTTCTTGCGTCTGCTCAAGCCCACGCGTCGCGTCCAAGCGGCCGCTGGGATTTTCAACTCCACAAGTTGTCCCGCCTTCTCCTCCCAATAGATCAACTCCTTTGGAATAAAGGTGAGTGCATTGCTTTGCATGACCCATGACTTCATCAAGGCGGTTGAAGTGGTCTCAACCACAGCTTGAGGAGGATTGAATTCTTGACGGATAAAAAAATCGTCAAAAGCGGCGCGCTCCATCTCCCCTTTCCTTGGCAAGATCCAAGGGTAAGACATGAGCATCTGAGCACTGATGACTTTTTCATGGATCAATGGATGTTGCGCACCACAAACCACACTTGCTGTTTCTGTGAACAAGGTCTCTTGAACCAAATCAGGGTGTATGAGCTGAGTCGGGATGGACGATAGGGTGAAGTCGAGCTCGCCATTTTTAAGCATGGGCATGAGGGACTCATTCAAACCATAGAGAACGGTGCATTTCAAATGGGGATGCTCCAGTGCAAAGTCATTCAAGGCCAAGGGCAAAAGTCGATTGGCTTCCGTTGGGCCGCAGCCAAGCAGCACATGGCCTGTTTGAGCACCCTTTAAGGCTTCAATTTCCTCTTTGGCGTTTCGCATCTCCGCTTCAATGACTTGGGCATGGTGCATGAGTGCTCCCCCGTACGAGGTGGGCACCACACCAAAACGTCCCCTTTCAAGCAATTGCACGCCAAGATCTTTCTCTAAAGCTTTGATGCCCTTGGACAAGGCCGGTTGCGACAAACCCAGCTCCTCGGCGGCCACGGTCATGTTGGCGTGCCTAGCCGCCGCCAAAAAAAGTTCAATTTTTTTATAATCCATAACCAAAAGTAATTGAAATAGTTATCCAAGTTCTTGATGTTTTGTATAGCGAATAGTACATTACAAATCTTAAATTCCGGAAAAAATTGAATTTTGAATTTTTCTCATGAAAATTTGACATGATTCTTTTTTCCCCAGAATTGCTTCGCACCCTCAACACATCTTCATGCCCATGCAACAGGAGACAGCATGCAAACACTTGGACTAGACCAACTCGTACAACCTGACCGGGTCCACAAAAGCGTCTACACCGACCAGCATCTTTTTGATCTCGAGATGGAACACATCTTTGAGTCGGCCTGGGTGTATTGTGGCCACGAGTCACAAGTCAAAAACACCGGTGACTACTTCACATTTGACATTGGCCGTCAACCCATGATCATGGTGAGAGACAAAACGGGCGGCATCAATGTGCTCTACAACCGCTGCCCACACCGCGGCGTTGAGTTGTGCGGCAATCAAAGTGGCAACACAGGCAACGCATTTGTCTGTTCATACCACGCGTGGACCTTCCATTTGGACGGAAAAGTCAGAGCCATCCCTTTGATGAAGGGCTATGAAGGCACCAAATTCACAGCCGACGATCCCATGGCGAGCATGGTCGCAGCGGAACGCGTTGACTCCTACAGGGGGTTTGTATTTGCGAGCCTGAAATCAACTGGCCCCTCGCTGGTAGACTTTCTTGGAGAGGCCAAGGTGGCCTTTGATGACATGTGCGATCGCTCCCCCGTTGGGGAAGTCGAAGCGGTGCCTGTTTGTCACCGCGTTGTACAGCACTCCAACTGGAAGTTCTTTATGGAGAACCAACTCGATGCCCTGCACCCCTCCGTCACGCATCAATCAACAGGCGTGTCTGCCAGACGTGTTGAGCAGCGATTGAAGACCGAAAAAGGCTCAGCGCCCTTGTTCTTTCACTACCTCTCCACCTTTGCGTCCAGCTTTGACCAATGGGACGCCGTACAAACAGTGAACTTCCCCAATGGGCATGGTATTTTGAAAGCCTACATGGGCCTTAGACCCACCGACCCAGACACCGTTGAATACGAAGACATCCTCAAAAAAGCATACGGTCCAGAAAAGGCAGAGGAATACCTCTCAAGAAGCATTCACCATGTCTTGATCTATCCTTACCTATCTGTTCAGTCACCCTTGCAACAATTGCGCTGCCTAAGACCCGTGGCGCCCAACAAAACAGTCTCCGAGATCTGGCACTTTAGATTAAAGGGTGCGCCAGAAGCCATTTACCAACGCGCTCTTTGGTATTACAACTTGGTCAACTCACCTGCCACCATGATCAATGCAGACGATTTGGAGAACTGGACCAAAGGACAACTCGGCCTGGAGTCAAAGGGTGGCGAATGGGTCAGTTTTCACAGAAACTACGGTCAAGATACTGAAAAGAATGGCGTTCTTTACTCCAACAACGGAACATCAGAGGTGGTCATGCGCAGCCAATTTAAAGCATGGGCCAATTATTTAACTCCCGCATTCAAAGCGGCTTGAACCACAATTTTGAGGTATTGAACATGAACCAAACCGTTGTAAAAGAAGCCTTGGGCACTGGCGTCGTGATCGAAGCAGTTCAGTCCATGACTGGGGCAGAATCCATAGCCCCAGACCACATGGGTCGGGGTCGCTTGCCAGCGAGCGGCTATATACCCAAAGCTCAAAAAGTCGACTGGGCCATCCAACAAGAAGTCGAGCACCTGCTCTTCAAACAAGCCGCTCTATTGGATGCAAAGTCTTGGCAAGGATTTATCGATCTCTTTAGCGATGATGGTGTCTATTGGATGCCTTCCAATGCATCTCAAACGGACTGGAGCCGCGAGGCATCTATTTTTGCTGAAGACAAACTGTTGATGGAAGTCAGAATGGGGCGAGTCCAGCACCCCAACGCCTGGTCACAAGCGGCCCTTTGGGAAACCAATCACATTGTTGGCAACGTTTGCATCGAGTCCATCACGGATGAAAACATCGAGGTGTTCTCAAAATTCCAAATGATGGAACTGAGAAGAGATAAAGTCCGTCACTTTGCTGGAACATATCGACATACTTTGACCAAGACCTCAAACGGTTGGAAAATCAAACTCCAGCGTGTAGATTTAACCAACGCACAAGGCGCATTTGATTATGTCATTCAAGCCTGGGTTTGAATACACGGACTGTTAATCCGTAGGTCCCTGGTTCGAGCCCAGGTCGAGGAGCCACTCTAAAAAGCACTGATTTATTCAGTGCTTTTTTCTTTTCTGGACAGTATTCTGTCTTCCAACGAGCCAGGGAGTGACTTTTGACTTGATGTTATTACACGTGTATTGCACGTCAAATGCAATTTTTAGTCAAGCAAGTCACCACAAACAGCTCGATCAACTAAGCCACATCAGTTCGGGCTGAAGCGTCAGACTGCACTATGAAAAGTGTCTAGGGTTTGGGGGATGCCAATCAAGGGGTCAAGGGTGCCTAATTTCTGCATAGGCAAATTTAAAAGACCACCTTAACTGCCCAATTAGGCCTTGTATCAGCCAGCTTTTGAGTGGGCTTTCTTGAGTCTGTGATGAGCTACTTCCACCTTGAAAGCTCAAAGCGTTTTTATTTTTTCACTACTTAATCAGTGAAAGCGAAACGCACTATAAGGATGGCTTGATATTTGCATGTAGAGATTGCGTCCAGCAATTTTGCAAATGAAACACAAGACACACAAAACAAAAAATTCGACTGCTTTAAAAATTGTGGTGGTCGTGCCTGACTTGGATGTGCAGGACCCAAACGATGAGCATGCGATTTCTCAAGCAGAACGTTCTAGAGCACTGCGCATTGGCTTGCTGGAAAGTGGCTTCAATCTGATTGCGTCCCTACCCGCCGATGTGTTTTTGGCTGATCGTATCCACCAGCTACAACCCGACTTGATCATCGTGGACGCCGAGTCCGAAGCGCGCGATGCCTTGGAGCACGTGGTATTCGCCACCCGTGATGCGCGGCGCCCCATCGTGCTGTTCACCGACGACAACGACACCACCCATGTGCGTGACGCAGTTGCCGTGGGCGTGTCGGCCTACATCGTCGATGGCCTCTCCAGCACACGCATTCGTCCTATCTTGGATGTCGCTATGGCACGCTTCGAATATGAAGAGCGCCTGCGCGATGAACGCGACGATGCACGCCACGCCTTGCAAGAACGCACGCTGGTGGATCGCGCCAAAGCCCTTTTGATGGAGCGCCAAGGTCTGAGCGAGAAAGACGCGTTCACCAAACTGCGCAAAGTGGCGATGGACAAAGGTTTGAAGTTGGGCGACGTAGCGCAACGCACGCTCGACATGGCAGACCTCTTGTCCTAGTTTGGTGCGCCGAGTTGGTGCACTTTCATGCAAACGCTCCTTACTGGGGCGTTTTTTCACTCGGGAGATCCCTGAACCGCTGGCACAGCTATTGCATTACCTAAGCTAAGAACCAATGACGGTTCAAGGACAAAGGCGTCCCCACCCATGCACTCCATGTGCATTTGGTGAGGGCGCCTTTGTCGTTTCTGCCCCAATTTTTTTACATAGGAGTGATGTCATGACGAAACTTTTGGAGACCCCCATGAGCCGCCGCAACATTTTGCAAGCCGCCACTGCAGGCGCACTCACCATCGCTCCCGCCTTGCGTGCCGCGGTGTACGCCCAAGGCTCGGACAAGCCAGAAAAAGAAGAAGTCAAGATTGGCTTCATCCCCCTCACCGATTGCGCAAGCGTGGTGATGGCGTCGGTGTTGGGCATCGACAAAAAGTACGGTGTCAAAATCATCCCCACGAAAGAGTCCAGCTGGGCTGGTGTGCGTGACAAGTTGGTCAACGGTGAACTCGACTTTGCCCACGCCTTGTATGGCCTGATTTATGGCGTGCACATGGGCACTGCCGGTCCTAAGGAAGACATGGCGGTGTTGATGAGCTTGAACCAAAACGGCCAAGCCATCACGCTGTCGAAAAAGCTCGCCGACAAAGGCGCAGTCGATGCGGCCAGTCTTGCCAAGTTGATGGCCACCGACAAACGCGAATACACCTTTG
>CAIOTD010000170.1 GCA_903861115.1 uncultured Burkholderiales bacterium
AGCGCACTCAACTTTACATTTCAATCTCTCAAGTACCAACCCACTCATTCCGATTACATCTCTGTAATGGGCCACTTTGTTTATCTTTTCGGCTGAACAGCCCTGTTATGAGGAGAAAGACATGGGAATGAGAATCGCTTCAAGTGCACCGGCAATGGGCACCAGCTATTCACCCGCCGCCGCCGCGCCCGCACCGGCGCCTGCGTTAAGCAGCACTGCAGCTTGGCAGCTCGCCAAGTTGGCCACAACCTTGCCCAAACCCCCTGCTACAACAGAGTCTAGCGGTAACAATGTGAACGTCTACGCATAAAAGACCTGAGGGAGCTTGAAGTTGCACTTCAAGTTTGCCCCCCCTGTGAAAATGCAGCGTTCAGGACTTTGCTTCATGAACCAATGACCGCAATCCGTCCTGATACAAAAGGGCCACTTAAGCAACATGTAAGCACGCTGTTGATGGCCTGCGCGAACCCATTGTCAATTGTTGGGTTTCGTTAAACCCGCCGCCTTGACCGCTTCTGTATAGATGGGTAACTCCCCTTTGATCATGGCCGCCATTTGCTCTGGTGTCGTTGTCAATGCGTCCACGCCGTAACCCCCAAGCGCCTCGATGACTTTTGGATCTTTGGAGAGTTCTTGAATGGCATTGGAGACAAGATCAATGATGGCTTTGGGCGTCTTAACCGGCGCCAAGGTACCTTGCCAAGCCGTCATCTCAAAGTTAGGTAAAAATTCAGACACCGTCGGAATATCGGGCAACTGTTTCATGCGCTCCTTGCTCGATACCGCCAAGATCCTCAGCCTGGGATTCTTTGAACTGCCCATGACCTCTGCTGAATTGCCAAACAGCATGGGGATCTGACCGCCCAGCAAATCCGACATCACTGGACCGCCCCCTTTGTAAGGAATGTGCACAATTTCTAGCCCTGCCCGAGCGCCAAACAAGGCCCCAACCAAATGACCCACTGAACCTGTCCCCGAAGAACCATAACTGATTTTTCCTTGATTGGCCTTGCCGTAAGCGATGAACTCGGTCAAATTCTTGGCTGGCACTTGCGCATTGATCGCAAGAATCATGGTGCCGCGACCCGATGCGCTCACGGGAGCCAAATCCTCTAGTTTGTAATTGACTTTCTCAGTCAGCGGCACGCTGGTCGTCTGAGCAGATGAAGCAAAAAGCAATGTGTAACCATCGGGCACCGCGTGCACTACAAAATCCGTCGCAATCGCGCCGGTTGCACCAGGCATGTTGCGAACAATGACGGGCTGCCCCAACTTTTGCGTCAATCCTGAGGCGAGCAAGCGCGCTTGTATATCCACCGTTCCACCCGTTGCATAAGGCAAAACAAGCGTGACGGGATGGTTCGGATAAGGCGGCGTTTGCGCATGCAGCAATCCATAGCAACAAAAGACGCCAAGGAACAATCCCTTGAGGTTTTTCGCATTCAATAACTTACCTGATAAGTGTCTCATATGAAAGCCTTTCTAAGTTTTATAGTTCACCTAACCACAGACCTCTCGCTTGAGGTTTTTATTCTTTCAACAATTTAAATTTAGGCACACCCACGGTCTCCTCCAGGGTCTCGAAGACACATTGCACCGTTTTTCCAATGCCAATGTCAGACACCTCGCTTTGGATGATGTTGCTCATCAATCGAGCCCCCTCTTGGAGCTCTATGATGGCAATGACGTAGGGCAACTCTTCCTTGAAGGCTGGATCGGGTGCTCGGTGCACCTCTGTGAAAGAGATGATCACACCTGATCCCTTTGACTCTACAGAGTCAAAGTGGCTCGATCCACAAGCGCACACCCTGCGTGTGGGTACATGGTGTGCACCACAACTTGTGCAACGCAAAAGCATCAACCGATCCTTTGCGCAGTGCTGCCAAAACGACTGGGTCCAAGCAGTGGGTGAAGGCTGTGGTTTTTTAAATTCACTCATTTCATACTCCTCATTGACCCAAGAGCAATGTGCTCGACAAGGACATAGGCCCACCAATGCCGTGCGCCAAACTCACCTTCGCACCCTTGACCTGATTGATCCCTGCGTCTCCGCGCGCTTGCCGCACCGCTTCAGGCAATACAATGATGTGCGCGTTGCCCCAAGTCATCATGCCCCCAGTCGTGTTGGTTGGCAAAGCGCCACCTAGAGCCGTCTTGCCAGAAGCAAAATACGATGCGCCCTCACCTTTTTCGCACAATCCAATTTCCTCCAAGGCCAAAATGGCCGCGATGGAGAATGCATCAAACACCTGTGCCACATCCACATCTTTGGGACTGAGCCCAGCCATGTCAAAGGCCCGCTTTGCACCCAACGCGGTTGCAAGGCTTGGCAATTCTCTCGTCTCGTGAAGGTGGTAAGCACCATGCCCTTCGCCAGCACCAAGTATTCTCACGGGCTTGGCCTTCATGTCGCGGGCACGCTCAAGACTGGTGACCAAGACTGCTCCCCCCCAGTCAGACACGGGACAGCAATCAAGGGCATGCAAAGGAGAAGCAATCATGGGGGACTTCAATACCGCTTCAATGCTGAGGGGGTCTTTCTTAAGTGCATGGGGCTGACGCCTGCCGTGCTCTCGAGCAGCAACGGCCACACTGGCCAAGTCCTCAGGCTTTGCACCGTAGCGGTGCATCCAGGCTTGTGCAATCAAAGCGTATTTGGCCGGCACCGTCAAACCAAAGGGATCCTCAAAATCATCGCTCCAAGGCCTGGCTGCACGCATGGCTTGAATTTTGTCGCCCTTGAACTTGGCTCCTCTGCTGTCGCTTTCACACACGAGCACCGTGTGCGCCTCGCCACTGGCAATGGCTCTGGCCGCATACATCACACCCAACAAGGGAGAGGCACCCGCATTTTGCAAAGCGGTTGTGACCCGAGCATTGATGTTCAAGGCCTCACACACAAGAGAGGAGAAGACAAAATGCGGATCGGCCGCAGGACTGGCCGTGATCACGCCATCAATCTCTTTTGAGCCAATCCCAGCATCGTCCATGGCTTTAAGAGCGGCCTCAACCGCCAAATCCTTGGCCGATCGAACCCGATCAACAAATAGATCGGCCTCCCCAACCCCCGCGATTGCAATAGAAGAATATATATTCACCGTGTTCAACCCAACCTTTTCTTTTAAATAGGATCAACCAATGGTCAAATTAAAACCCGCCTTGGACACGTGGATCATGTTGCCTTTGGCCACACTTGAGAGGTCCTTGATCAGCGCTGACAAGCTCATCGCATCGGTCTGATAAAGTTCCACGCCCGTGCCTTGGGCACGCATTTTTTGGATATCTTCTTTTCTCATCAAGTAAGTTAGCAAGAAATCTTCGTCCGAGAGTGACTCGGCATCCAAATTTTTTCTAAGCTCCTTCAAGCTCAACGCCTTGAAGGTTGACTTTGACAGCTCTTTGGCTCTTGGGCTGTTCAAAATTTTCTCTCTGACCTCTGGGTTCATGTCCTTGGCCACATCACCTCCAAAGTGCCCCAAAGCAAATCGAATCGATTGATCAGTCACCTGCGCATAACGCTTGCCAGTCATCACATTCACGGCCGCTTGGCTTCCAACAAATTGCGACAAAGGCGTGACCATGATGGGGTATCCAAAGTCGGCTCTCACTTGGACCGCCTCTTGTAGGGCCAAGGGCAACTTGTCCTCTGCCCCCACTTCTTTGAGTTGATTTCTCAGGTTGGAAATCATGCCGCCAGGTACTTGGTGAATGTACTGTGCACTGTCAAACTCAACGGGTCTCCCAACAGGGAAATGCTCCCTGTGCGCGATCTTCTCAAAATGGGTTTTGATGGGATACAAAAGGGATTCATCCACATCCACTTGGTAACCAAGAACTCGTAGATTAGAGATCACGTTAAAGACAGATGGCAAAGATGCATCATCGGCCAAAGGAGGGATCGAGGTGTTGATGATGGTCACACCCAACTTCACCGCTTCAATGACACACAAGGGGCCCAAACCCGTGGAACAATGGGTATGCAACTCTAATGGCGTGGTCTTGGCAAGAGCCAGCATCTTGGGCACCAACTCACGGGTGCGCTCAGGCGTCAAGAGTCCACCTGGATCTTTCAAGCAAATTCGAAAGGGCTTTAATTTAAGTGCCTCTTTGGTTTTTTGGACGTAATACTCAGTGGTGTGCTTGGGTGAAATAGAGTAAGTGATGTTGATGATGGGTTTTACGCCAGCCTTGCTCGCCGAGCCCGCTCTCAACGCCCAAACAGAAGGGTCGTTCCATGAGTCCGACACCCGCACCTCTTGAATACCTGTTCCCGCTAAAATGCGCCAAAACAAATCAAGCATTTCCGGCTGATCGGTGCCAAACACGTTCAATCCCCCCGCGTTCACACGCAACGGTGTCTTGCCGCCTTTTTGGAACAAGAGTCGCATTCTTTCAAAGGGATCCTCTGACAAATCTCTCACACACTTGCCGATGAACGAGGGTGACAAGACCTCTAAAGCATTGAAGCCCGCACGGTCCAAACGCTCGATCACGGGCAACATCATCCCCGTCGTCATTCTCTCGGCCCATAAACTTTGGTGCCCATCTCTGAGCGTTACATCAACGAGTTCAATCTTGTTCATTGTTTAAATCTCAATCTGTTTTTAAATCGATGACGCCACTTTGACATGCGCCATCTCTGTGATCATTTTGTCCACCAACACGGTATTGACTTGCGCACTGACAAAATCCTTGTGCGTGATGGCAAATTTGATAAAGGGCAGTGTTGTGCCCA
Source organism: uncultured Burkholderiales bacterium (assembly GCA_903861115.1). GTDB lineage: Bacteria > Pseudomonadota > Gammaproteobacteria > Burkholderiales > Burkholderiaceae_C > Limnohabitans. Next base: position 4,736 of record CAIOTD010000170.1, read on the forward strand.
CACCTTCAATTTCAAAAAAATCAAGTGCGTGCTTGAGTCGCCTTATGGCATCGAGTCGGTCTGTACCATAGACGATTAGTTTGGCCAGCATGGAGTCGTAGTCAATGGGAACTTTGTAGCCCTCAAAGCAATGGGTATCGAGTCGAATATTGGGCCCAGTGGGTGGTCTCCATTTGGTGATCAAACCGGGGCTCGGACGAAAACCTTCTGCGGGGACCTCGGCATTGATGCGACATTCAATGGCATGCCCCCGAAAGACCACATCGTCTTGCCTAAATCGCAACACTTGTCCAGCTGCAATTCGAATTTGTTCCTCTACCAAATCAATGCCCGTTACCGTTTCAGAGACAGGATGTTCGACTTGAATTCGAGTGTTCATTTCTAGGAAATAAAATGCCTGCGTATCCCCATCCAAGATGAATTCAACCGTGCCGGCATTGCGGTACTCAATCGCTTTGGCCAACTTCAAGGCCGCGCCTCTGATCTGCTCACGAACGGACGCCTCCAAAGCGGGCGCTGGCGACTCCTCCACCACCTTTTGATGCCGCCGCTGCAGTGAGCAGTCTCTCTCGCCCAAATGGATCAAATGCCCGTGGTGATCGCCCAAGACTTGAACCTCAACGTGCCTGGCATTTGAGATGTACTTTTCTAAATAGAGTGTGTCGTCACCAAATGCCGACCTGGACTCTGCGCTGGCTGACGCAAAGAGCGTCGCCATTTGATCCGCAGAGCGCACGATTTTCATGCCCTTGCCGCCCCCCCCTGCAGCTGCTTTGAGCATCACGGGATAAGAAATTTTCTCAGCCAAGGTCAATGCATGTTGTGCATCCGTGACCTTTTCAGAACCGCTGAGCATGGGCACCTGCGCCACCTTGGCCAGCGCACGGGCTTGCAATTTATTGCCCATGCTTAAAATTTGATTTGAAGTTGGGCCAATGAATGCAATGCCCTCCTCCTCACACGCTTTGGCCAAATCTTCCGATTCTGCCAAAAATCCATAACCTGGATGCAAAGCCTCACAATGCGTCCCAGTCGCCACTGCCATCAGCGCAGAAATCTTTAAATAACTCTCGCTCGAACTGGCCGGCCCAATGCAAACCACTTTGTCTGCCATTTTTGCGGCCAAGGTGTTCTTATCCGCCTCAGACACAGCCAAAACAGATTCAATGCCCAAGGCCCTGCACGCGTGAACAATGCGAACGGCAATCTCACCTCTGTTGGCAATCAAAATGCGTTTAAAGGGGACGGTATCTATAGCATTCGCCATGGTAAAAAATCTATTCTAGAGTTATATCAAATGGACATCAGTTTGGGTATTTGTCAAATGAGGTTTGTACAATTTATTTCACTTTCACATGAAATAAAACTTGGCCATACTCGACCAGCTCACCATCGGTCACACAAATTTTAGAAATTGTCCCCTTCACTGTGGCAGGCACTGCATTGAACATTTTCATCGCTTCAATCAAGGCCACTGTGGTATCGGCTTGAACCTCAGCCCCCAAGTCCACATACTTTTTCGCACCGGGTTCAGCCTGAGAGTAGTAGCGCCCAACAAGAGGTGATTTGATTTGAACCTCATCAGCGCCAAGCGCTGCCTGAGCCACGCCCGCGGCACTGCCGATCTCGGCACTGGAAGGGGCCGACTGCGCAGCGGGCGACAAAGATGAAGACCTCTTGGGTGCAACGCTTTGAGACTGCATGGCATCCGAATTGGGCAAAGCACCCTTGCCAATTTTGATCTTCAAGTCACCCAGCTCAAGATCCAAATAGTTCAGACTCGAGTCGTTGAAGGTTGCGATGATTTGTTTGATATTTTGAACTTCTGCATCGTTCAAAGGGATGTCGGATTGGCTCACTGTAAGACCTCGAGAGTTAAGATTGATAGAGATTCACGCCATTGGAGGCCGTTTTAGGCACAACCATCTCACGACAATGCGCAGGCACAATCAACTGAGCTTCCGTCATGGCTTGAATTTTGATGGGATCAAATCCCGGCATGTATTCGTTCAAAATCAAACCTTGCGCCGTTAGATCGATGACCGCGATGTCGCTGTAAATTCTTTTGACACATTCCTTGGCGGTCAATGGCGCTGAACAGCGATGAACAATTTTTGGCTTCCCCTTGTTGCTCACATGGGTCATGGCCACATAAATATTGGGCGAACCAATGGCCAAATCCATGGCACCCCCTACACCAGGGACCGCTTCTCCCGGCACTTTCCAGTTGGCAAAATCTCCATTTTCCGCAACCTCAAGTGCGCCCAAAATGGCATGGCTCAAGTGACCTCCGCGCATCATGGTGAAGGAAATTTGCTGGTCAAACAAGCTTGCCCCCAAAGCCAGGGTACAAAAGCCCTTACCAGCACTGATCAAGTCCAGATCTGTGTTCTCTTTGGTGGGCTTGGGGCCCACGCCAAGAATGCCATTTTCGCTGTGCAGAAATATTTCCTCGTTGGGCTCCAAATAATTGGACACCAAGACAGGGATACCGACGCCCAAATTGACATAACTGCCCTCGTGCAAATCTCGAGCAATTCTCCAAGCAATTCCATCTCTAGATAATTTCATGATCAAGCCCCCTCCTTTGGCAGTTCTAAGAGTTTTGGCAAACGAGCAACTTCAACCAAATGATCCACAAAAATACCAGGTGTGTGAACATTGTCAGGCTCGATGTCTCCGGCTGGAACCAATTGATCGACCTCAGCGATCACGGTGTCGCCTGCGCTTGCCATGACCATGTTGAAGTTGCGCATGGTGCCCCGGTAGGACAAATTGCCAAACCGGTCACCCAAATGGGCCTTCAAAAACACAAAATCCGCTCTCAAGGCCAGTTCAAGCACATGTTCGCGCCCATTCATCATTCGGGTCTCTTTGCCTTGGGCCAACTCGGTACCAGCACCCGTGGGAGTGTAAAAGCCAGCCAGGCCATTGCCACCACAACGAATTCTTTCAACCAAACTGCCCTGGGGCACCAGCTCCAATTCCACCTCGCCCTTTAGATAACGGTCCCTAAAACCTGCGGCAGTAGGTGCCGGGTAGGACGCGATCAATTTTTTTGCCAAACCTTCAGCAAAAAGTGCCCCCAAAGCAAATGGTCCTGTTCCTGCACCATTGCTAATGATGGTTAAATTTTTAACGGCCTTTCGTCTCAATGCGTCAATCAATTGACCCGGCATGCCCGCGTTTCCAAAGCCGCCCATCATGATGGTTGCACCATCAAACACGGAAGCGACCGCTTGGTCACAACTGTCTATTTGTTTGTTAATCAAAACCGCACTCCCATTAAAAAATTTCTACTGTCCGGCGTGACCTGATTGGGTTTCATCCATGCTTTCTTGCCTGACCTAACAAAACTTTGTATTCTTCGTGTCTAGGACTCAAGAACAAATCACATCCCAAAGCAGCCACCGTCTTGTCATTCGTACAGAGCAAATCTAGGCTTGCACTGACCGCTCTTTCCCCGCGCTCGATCCGCAAGACATCTGGAAAGCGCACGCGCCAATGGGGCTCACTCGGATAGGCGCTCGCTTGAACCACCACGGATCCGTTTGAACAAGGTGCATCACTGCGGCTGGCAAAGACAACATGGACTCGGTTTTCTGCCACCCTTTCGCGAAGACCCAAGTCCATCTCGCGCACATCCCCCATCTCCCCGCTCACACAGATCAATTGTGCGCCTTGGTAACTCAAGACCCGAAAGGACTCCAGCACTTGCGCATCTGCCCCACACAACAGCCCAATGCGCCCAATGGGCGTTCGGAAAACTTGGAATTGCGAACCTGCGCTCGCCCAGGTCTTCAATGCGTTGGCAACATGGATTTGCACATGCGAGCCAAAAACCACCCCCCTTGGGTCGATCAAATCGGTGCAAACCTCAAACTTGGTCGGCTCTGAGACGCTCAGTTTGATCGAGGAGAACACCACCCAACTCGAGGTCGATTGTGCCGTTTGTTGAACCAAGGCGAGCGCTTCGATATCCTTTAACGCGGCCTTTGAAGGATCAAAATCTTGAGCCCCAACATCATGCATGAGCAGATAAGGCAACACGACCAATCGACTTCCCCGTTGAAAGACCGATTGGCCCCATTGATCAATCGCTTCGTGCAAAGCCTCTATGCCATGCCCATGGGGTTGCAGGGCCGAAACGCCCAAAGAGGCCGGTCCATTGAATGTACCCCCTTCAAAAGGATAAAGTGGCTTTGCCGTCAAAGCCCCGTAACACTCTGGCCGCCTTAACTCAAAGACATCACGCTTTTGACTGCGCTCTTGTTGGGGATCATTGAAATCAATGTCCGCCCAAACAAAACTGTCAGTGAGTGCATCGGCACGGACCAAAATATCACCTTCTGGGGAGACAATTTGACTGCCACCACTGAAGCGATCCAAGGCCCCCAAGTCGCGCTGGCCCACTTTGTTGGCACTGGCGAGCCACACCCGGTTTTCATAAGCGCGAACCGGCACGTGCAAATGCGTCTCATCCGAACCGCCGGAATGCAAGGTATTGATGAGCAGCTGCGCCCCCTTTAAAGCAAGCACCCTCGTCGTCTCAGGAATCAAACCATCGGCACAAATGTACACACCCACCCGAGCGAACGGCAAGGCCACCACTGGGTTGCCCGTGCGCCCCGGTGTGGCCCAGGCGATTTGAGGACCAAAGGGGATTTGCTTTTGGTACTTGAGAACGATCTCTTTGGTGGGCGAGATGATCACACTGGTGATGAAGGTCTCATGCGCCAATCTTTCAATCACACCAATGGCAATGAAACAATGATGGCGCTGGGCCTTGTCCGCAATGGCACGCATGAACTCGCCGTCCATGGTCACACTGTGCTCGAGTGCGTCTGCGCGTGACTTGACCAAGCCTGCAGACCAATTGGACATTTCAGGCAGCACGATCAAATCAGGCTTCACGCGAGAGGCTTGCTCAATCAAATTCAAACAGGTGTTCAAATTGGTCGCCTGATCGGGGACCAATGCAATTTGGCAGCAGGCGATGCGTGTTGCTTGGAGAGATTTTTCAGGTGTCATGATGGTTACGGGTCTGAGGTCAGGGCGATCAATCGACTTTAGAACCGCTCATTTTGATCACCCCACTCCAGCGCTTGCTCTCGTCCATCATGTATTGCGCCAACTCGGCGGGCGTGCTCGCCACAGGCTCCATGCTGAGCTCGGCCAACTGTTTGGCCACGTCTGGCATTTTTAAGGTATCTGCAACAGCGTGGGCCCACAACTCTGCCACTGCGCTTGGCAATTTAGGCGGTCCCACAATCCCGAACCAAACGGCAGCGCTAAAGCCGGGCAAGGTTTCCGCAAGGGTTGGCGTGTCGGGCAACAATGAACTTCTTTTTTCGCTGGCCACTGCAATGGCCTTCAACTTACCCGAGCGAATGTGCGGCAAGGCTGTGCTGAGCTCGACAAACAACATGTCCACTTGTGAACCCAGCAAGGCCATCAACGCAGGTGCGCTGCCTTGAAAGGGGATGCCAACGATCTTCACGCCTGTCATGTATTTGAACAAATCAGGGGTCAAGGAGGATGGTGAACCAATGGCGCCTGATGCGTAGTTCAACTTGTCTGGCGATGCTTTCGCCGCCGCAATGAGTTGCTGCAAGTTTTGAATCGACCCGCCAACCCTGGTGACCAAGACATTGGGCACCGAAGCCACCACGGTGATCGGGGTGAACTGCTCGGGCTCGTAAGTGATCTTTGAGTAAAGGGTCTTGTTGATCACCAAAGGTGCTGGGTGGGCCAACATCAACGTGTAGCCATCGGGCGCGGCCTTGAAAACCAACTCGGCCGCAATGTTGCCGCCCGCACCCGCACGACTCTCAACCACCACGGGTTGAGACCATTTTTCACTGAGCTTGGTGGCAATCAAGCGCGCCAACACATCCGTTCCCCCACCAGGAGGGCTTGGGATGATCAATTTGATCGGCTTCAAAGGATAGGCCCCAAGACCCGATTGCGCAAAGCCCGAGCATGTAAAAACCAGTGCCCATAAAACAAGGGCCAGCCCTTGGCGCTTGCGCGAAAGGAAGTTGCTGTTAAACATGGTGGTCTTTTTCCTGGTCTTGGTGGGTTGAAGACATTGGATGATTCAATGTCTTATTCTTGTTTGATGTTGGCGACTTTGGACATCTTTTTATAGAACTCAATGTCGCTGGACAGGAGCGCAGACGTTTGCTCCGGCGTCTTGTAAAACGCATCCAGACCTGCTCCTGCGAGTTTGCTTTGAATACTCGGGTCAAGAGAGACGGTTTTGACATCGG
>CAIOTD010000171.1 GCA_903861115.1 uncultured Burkholderiales bacterium
AAGTTTTTCCGGTGCTGTTGATGCATTTTTTCTTTCTCACCTTTCGCGATGCCCAACAATGCGTAGAGTCCCCAGCCGTTTTCCCGCCTTCGCTCGATAAAGGGGGTGACCCACTCTTTTGGGTAATACGCATAATCAGGCTTGAACTCCTCACTCCTTTCGGGGTGTAAAAACAACTCATCGTGCAATGCACACACTTTTTGCACCAATTGATCCTTTGAGGGGCCAAGTAGAACATAGACCTGCCAAGGCTGCATATTGGATCCCGATGGGGCTCTTGCCGCCAAATCCAATATTTCCATGATCAAGGACTTGGGCACAGGATTGGGCAAAAATGCTCTCACGGAGTGCCTTGACCGAACGATCTCGTCAATTGAATCTTTTAATGTGCTCATCTCAACGTCTCTAAGGTGTGTTTAAAAGTCTCACTCAATGGTGTCGGTCGATGGTTCACTGGATCGACGTAGACATGCACGAATTTGCCTTGTGCAATGGGTTGCAAGGCCTCTTGAACGAAGATGCCGACGTCGTAATGAACACTCGAGTTGCCCAAGTGCGCAAGCTTCAGACCCAGCACCACTGGTGAGGGGTAGGCAATGGGTGAAAAATAATTGCATTCTGAGTGGGCGACCAAACCAATGGATGGATTTTTGTCGCTCTTGAGCAATCCGTTCTCAATCAGCCATTGATTGACGACCGTATCGATCCATGAGTAATAAATAACGTTGTTGACATGCCCATACACATCGTTGTCCATCCACCTTGTGGTGATGTGAATGTGATAGAGATATTCATCTCTTGCGTAAGGCGTGACTTTGTTTGTTGAAGGGTTCATGTTGATCGGTTTTGAGTCCAAGCGTTTGACCTCAGCGCAAGAGCGTTTGCCACAACACCCAAGAGGCATGCGCTTCCTTAAAGGTGTTCATCTGAATTTGAGCGGTTTCTTGCATATCGTGACCATAGCCGCCAGCCATGACAAAGGCAAGCGCAAGGCCTCTGTCTCGAGCCCATTGAAAGACCTGCGTGTCTCTCAATCTTAAACCATCCATGCTCAAGGACAATCGACCCAATCGATCGCCTTTGTAGGGGTCTGCACCTGCAAGGTAAAACACAAAATCAGGCTTAAAACGAGCCTGCACTGTTGCAAGGGCTTGAGCCAAATGCTCTAGATAAACAGCGTCCTGCGTGCCATCAGGCAACTCCATGTCCAAGTCGCTCGTCTCTTTTTTAAAGGGGAAATTTTTGGCGCCGTGAAGTGACACCGTAAAGACAGTGTCGTCATCGCAGAAGATTTTGGCAGTGCCGTTTCCCTGATGGACGTCAAGATCAAGGATCAAGACATTGAAAGGCGCAAGGCTGCGTCGATGGTGCTCGGCTTGCAGCAGCCTGGCCGCTACGGCAACATCATTGAACACACAAAACCCTCCCCCCTTGTCCGCATAGGCATGGTGTGTTCCCCCTGCCAAATTGGCACTGATGCCCTCTTTGAGGGCTTGCCTGGCCGCTTGGATCGTGGCGCCTGTCGAACATCTTGCACGCTCAACCATCCCCAATGACCAAGGAAAACCGATCTCTTTTTGCTGCGCCAAGGGCAAAGTGCCTGAGAAGACTTGATCGATGTAACTGGGCAGATGCACCAAGGCCAATTCCCCTTCGCTCACCGCATGCGAGCGAATGAGCTCGACAAAGTCCATCTCTTGAGCCACCCTTGACTTTAAGAGTTCGTACTTGCTCATCGGGAAACGATGCCCCAAAGGCAAGGTTTGGAGTTGTGTGCCGGCAAAAAATATTTTCACAAAAAACACCAATAAAAACAACAACTTAAGTAGATTTTCCCATCGTACTTTATCGTGATTGTGTCACAGGCTCTCAAACTCAGCACACCCACTCCTTTTTCCCTTTTTATTAGGGGGCCTCCTCTAATATGGTGCATTGCAGCATACAAAGCCTTGAATTAAATGCCCTGAACCCTATACTTGAATCATGTTGCAACGCATCATTTATGGAAAGTGATGCATTGCCCCAAGTTTAGTTTTTATTACCTCACAAAAGGAGTTCACCATGTTAACAGTCGAACAAATCACAGCAGCTCAAAAAAACAACCTCAGTGTTCTCTTCGGACTCACAGAAACCGCCTTTTCAGGCGTGGAAAAATTGGTAGAGCTTAATTTGGCCGCAGCCAAAGCCGCTTTCAGCGAAAACGTTCACCACGTTCAATCCATGATTTCTATCAAAGATCCTGCAGAAGTTGCCGCCCTTCAGTCTTCCTTTTACCAGCCCATCGCTGAAAAAGGCGTCGCTTACAGCCGTCACATCTACGACATTGCGACCAGCACGACCTCAGAGCTGTCAAAATCATTGGAGTCACAAGCTCAAGAAGCTCAACACGCCATGATGTCTTTGATAGAAGGCGCCTCTAAAAATGCACCACAAGGCTCTGAAGCTGCAGTGGCCATGTTCAAAAGTGCAATGACCGCTAGTCAAAATGCCATTGAAACGGCTCAAAAGGCCATGAAACAAGTCACAGAAACAGCTGAGGCCAACATGCATGCGGCGGTCAGTACTGCAACCGCTTCAAGCAAAGCGACTAAAAAGCGCGCTTAAGCTCCATCCTCCGGTGCCTGTCTAGGCGCTGAGAGTATGCAACGCTTCAAAGAGACTGCCCCTGTGCAGTCTCTTTTTTTTTAAGGCAATTGTTTTTGTAACAAAATCTTCAACTGCGGCAACGCTTGGGTCATGGCGACACGTCCAGCCTCAATCGAACGCTTGCGTTCATTGAATGCGGCGGACCCAATACCACTCAGTGCAGGCTTGACCACCAGGTCAGCCTCCTTGAGCTCAAGGTCGCTGATGCTTTTGCCCATGATGCTGAAAGTTTGCAACAAAATTTGCAACATGCCATCGGCCTTGTTCGCCTCCAAAGGCGTTGAGATGTCAATGGCCAACACAATATCTGCCCCCATTTGTCGAGCAAAACGCACCGGAACAGGCGCGACCAAGCCCCCGTCAACATATTCTTTGCCGCCAATTTGAACGGGTTGAAAAACCGCAGGCACCGCACTGGATGCACGAACGGCGGTTGCCGCATCCCCTCTTTGAAACAAGATCGGCTCGCCTGAATGCAAATCGGTGGCCACCACGCCCAACGGAATTTTCATCTCTTCAATTTTCTTGATCTCTAAATTTTGACTCATGTACTTGGCAAGGGCATCGCCTCGCATCATGCCTCTGGATATCAAAGGCACGGTCCAATCAGTCAATGCGGATTCATCCATGCTTTCAGACAATTTGAGCAATTGCGACGCACTTTTGCCACTGGTGTAAAGAGCCGCAACGACACTGCCAGCAGATGTACCCACCACCAATTGAGGCTTGATACCCGCCTCCTCCAACACTTGGAAGACCCCCACGTGAGCGAACCCCCTTGCAGCCCCCCCTCCCAAGGCCAAACCAAGCTTCACGGGCCGCTTTGCGAGCTGCGACTCTTTTCTATCTTGGTCTGTGCCCATGGTGGCAGACACTGCAGAATTGCCACTGGAGCCCATGGGCACTTGTGGCGTTGAGCAAGAGACCAAGACCAACAGACAACACACTGCACTTGCTGCTCGGCCTGCGAAAAACAGAGCTTTAAAAGAAAGCATTCACGGTCCTCATGAGAAAAGCAAAAAGAAGGGAAAAATTTCCACCATTGTCAGCACAATTTTGATCAAGTTGGTGTTTAATAGGGGTGACGAATGAATACGAAAGAATTCACAAATGATTTTAATCGGTTTCAAACGGCTTGCACACGACCCAAAAGAATAACCGTTTTTTTTGCCCTCTAAAATACCCTCTCGCACCCGCTCAACATGTCCATACCTCAAACCTTTATTCAAGATCTGTTAGCCAGAGTCGACATCGTTGATGTTGTGGGCAAGCACGTTCAGTTGAAAAAAGGAGGGGCCAATTTTGTGGGTTTGTGCCCCTTTCACAACGAGAAATCCCCCTCTTTTTCTGTCAGCCCCACCAAACAATTTTTCCATTGTTTTGGATGCGGTAAGACGGGCAATGCCGTTGGTTTTTTAATGGAACACACTGGCATGCACTTTGTGGAGGCGGTGAAAGATTTGGCCCAAAGTTACGGCCTGGTGGTCCCAGAGACGGATTTCTCCCCTGAAGAGCGCCTCAAAGCGGTTGAGACTCAAAAAAAGCAACACTCGATCGTCGACTTGCTAGAAACGGCCTGTGCGAGTTATAAAAAAAATCTCAAAGATTCTCCCAAAGCGATCAATTACCTCAAACATAGAGGTTTATCTGGCGAGATCGCCAAGCAGTTTGGCTTGGGCTACGCATTGGATGAATGGACAGCCTTGGCGCATGTTTATGAAAACTATACCGCACCCACTTTGGTAGAGGCTGGTTTGGTCATCGAGCACAACGAGGACCCGGCCCAAGCGAAACGATACGATCGATTCAGAGACCGGATCATGTTCCCCATCAGAAACATCAAAGGCGAATGCATCGGCTTTGGCGGACGAGTGATGGGAGACGCCATGCCCAAGTATTTGAACTCGCCTGAGACGCCCGTCTTCTCCAAGGGCAAAGAGCTTTATGGTCTCTTTGAAGCTCGACAACACCTCAAGGAAAAAGGCCACGCCATCGTGACCGAAGGCTACATGGATGTTGTCGCCTTGGCTCAACTGGGTGTCCCCAATGCAGTGGCCACGCTTGGAACGGCTTGCACACCGGATCACATCGCCAAACTGTTTCGCTTCACCGACACCATCGTTTTTAGTTTTGACGGCGACCAAGCGGGGCGGCGAGCAGCCAAGAAAGCACTCGAGGTCTCCTTGCCCTTCGCAAAAGACACGCGCAGTTTAAAGTTCCTCTTTCTCCCCCAAGAACATGATCCCGATAGTTATATTCGTGCCATGGGTGTCGATGCGTTTTCAAGACTCGTCTCGAGCGCGACGCCTTTGAGTCAGTTTTTATTGGACATCGCAAGAAATGGCTGTGATTTATCCACGGCTGAGGGCCGATCCATGCTGGCTGCGCAGGCCAAGCCCATGTGGAGCGCGTTACCGCAAGGTGTTTTACAGACACAACTGCTCAATGAAATAGCTGATCTGGTCCACATTGGACACTTTGAGCTCAAACAGCTTTGGTCCGATGCACCCCCTCAAAACACCAATGTCGCGGCTAAAAATCCCTTCGCAAACAAGCGCTCCAAGCAAACGCCGTGGGGCGCAAACGCTCGCCAAGACTTGGGACAAAGGCGCACATCTATTCGACAAGCCCCCATGAGTCGACAAGACAGGGGCATACAAATACTATTTCAACACATGACTCAGTGGGCTGCCATCAGCTCGGAGCAGCAAAGCATCTTATGCCTTTTGCCCGCCCCCCACGGCTTGGCCTTCACGTGGCTAGAGCGACAATTCAATGAGTTTGGGGCCATGAGTTGGTTGCAACTCAAAGAGATGGTCCCCACACAAGCGTGGTCCGATTGGCTGATTGCACTGGTCAACAGCACCCCCTTAGAAGCAGAGGAAGGCAATGGAGAGCTCAAAAATATTCTTTTTGAGCTTGAAAAAGCCGATGTCTCTGAAAAATTGACCCAAATGGCACCGCTGGTGGCCTCAGACCCTCAAATTTACAAACAATTTAAAAGCCTCAGCGCCCGATTGGCTTTACTCAAATCGACCCCTTTGGTATAATCCAAACACGCAAGTGCGACAGCAACACCTCCGATCTGGCAAATTTTGACTCTTAGACGTCATACTCCGCCGAATATCGCAAGGACTGCATTCCAAATGTTCGCCCAAACAACTTGCTCTTGAGCCTCCCCTAACTGCCACCCCTTCCAAGTCTCTCCTCTCATTACCGATGAGGAGTCACCTTCTTTCTGTCAAGGATTGAACATGTCGACAAAAAAGCCCGCAAAAAAAGCCGCTCTTAAAAAACCTTTGACCCCCAAAGCCGCGCCCAAAGCCGTCGCCAAAAAAGTCGCGCCCAAAGCCGTCGCTAAAAAAGTCGCCCCCAAGGCCATTGCCAAAACGCCAGTGAAGGCCTTGGCTAAAAAACCCGTCAAAGCCGCCAGTAAAGCAGCCGCGACTTCACCGAAAAAAGCACCTCCGAAAGCAACAGTGTCCACATCAAAAACAAATACATCAAAAGTGGTGAAGCCCGTCCCTAAAGCGCCTGTCAAAGCAGCCGCAAAACCTGTCGCTAAAACAGCAGCAAAAGTTGTAGCAAAACCTGCCGCGAAAGCGCCTGTCAAAGCAGCCGCAAAACCCGCCCCTAAAGCGCCTGCCAAAGTTGCGGCGAAACCCGTGCTTGAAGCCAAAAAGACCGTTGCAGCAAAACCTGCAGCCAAAGCACCGGCCAAAGTAGCTCACGCGCCAGAAAAGCTTGTGAAAGCGAGCGAAACCCCATCGAAAGCCAAAGCCGCCAGCAAATCAAAAACCAAAGTGGCCATGGTCGAAGAGGAAGAAGAGTTGATTGATATTGAGGCCGAGTTTGCCGAAGAAAGCACCAGCACCTCAACAGAGAAGGTCAAACCCCTCAGAATGAAAATCAGCAAAGCCAAAGAACGCGCTTTGATGAAAGAGTTCGGCCTCGATGAAACTGTTCTGTCTGAAGAAGACATTGCCAAGCGTCGACAACGCCTTAAAACCTTGATCAAACTGGGTAAAACCAGGGGTTACCTGACACACGGTGAGATCTCAGATCACTTGCCTGATAAGTTGGTTGATGCGGAGACCATGGAAGTGGTGATCACGATGCTCAACGACATGGCCATCGCCGTGTACGAGCAAACCCCTGATGCAGAAACCTTGTTGATCAACAACACCGGCGTGGCGCCCGCTACCGAAGAAGAGGCTGAAGAAGAAGCCGAGGCCGCTTTGTCCACCGTTGACAGCGAATTTGGACGAACCACCGACCCCGTCAGAATGTACATGCGGGAGATGGGAACCGTTGAGCTCTTGACCCGCGAAGGCGAGATTGAAATCGCCAAGCGAATTGAAGGCGGTTTGATGGCCATGATGGAGGCCATCTCTGCATCGCCAGCCACCATTGCCGAGATCTTGCGCATGGCAGAAGAAATTCGCGAAGGTAAAGTCGTGATCTCTAGCGTGGTCGATGGATTCAGCAACACCGATGAGGCCGATGACTATGTGGCCGAAGAAGATTTTGACGAGTTCGACGAAGCCGATGATGATGATGGCAAAGGTGGCTCAAAAGCATTGACCAAGAAATTAGAAGAGCTGAAAAAAGAGGCCCTGGGTCGCTTTGATTTGATCGCCTCCTTGTTTGATGCCGTTCACAAAATTTATGACAAGGAAGGCTACGGCACCCCCGCCTACCAAAAAGCTCAAAAGGCTTTGAGTCATGAGCTCATGACCATTCGCTTTACGGCCAAAACGATTGAGAAGTTGTGCGAAATGGTTCGCGCCCAAGTTGAAGATGTGCGCAAAAAAGAACGTCAACTCAGACGCATCATTGTCGATAAATGCGGCATGCCTCAAGACATTTTCGTCAAGGACTTCCCACCCAACTTGCTCAATCTTGCATGGGTTGTCAAACAAGCATCCGCCGGGAAAAATTGGTCCGCTACCATCAGCAGAAATGTGCCTCCCATTCAAGAGTTGCAGCAAAATTTGATCGACCTGCAAACCAAAGTTGTGGTTCCCTTGGCAGAACTCAAGGACATCAACAAACGCATGAACGAAGGCGAAGCCGCCTCCAGAAACGCCAAGAAAGAAATGATCGAGGCCAACTTGCGTTTGGTGATTTCTATTGCCAAGAAGTACACCAACCGTGGTCTTCAATTCTTGGACTTGATTCAAGAGGGCAACATTGGTCTCATGAAGGCTGTTGATAAGTTTGAATACCGTCGCGGCTACAAATTCTCAACTTACGCCACATGGTGGATCAGGCAAGCGATCACTCGCTCCATTGCAGACCAAGCCAGAACCATTCGAATTCCAGTTCACATGATTGAGACCATCAACAAAATGAACCGCATCAGTCGTCAACACTTGCAGGAATTTGGTTTTGAGCCAGATGCCAGCATATTGGCTGAGAAAATGGAAATTCCTGAAGACAAGATCAGAAAGATCATGAAAATTGCCAAGGAGCCCATCTCCATGGAAACCCCCATCGGAGACGACGACGACTCTCACTTAGGTGACTTCATTGAAGACTCGGCCAACACAGCGCCTATCGAAGCGGCCATGCAAGCGGGCTTGAGAGATGTTGTGAAAGACATTCTTGATGGACTGACACCGCGTGAGGCGAAGGTCTTGCGCATGCGATTTGGCATTGAGATGAGCACGGATCACACGCTTGAAGAGGTGGGCAAGCAATTCGACGTGACCCGTGAGCGCATCCGACAAATAGAAGCCAAAGCGCTCAGAAAACTCAAGCACCCAAGTCGCAGCGACAAACTTAGAAGTTTTATTGACACGCTCTAAAAATCGGTTTTAAAACACTGCGCTCAATGCGCGCCACCCAAAGAGTCGGACAGAAAACATAGCGTTTTTTGTCCGATTTTTTTTTGACAGGTGGTGGACGCTGCCGGCGGTTCGCCTGCAAAAGGCAGGCGGACCCAACCCATCAAGGTTTTACCGAACTCAGGGCCCATCCATCAGCTCGAAACTCTGTGCACAACAGCTTCGCACACATGCTTGCAATTGACTATACTCTTGTCTCAATACCCAACACATAAAAATTCAGGAGACAGATCATGGCGGATCAAAGTACTTTTAAAAAAATGATCATGACTTGCGCACTTTTCGCGCACTGCTTTCTTCAGGCCCAGACCTTCCCCAGCAAGCCCATCAAAGTCGTTGTCCCAACCGCTTCCGGGGGACCCAGTGACACGTGCATGCGAGCCGTTGCCCAGTCCATGCAAGCCCTTTTGGGGCAATCCATCACCATTGAAAACGTGACCGGTGCGACGGGCAGCATCGGACTGAACAAAGTCGCCAGCGCCCCAGCCGATGGCTACACATTGGTCGTCCCCAGTGCAGCAAACACTGCCAGCTTGGCCACACGACCCCACAACAGCTTTGATGTGATGGCGGGCTTTAAGCCCATTGGTAAAATTTGCAAGGCCACCCAAACCTTGGTGATTGCACCAACACTTGGCATCAAAAGCGTGGAAGAATTGATCAAATACGCCAAAGCCAATCCTGGTAAATTATCTTTTGGCAGCATCGGCATTGGATCAAGTCAACA
>CAIOTD010000172.1 GCA_903861115.1 uncultured Burkholderiales bacterium
ACTTCAATATCACTCATTTTTTACTCAGAGGGTTGTAAAGGAATTGTTGATTTTACTCGAAAACAGGGCTCAAATATGACACATGGCCTGCATGAACTCAATGTAATCCTAAGGCATTAACATGCCGCCATTGACATGCAACTCTTGGCCCGTGATGTAGGAGGCCTGGGGGCTTGCAAGAAAACTCACCGCATAAGCCACATCTTGGGCTTGGCCCAATTGGCCCAAAGGAATTTGAGCCATCAAGGCCTGCGTTTGTGCCTCGGTCAAAGAGGCCGTCATATCGGTTTGAATGAACCCAGGTGCTACGCAATTGACCGTGATTTGACGGCTGCCAAGCTCCCTGGCGAGCGCACGACTCATGCCGGCCAAGCCCGCTTTTGCAGCCGCGTAATTGGATTGTCCAGGGTTTCCGCTCGCACCCACCACGCTGGTGATGTTGATGATTCGACCATAGCGCTGCTTCATCATGGGACGCAGGGCTGCGCGACAAAGCCGAAACACGGCGCTCAGGTTGGTTTGAATCACTTGATCCCAGTCCTCATCCTTGAGTCGCATGGCCAGCATGTCTTTGGTGATGCCTGCATTGTTGACCAAGACGTGCAAAGCGCCCTGCTCTTTGACAATGCCATCCATCAAGGCATCGCATGCCAATTTATCGTTCACATCCAACACCACGCCCTTAGAACCCACAAAGGCTGATAAAGCCTGGGTGATTTGGGCCGCCCCCGCCTCGGAGGTCGCCGTCCCAATCACACGGTAGCCCTTTTGTGCCAATTCCAGCGCAATCGCAGCACCAATGCCGCGCGTGGCTCCCGTGACCAGGGCCACTTGTTCAGACAATGAAGAGGTCGTCATAGGGTTCAACTTTTTAACAAATCTTTTAAGGACTGAATGCCAGCAAACTCTTTTAAGCTTGCACTTTCTAAACTCGCATCGATGCGTTTGGTCAAACCACTCAGGACTTGACCTGGGCCACACTCAACCACCAAATCCACACCCATCAACTTCATGGCCTGGATGCACTCGACCCATCTCACAGGCATATAGGCTTGCCGGAACAAGGCATCTTTGATTTTTTCAGCCTGCGCATAGGATGCGACATCGACATTGTTGATGACGGGCATCAAGGGCTCATTGAAGACCAATGTGGCCAAGCGCTCTTTCAGCCGATCGGCCGCTGGCTTCATCAGCGTGGAGTGAAATGGCGCTGACACGGGCAACGGCAAAGCGCGCTTGGCGCCTTTTTCTTTCAGCACGAGACACGCCAAGTCCACCAAGGCTTTGTTGCCCGCAATGACGGTTTGCAACGGATCGTTAAAGTTGACCGCCTCCACCACCTCTTGTACATTTTTTGAATGCGCCTCTTGGGTCATTTCCTGACAGATTTGAGCGACCTGTTTCGCCTCCAACCCCAAGATCGCCGCCATGCCACCCACACCCACAGCGACCGCATCTTGCATGGCTTGTCCTCGGAAGCGGACCAAGGGAATGGCTTGCGAAAGACTCAAAACACCCGCCGCAACAAGCGCTGCGTATTCGCCCAATGAATGACCCGCGACCGCCACTGGGGGGGCACCGCCTTCTGCCAACCAGGCCCTGTAGATCGCCACATCGGCGGCCAGCATGACGGGCTGGGTGTTGCTCGTCAAGGCAAGCGTCTCTTTGGGGCCTTGTGCAATCAAGGTCTGCAAATCTTCACCCAGGGCTTGACTGGCCTCCTCCAGGGTTAACTTCACCTGCGGGTGCGATAGCCAAGACGCCAGCATGCCCACGCTTTGTGAGCCTTGACCTGGAAAAACAAAAGCAAATTGATGTTGACTCATAAATTTTGCGGGTTCTAGAGTTTGAACAATACCGCACCCCAAGTAAATCCACCGCCCACACCTTCGAGAAGAACGGTTTGAGCTGGCTTGATTTTCCCTGAGCGCACCCCTTGGTCCAAAGCCAAGGGAATGGACGCGGCCGATGTGTTGCCATGATCTTGAACTGTCAAAATGACACGCTCCATGGGCAACTTTAATTTTTTAGCCGTGGCTTGAATGATCCGGATGTTGGCCTGATGAGGCACCAGCCAGTCAATATCTGCATCGGTCAGATGCGCCTTTTCGATGACCGCTTTTGCAGCCCCTTCAAGCAAACCCACCGCCAACTTGAACACCGATTGACCATCCATTTTGATCACGGGGTCACCCAAAACGTTGCCCCCTTTGACGTGTCCTGGAACACACAAAAGGCCCACATGTCGGCCATCGGCGTGGAGGTCTGTCGACAAAATCCCAGGCTCACTAGAGGCCTCCAAAACCACGGCACCTGCGCCATCACCAAAGAGCACACAAGTGGTTCGGTCTTTGAAATCTAAGATGCGTGAAAACACCTCCGCCCCAACCACCAAGGCTCGCTTTGCATTGCCCGCACGTATCAACGCATCTGCCGTCGTCAACGCATAGATAAAGCCACTGCAAACCGCCTGCACATCAAAGGCCGGAGCGCCCAGTATGCCTTGCGCTTGTTCGTTGAGTTGTGAGAGTTTGTGTTGCAAAATGCAAGCCGTGGACGGGAACACCATGTCAGGCGTTGAGGTGGCCACAATGATCAAATCAATGTCTTGCGGGCCCAAGTGCGCAGCTTCAAGGGCACGCACACACGCCTGAAAAGCCAAATCACTGCTGCTCACATCCCCTTGGACAAAGTGGCGAGAGCTGATACCCGTTCTCTCTACAATCCACTCATCTGAACTCTCAATGCCTTGCTCGGCCAAGTCGCTCACCAGTTGAGCGTTGCTGACTTGATGAGGAGGCAAAAAACTGCCCGTTGCGATGATTCTTGAAAATTTGCTCATTAATTGGAAGACTGCAATGGATCGACCTTGGCTTGGGCCTCAAGCAAGGTCCTCGCTTTGGCGATTTGAGATTGCACTTTGTCTAATAAGTGGTTCTGAACCGCATCATACGCTCGATTCAAAGCGGTCTCAAAGGCCAAAGCATCTGCAGAGCCATGGCTTTTAAAAACCAAGCCTTGAAGGCCCAGCAAGGCCGCACCATTGTGCCGACGATGGTCCACCCGCTTTTTGAAGCCAGAAAGCACAGGGTAGCTCAACACGGCGGCGATTTTGGTGAATACATTTCTTGCAAAGCCTTCTCTGAGCAAAGTGCTGACCATCCACGCCAAGCCTTCACTGGCCTTGAGTGCGACGTTGCCCACGAAGCCATCACAAATAATGATATCGGTGGTGCCTTTGAAAATATCATTGCCTTCAACGTTGCCGTAGAAATTCAAATGACCTGCGGCACCTGCCGTCTTTAGCAACTCCGATGTCTTTTTGATCATCTCACTGCCTTTGATCGCCTCTTCTCCAATGTTCAAAAGACCCACACTTGGATGGGGATTGTTTTGGAGAACGGACACCAAGGCCGAACCCATCACCGCAAATTGCAGCAAATGCTCAGGCGTGCAGTCCACATTGGCACCCAAATCAAGCATGGTGGTGGCACCCCCTGAAACATTGGGCATTTGTCCAGCAATTGCGGGTCGATCAATGCCTTCAATCGTTTTGAGCACATAGCGTGCAATGGCCATCAGTGCGCCCGTGTTGCCTGCAGAGACAGCGACTTGCGCCACACCATTTTTTACTTGTTCGATACAGACTCGCATGGAGGAGTCTTTTTTGCGTCGCATGGCCACTTCCACAGCGTCATCCATCAAGACAACTTCCGTGCACTCTAAAAAAGTGGCACGGGGATGAGACCAAGGCCCGCAAGCGTCCTTCAATCCCACCAAAAGCACCTGTGCTTGAGGATGGTGTTTGAGAAACCTGTCACACGCCTCAAGCCTGACTTGAGGAGACAAGTCCCCGCCCATTAAATCAACCGATAAAGTAATCATGGGCAAGACGCTTCTGAAATGAGAAGAGGCATCCTAAATTTGCGTTGCATCAAAACAAAGGCCCGCGCTAATTGGATCAGCAACGGGCCGTTTTGCCTAAGCAATGATCAGGCTTCAGATTTGGTCTTCAACACCTTGCGACCACGGTAAAAACCTGTGGGACTGATGTGATGTCTCAAATGCGTCTCACCTGTTGTTGGCTCGACAGCGATTCCTGGAACATTCAACGCATTGTGTGAGCGGTGCATGCCGCGTTTTGAAGGTGATTTTTTATTTTGCTGGACGGCCATGGTCGGCTCCTAGACGTAAAAGGTAAAAGAAAAATAAGGTGAGAAGAGCTGGGCTTTGAATCCCTTGCCACTCGCAGAACCAATGATTATAGCCTAAAGTCCAGTTTTTACTGCTTTTTGGACTTCAAAACCGACAAAACCTCAAATGGATTGGGTCTTTTGGCCTCAAATTCGATCTCGATTGAATGCTTAGGATTGACTTGTTGTGTCAATGGCACAGGGCACTCAAGGTGCAAGGGCACCAGGGGAAGCGCCATGATCAATTCATCTTCGATCAATTCAAGCACGTCAAATGCACTGGAGAGGACCAAAAACTCATCCTCCGACTGGTCATCCATGGCCAAAGCAATTTGCTCATCGCGCACAAAACGAAAGGTGCGATGGACATCCAAGGGTTGAACGCAAACACCCAGGCAGCGCTGGCACGTCATCTTGATGGCCGTGTGCGCCTCCAATTCAAAACCCGCCCTGGCGTCCACAGTGGTTGAGACGTGGGGATCCAAGGGGTCAAAAAAACCCTGAAGGCGCCACGCCACCCAAGTTTGGTCTGTCAATGGGTTTTCTTGGGCGTGCTCAGCCTTTGGGCTTTGATCTTGCCCTTCTAGCGCACTGGCTTGCTCGAGCATCAAACGCGCAAAACGCTCGATGGGTTCACGTCCCTGGGCCTGTGTTTCAGACTGCGCGAACTTGAGCACTTGAAGTTTGGTGAGGTCGAGATCTTTGGACATGGAGGCAGCCGCCTTTAAAAAACAAATGGAATGGTGACTCAGCCGTGCGCTCAACAACTCTTTGAACAAGCGACATGAACATGCACAATCTCCCTTATGATAAGTCCAAACGTGCGGGCATCCCATCCAATGCGTCCAGATTTCTTCTTTCAACGCATTTTCTGATCAACCGCGCCTGCACCCATTTTTATGGTCCCCATTGTCAAACATTCCCCCATGAGCCGCGACACCTTCAACTCCCTCAACCCAAGGCCTCTCATCTTGGGTTCAAGCTCCAAATACCGCCACGAATTGCTTTCTCGACTGCAGTGGCCTTTTGAGACGGTGAACCCAGCGATTGATGAAACGCCCAATGAGGGCGAACACCCCATCGACTTGTCACTTCGATTGGCCGAGCAAAAAGCCGCCCATGTGGCCAAGCTTCACCCACAGGCCATCGTGATTGGCTCCGACCAGGTCGCCGACCTCCATGGGCAAGCGCTTGGCAAACCGCTGAGCCATGAAAATGCTGTTTCACAATTGACGAAAATGAGCGGTCAAACCGTTCTTTTTCACACGAGCGTGTGCGTGCGTTGCGAAGACTCGCAGTTTTCACAATCTTTTGTCTCTAGCGTGAAAGTGGTCTTCAAAGTATTGAGCGAAAAGACCATTGAGTCTTATTTACGCAAAGACAAACCCTACGACTGCGCAGGTTCTGCCAAGAGCGAGTCTTTGGGGGTCGCTCTTTTAGAAAAAATTGAAAGCGATGACCCCACGTCCTTGATCGGACTGCCTCTCATACAAACCACCCACTTGCTCTTGCTCGCGGGCCTTGATGTTTTATCCAACGCTTGAGACTTCATTTCACGGGCTTAGCGGCCCGCATTCTCATTCAACCGCTTTTTTAAGGACCACAAAATGGCAAACGGCACTCTTTATTTGGTCCCCACACCCTTGGATTTTGGCTCAACACACACCACTGCGCTCACGCACAGCTTGCCGCAGTCAACCATTGAGACGGCCGCTCGCCTGACCCACTGGATCTGCGAAAACGCCAAGTCAACGCGTGCTTTTTTAAAGCGGGTCAATGAGCTCACTCCCTTGAGCCTAGCCATTCAAGAACATGTGATGCTTGAGTTGCCCCACCAAGTCCACAAAAAGGGGGATCACAAGGGTGAGTTCAACGCCAAAGACCTTCTCAAACCCTTGCTCCAAGGCCTGGACATGGGACTGGTGAGCGAAGCGGGCATGCCAGCCATTGCAGACCCTGGCGCCTCGGTGGTGAGAGCTGCGCATCTTTTAGGGCTCAAAGTGGTCCCACTGGTGGGCCCCGTGTCTCTCATGATGGCCCTGGCAAGCAGTGGCATGAATGGACAAAATTTCAGCTTCATTGGCTACCTTCCTCAAGCACAAGAGAGCAAAATTGAGCGGCTCAAATATTTGGACCAATGGATCAAGAAATCTGGCCAAACCCAAATTTTCATTGAAACACCTTATCGCAATGAAAGCCTCATGCGCAGCATGCTAGAGGTGCTGCATCCGCAAACGAGGTTGGCTTTGGCGTGTGGTTTGAGTGGACCCAACGAATGGATCCAATCCCATCAAATTGAAAAATGGAAGACCTTTAAAACCCTGCCCCCATTGCAAGAGCCTTGCGTGTTCTTGCTCGGGGCCTAGATGCGCCCAGAAACCCAAGGGTAGGCGTGGCCCAGGGGATGGGCCGAACAGCAAACATCAGCCACGACCCTGGGCTCGACCTTGTTCAGCGCAACACAGCGGGTCTGGACAAGGACTTGAACGCCCCCTCGCCCAAAGCGGCGCCAAAGCGCTTGGCCAATCGTTCGGCGACACTGTCCTTTTTGGTGTAATCAATGATTGTCTCGGCCTTGATCACCTCTCGGGCGACGTAATCCAAATTCCCCAAGTGATCAGCCAAGCCCATCTCCACCGCTTCCTCGCCGGTCCAAAAGAGGCCTGTGAACGTCTCTGGGGTCTCTTTCAAGCGCTCTCCACGGCCCTCGCGAACGACCTTGATGAACTGCTGGTGAATGCGCTCGAGCATGCTCAAAGCATACGCTTTTTGTGTCTTCGATTGCGCGCTAAAGGGGTCCATGAAGCCTTTGTTTTCGCCGGCCGTCAAAAGCCTTCTCTCAATGCCCAACTTGTCCATCAAGCCCGTGAACCCAAAGCCATCCATCAGCACACCAATGCTGCCAACAATGCTTGCTTTGTCGACATAAATCTCATCGGCCGATACGGCAATGTAGTAAGCCGCTGAAGCACTCATTTCTTCAACAACGGCGTAAACGGGTTTTTTGTGAAGCTCTTTGAGTCGTTTGACTTCGTCATTGATCATGCCCGCTTGCACGGGGCTGCCCCCGGGGGAATTGATCAGCAACACCACGGCCACCGCACTTTCTTCTTCGAAGGCGTCCTTTAAAGCGCTCACCACCGTGTCCGCACTGGCATCGCTGTCGCCGGCAATCTCTCCCTTGATCTCAACCACGGCTGTGTGAGGCTGGCTGTTGCTGCTCGACACGCCGCCCTTGTAGACACTCAATGTGATGAACGTCAACGCCACCCCGAGCCAAACAAAGCGAAAGAAATTGCGCCACCATCTTTGCTTTTTTTGTTCCTCAAGGCTTGCAAAAGCGAGTTGCTCGAGTGTTTGACGCTCCCACGTGCTGGCACCCGCGGGGCTTGCCTCAGACGCCTTGTCCGCGTGATGTGTGGGGGGCACGGGATGCTCAGACGCGCCAGCCGTTGCATGCACGTCCTCCACAACAGGCGTTTTAGCAGTGTCAGGCGCACTGGTGGAGTCAGAGGAAGGTGAATTGGGTGAAGAGTTCATGGCGTGCAATCAAACAAAAACATATCAAGAACATTTTCGATCTTTGGCCCAGTGGGCCAATTCACTCAAAAATATTCTCTTTCTTGACGAGATTGTACGCACTTAACCAATGAACGCTTCCGTCTTTCTCAAAAACATCAATTTTGATCAAACTCGCCTTGCAGGGCCCTCCCGTGCACTGGCCAGTTTGGGGGGCGTACAAAGCGCCATGCGTTGCACAGATCAACCAATTTTTGGACTGGTCAAAAAAGTGTCCCTCTCGGTAGTCCATCTCCATGGCCACATGCGCACATCGGTTCAAATAGGCCTGCACTTGCCCCTCAAAACGAACGGCAAAGGCGCGACAGGTTTGCCCCCCATAGACGACGTCAAACACCACCCCTTGAGCGCCATTTTCAAGCGCATCGGAGGGACACAAATAGTATTGAATGGGCTCATGCATGATTTAAACCTCTAAAACCGCGAGTCACGGCTCTGCACCCCAGGCACGTTGCTCAAAGACCCGATTAGTTAAGCGTGCAAGGATTTGAACCAATCCCATAAGTCGTTCACGCTATGGGCAAACACCAAGGGCTGGTACTTTTTAAGTTCGCGGTCCTCATGTGCGCCGTA
>CAIOTD010000173.1 GCA_903861115.1 uncultured Burkholderiales bacterium
AAATTTGGATTCATGCCCGTCGCCTCACCCACACCAATCGTCCCCATCCACAATCGGAGTTGGATGCGCAATTCAGTGTTCAGTATGTGGTGGTGCGAGCATTGTTAGAGGGCCGTGTGGGGATTGGACACTTTGAGCCCAAAGATTTTCAAAGCAATGAAGTTCTGGCACTCTTGCCCAAGGTGCAGGCACAGGCCTACGATGACACCATGTTTGAGGCGAGCAACCATTTTGCAGCCCGGGTGAGTGTCACCATGAAAGGTGGCAAAGTGTTCACGACAGAGGTCTTGCAGCCCCATGGGCGCACCTCAAAAAATCCGCTCACGACGGAGCAACTCAAAGCCAAATTCGATTTGTGTGCACAAAAAGTCTTGACCCCCAAGGGCGTTGAGTTGGCCTATCAATGGATTGAATCGATGTTGACTCAAAGTGATGCGGGCTCATTGGAGAAAATTTTTGCTGCTCACTTGAAGTGAGCTTGGCACAAAGAATGTTTTGTTTCGTTTAAATGTGATGTATTTTTTAACTTGATTTTGAAGGATTTTGAACATGAATCAATACGATGTCATCGTGGTGGGCAAGGGCAACGCCGCCCTTTGCTCTGCTCTTGCAGCTCACGAGCAAGGTGCCCGTGTTTTGGTGCTCGAGGCGGCCGCGCAAGATGAGTCTGGGGGCAATAGTCGCTTTGCGGGTGGGGTGATGCGGTTTGCTTATTCAAGTGTTGAGGAGTTAAAGCAAGTCACCGAGATCACGGCCAAAGAGGAGGAAGAGACGGACTTTGGCACCAACACAGAGGAAGAGTTTTTTGATGATTTGTTTCGTTTGACTCAAAACAGAACCGACTTGGACTTGTCCGATATTTTGGTGCGCAGAAGTTTGCCCACCATGGTTTGGCTCAGGGAAAAAGGAGTCAAGTTCGTCCCCAATTTCGGTCGCCAGTCTGGCATGGTCAACGGCAGAAGGCGGTTTTTTGGTCGTTTGCCCATCGAGGTCAATGGGGGTGGAGCGGGTTTGGTGGAGTACCTGGATGTGGCCAGCAAAAAGGCTCAAATCGAGGTGCTCTACAGTACCCGAACCGTGTCTTTGATCTACGAAGACGGTCATGTCAAAGGCGTGAACGCTTTGAAGGAAGGTGTCCCTGTTGAGTTTCGCGCGGCAAGCGTGGTGTTGGCCTGTGGAGGCTTTGAGGCCAACCCAGAGATGCGCACACGCTACTTGGGTCCAGGTTGGGAGTTGGCCAAAGTGCGTGGCTCCAGGTTCAATCAAGGCGATGGTCTCAAGATGGCCTTGGACATTGGTGCGGCCCCCTATGGCAACTGGTCGGGTTGTCATGCCACGGGCTGGGACAGAAATGCTCCTGAATTTGGAGATGTGAGTGTGGGCGATAAGTTCCAAAAGCACAGCTACATTTTTGGTCTGCTCATCAACGCCGAAGGCAAGCGTTTTGTGGATGAAGGTTTTGATTTCCATTCTTTCACCTATGCCAAATACGGCGGTGAGGTGCTCAAGCAAACTGGCCAATTCGCTTGGCAAGTGTTTGACTCCAAAGTCAAAGACAAATTGAGAAATGAGTACCGCATCAAATTCGTCACCAAAGTTTCTGCCAATACACTCGAAGAGTTGGCG
>CAIOTD010000174.1 GCA_903861115.1 uncultured Burkholderiales bacterium
ATCCACCCAGGCCACACCACTCAAAATTTCACAAAAGAGCCATTTCTCCTGTGTCATGGATCCCTCGTTGAACAGGGCATGAAGTTTGTTTTGATCATTGGTTTGGGGAAGCGCCAAAAGGGTTCGACGCAAGCCCAAAACCGCTTGCAATGGCGCCCTGATTTTCAAGTCCCCATTTGAATGGCTTTGATTCAGTTCATGCTCGCCCATGACGCCAATTAAAGAATAGGCGGCACTCACATCCATCAATTTCACTTTGGCACGCAACACAAACATGGACAAACGCTTAAGCGTTCGTTCAAGAAGATCCTTTTTCATGATCAAATAAAGCCGTTCATTGGAGTCCTTCACGACCACCATCGAGGCTTGCAAACGACCCTTGGCATTGCAAAAACCAGCCATGGTGCTCGAACCTGGAGGTAACTCCATCAGCTCTTGGGTCAACTGTTGGTGAAGGAAATGACACGCATCGGCGCCTTGGCATTCAACAATACCTAGATGATTCAATTCAACCGCACCATTAAAGTGCTTGGGCTCAAAAAAAGGAATCTGCATCAAAATTTTGAAACTCTGTAAGGATGATCATAAAAAAAAGGGGGCTTGGCCGTATATTTTAAAAGCGTGCCTAAAAGATACCTTATGATTGCATCATAACAAAACTCATCTTACGATGAAGCCGTTGTGCCTTTTCATGGCTTGACTTTCCATGTGTCAGCCCACCATTTCATTTTAAATCTGTGATGAAATCCAAGCCCTCAAAATTGGACCCCAAAAAAGGCCGTCAGCGGTTCCCTGCTTCAAAGCGTGCCGCTCAAGAGAGTGGTCGCGTTTTGCGCAGCCTGCTCTTGAGCCTCATCGCTTTGCTGGCCCTGTGCGCTTACCTTTTGGCCTTGGCGCTCTTGCCCATGGCGCACCAAGCGGGTCGAACAAGCGTGGACTTGGACATCGAAGCGGGGACCTCTGTGCGTCAAATCATTGCCTTGGCTCAAGAGGGCGGTCTAGACATCAACGCCACATATGTCTATTGGCTCTTTAGACTCTCAGGTCAAGCCAAGGACATCAAGGCGGGAAGTTACGAAATTACCCAAGAGGTGAGCCCTTGGGATTTTCTGCAAAAAATCACGCGAGGCGACGAAAGTCTCAAATCCGTCACTTTGGTCGAAGGCTGGACATTTCATCAATTCAGAACCGCATTGAACAAAGCAGAGGGGTTGAAACACGAAAGTGCAGCCTTGAGCGATGAAGAAATTTTGTCTCGCATCGCTTCAAGTGACCCCTCTCCTGAGGGGCATTTTTATCCAGACACCTATACCTTTGGAAAAAACACGTCGGACCTGAAAGTCTTGGCGCGTGCCAAGAAGGCCATGGACCATCAATTGCAAAAGGCTTGGAATGAACGCGCGCCCAATCTGTCCATCGCCACCCCTGGTGAAGCACTGATCTTGGCCTCCATCGTAGAGAAGGAAACGGGTGTGGCCAAGGACCGTCCAATGATTTCGAGCGTTTTTCACAACCGACTTCAAATTGGCATGCCCTTGCAAACCGATCCCACCGTGATTTACGGCATTGGGGAAAATTTCAATGGCAATTTGACCAAAAAAGATCTTAGGACCGACCATCCCTGGAACACTTACACCCGCCGAGGCTTGCCACCTACGCCCATTGCCATGCCTGGAAAAGCGGCCTTGAATGCGGCCCTGCATCCGCAAAGCAGCCATGCCCTTTACTTTGTCGCCAAAGGCGATGGCTCAAGCTATTTCAGTGAAACGCTGGAGGAGCACAATCAAGCGGTCAATCGCTACCAGCGTCATTTGAACTGAGGCGCAGGCACTCTGATGTGCGCCTAGGGGTTCCAGATGAGCCTGAGCAACTCAATGTGTCCGTCTCTCAAAACAATTTCAAAAACTTGCAGCAAGATCAGCAAAACAAATACGGAGAGATCCAAGCCCCCCACGGGTGGCAATTTTCTTCTGATGGGCACGAGCAAAGGCAGCACCATTCGACTCATGAGATCAAAGACAGGGGTATCTCTCTGTATCCATGACAGCAAGGCATAAGCAATGGTCAAGCTCGACAAGCAAGACAATATCAGACTCAAAATGGCGTACACCGAATCGATAAAGAGCGCCAAAGGCTCTGCACTCAACAGTCCCAAAGCGGCCAGGGCCACACATTTGAGCACCATCACAAGATAAGCGCCCAAGAAACTCGCCGTGTCCAAGCGGCCCCAAGCGGGCATGACTTTTCTCAAGGGGATGACAAACCAATTGGTACTGGCAAACAAGAACGGCGCAAACGGATTGCCTGACTTAATGGACAAGGGGATGAAATGAAACTGCAAATACATCCTCAAAAGGGCCGCGCTCGCAACAACGCTTGCCAAAACCTCAATCAAAAGACTAAAAATATGACCCAACATGAATGCCTCTCAAAGGGGAACGCCGTCAAAAACGACTCAACTGCACTTGAATTCATGCATTGTAAGGAATAGTGCGGTTTTTTACCGTTCGTAAAAGCACTTAAAACCAACTAAAATCTGAAACCTTCATGCACACAATTTCTTTTTACCCCTTCAATCACCAACGAACACAATGAGCCAAGGACTATGGATCAGTTTTGAAGGCATTGATGGTGCGGGCAAGTCCACCCACATCGAGAGCTTGGCCAAAACATTTGAACAGCTTGGGCGCACGGTCACCATGACCCGTGAACCAGGGGGCACGCCTTTGGCAGAGTCCTTGCGCGCGCTACTGCTCAACACCAGCATGGATCCCCTGACCGAGTCCTTGATCGCTTTTGCTGCACGCAGGGACCATTTGAAAACGGTCATTGAGCCCGCACTGGCCAAAGGCCATGTGGTTTTGTGTGACCGCTTCACCGATGCCACCTTTGCCTATCAAGGTGGGGGCAGGGGGGTTTCTTGGGATGTATTGAAGCAACTCGAGCAGTGGGTTCAATCTAAAGAGTTGGATCCCAGCCAATTGAGTCAGCCCGATTTGACCGTGTGGTTTGATCTTGATCCACACGTTGCGGCTCAAAGGCTCGTGCAAGCAAGAACGCCAGACCGTTTTGAGTCGCAGAATGCCGAGTTTTTTAGTTTGGTTCAAGCCGCTTATGGAAAACGCCTGGAAGAGTCCCCCGGTCGCTTTTTGAAGATCGACGCGGCCAAAACCAAGCACGAGGTCTGGCAGCAACTCACCCGTGGCTTGCTTGCCAAGGGGTGGATCAGCATCGTGGTGCCGGTGGTCGATTTGCCGTCAGCGAACTAGGAGAAGAGGGCTTGAAAGACGCAATCTATCCTTGGCTTGGTCGACAACTCACCCATTTGTTGGCGCAAAAGGGTCACGCTTGGTTGATCCAAGGCCCATCGGGTCTGGGTCAATATGAGTTGGCCGTTCATTTGGCCAAGGCCTGGTTGTGTGAAGCGCCCAAACCGACTGGGGCCTGTCACCAATGCAGCAGTTGCCATGGCTTTGATGTTCGCACCAACCCGGATTTCTTTGCCTTGATGCCCGAGGTCGATATGATTGATCTCGATTGGCCTTTGAACGAAAAGGTACAAAGGGAGCTCGAAAAGAAAGAGAGAAAACCCAGCAAAGAAATCAAGGTGGAAGCGTGTCGTGAGCTGATCACTTTCAGTCAAAGCACGCGCTCTGGATTGACTGGCAAGGTGGCCATGGTCCATCCCGCCGAGCGCATGAATCACGTCACCGCCAACACGCTCTTAAAAACGCTAGAGGAGCCGCCCGAGGGTTTTAAATTTGTTCTCAGCACCAGTGCCTCTCACATGTTGCTGCCCACCATCCGGTCTCGCTGTCAAACTTACACCATGACTTGGCCCACCCATGAAGAAAGTCTTCAGTGGTTGATGGACAAGGGACTCAGTCAAGAGCATGCGCTGATTTGGCTCCAAGCCACGGGTCAACGTCCCGTGGACGCCCTAGACATGGCCCACCACTCTGGCCTAAGCCCAGAGGATTGGTTGCGTTTGCCCGGTTCAGTGGCCTCGGGGAACGTGAGTCTTTTAAAAGAATTCAGTGGCCCTCAAACGGTGACGCTTCTACAAAAGATCTGTTACGACATGATTTGCCTGGCTCAAGGAGCGCAGCCGAGGTACTTTTCTCAAAAAGCCTTGCCCAAAAAGGTGGCTTTTGAGGCCTTGAGTGCCTGGTCTAAATCCCTCATCACATCCGCTCAAACGGCCAGCCACCCTTACAACCTGGGTCTGATGCAAGAGGCCCTGGTGTCCCAAGCCAAACACTACTTGATGCAGCATTGATGTGATCAAGGCATGACGTGTTGAACCCCAAGCCGCATTTTTTTCTTTATTGATTTTTCCTTCTCCCTCTCATCACCATGTTTGTCGACTCACACTGTCATTTAAATTATCCTGAGTTTGAACCTCAAATGGCACAAATTCGACAAGACATGCAAGATGCACTTGTCGACCGCGCCTTGATCATCAGCACAAAATTGGAAACCTTTGACGCGGTCCAAGCGTTGGCGCAGGCGCATGACAATTTCTGGTGCACCTTGGGCGTTCACCCCGATGAAGATGAGGTGCAAGAGCCCAACCTAGAGGACTTGCGCGCCCGAGTGAACAGAGGCAAAGTGGTCGGTATTGGTGAGACGGGACTGGACTACTACCGCTTAAACGGGCGAAGCATTGAAGACATGCACTGGCAAAGGGAGCGCTTTAGAACGCACATTCGTTTTGCTCAAGAATGCAAGTTACCGCTGATTATTCACACCCGTGAGGCTTCAAAGGACACCTTGAGAATCCTAAAAGAAGAGGGCGAAGATGGTCAGCCGGGCAGCGTTGGCGGTGTCTTTCATTGCTTTACAGAGAACATGGAGGTTGCAAAAGCCGCACTCGATTTGGGCTTTTACATCTCCTTTTCTGGCATCGTCACGTTTAAAAATGCCAAAGAGATCAAAGAGGTCGCCAAATGGGTGCCCTTGGAGCGCATGCTGATTGAAACCGACAGCCCCTATTTGGCGCCCAGTCCCCACAGAGGCAAGACCAACAATCCCAGTTATGTGCCCTTTGTCGCCCAAGAAATTGCCCTGCTAAAGGGAGTGAGCGTTGAAGAAGTGGCTCAACACACCAGCACCAATTTTGAGACCTTGTTTCAACATGCTCGATGAGGCCAAGTGAACCCAGTCACTTAAAGTCATTTGTGAAGATGGTCGATTATCTCTATTAAAATCAATTATTTACGAAATGTATTTAAAGTTAAAAAATATCATGATTTTTGGGCTGATTGGCCTCATGTCCTTTGCAGCTGCCCCCAGCCGTGCAGGCTCCTACGAGGACTATTTCAGTGCCATCGCCAAGGACGATGACTGGACAGTTTCCAGCCTTTTGAACCGGGGGTTTGATCCCAAAACACCGAACGAAAAGGGCTTGAACGGCTTGTTTGTGGCGCTCAATGCAGGAGCCTTGAAGGCGGCGAGGGTGTTGATTTTATCCAAGGGCATGCCCATCGATGATCGCAATGAACACGATGAAACACCCTTGATGATTGCGAGCATCAAAGGATACCTTGCAACAGCCAAACTCTTGATGGATCAGGGTGCAGACGTCAATAAACCAGGATGGACGCCATTGCACTATGCAGCCAGCAAGGGAAACATTGAGATGATACGTCTCTTGCTGGAGGAAAACGCTTACATCGACACCGCCTCGCCAAACGGAACAACCCCATTGATGATGGCCGCGGGGTATTCAAGCAACCCATTGGCTTGCAAAGTGTTGCTTGAAGAGGGGGCCGACCCCACCTTGATCAACGACAAGGACCTGTCTGCCATGGATTTCGCTGCTCAAGAAAAGCAATTGGAGAGTTTTGAGTTGATCAAGGCATATGTAAAAGTTTGGCGAGAGAAAAATAAATAAAGCGATCCAGAGGTATGAGCTCAAGACCTCACGGGATCGCCTTAATATTAATTTCCGGCAATTTGCCGTACAATTTGAGATCTACAGGAGAAATCCCATAACTACTCGAACCATTTCAGCACCAAACACATCTAAGCCTCAATCGGCCAGGTTAGAGGCCCGCATTAGCCAAGATTTGCAAATGACAGTCAAGCGTGCTGCGGAGATTGAAGGCCGGACCATGACCGATTTTGTGGTTCACGCACTGCAAATGGCAGCCACAAAAACCATTGCTCAAGCCGATCACGTCCGTTTGTCAGTGGTTAACCAAGAAGCATTTGCCAATGCCCTGATTGAACCGGCTAAGCCCAATGCAGCTCTTAAAAGAGCTTTTAAGAAGGCCAATAAGTTGTTGGCCGCTTAATGGCTCATCAATTTGTAGTTAACTCGCTAGATCCGTCCAGAGATCGTGCTTCCTTTGAGTCCGGCGTTGCTTCACTGGACAAGTATTTTCGAACGCAGGTCAGCCAAGACATTAAGCGGCGTGTGACTGCTTGTTTTGTGGCCACGAATACGCATGGACAAATAGCTGGTTACTACACGCTGGCTTCAGCCAGCGTGCTGTTAGAAGACTTGCCCGAAGCACTTGCTAAAAAACTGCCACGCTATCCCAGCGTGCCTGCGGTTCGTATGGGCAGACTTGCTGTAGATCAGACTTTTAAGGGAAAAGGCTTAGGCGCTGCGCTATTGGCTGATGCATTACGTAGGGCGGTTACGTCAGAGATTGCTGCCTACGCATTTATTGTTGATGCTAAAGATGAAGTCGCTGCCAGTTTTTATGCGCATCATGGATTCATGGCGTTGACGGACCAACCATTACACATGTTTATTGCACTTGCGACTTTGAAAGATCTGATCAAGTAAAGCGTAAATGAATCAACGCCACTTTAACTTAAC
>CAIOTD010000175.1 GCA_903861115.1 uncultured Burkholderiales bacterium
GCATTGGCGTGTGCCTCTCGAGCGGGCCCAGCGAGCGGGATGGATAAAAGAACGCCTGAAATTGCTTCTGTGCCAGAGCGCTCACGGGCTGTAAAGACACCCACAGTTGGATCGGGCATGCGATCTTTGCTGGTTCGCTCTGCAACCAATTGCAATCGTTTTGCGTCAATGCGCATCATATTGAGTTCATGATTTTTATCTAAAAACTCTTGCCGCATCGCTGACATCGACGCATTGAGCACGGGCAAATTGGCATGATCACTCGAGCCAAGGGGCTCGGGGAGTTCAAGGGGCAATTTCACCGCTGGATATCGCTGCACAAAGACAGAGGTGGTGCTCTGCAACTGAGCATTCACCACCATTCGAGCCGCATTGATGCGCTCAAACTCTGCAATTGCGAGTTGTTCATCGAGTTGGGAGATCTCGCCTTGCTTGAACTGAACTTGGGTCAATCGTCGCATCTTGAGCGCCAAATCCAAATTGGTTTGTGCTATTTTTACATCCACCAAGGTTCGCAAATAAGAAAACCAATACCTCAGCAGCTCTCGCGTGCCTTCGTGCATGGCATCCGCGTATTCGATGTCAACAAATTCTTGTGTTTGCTTGGACAATTGGGCATCGAGACCGCGCTTGCCCCACATTCGAATGGGGCGCTCAATGCTGAGCATTGATTCGTGCATCTGTGCATTCACAAGCACATCTTGGCGACGCTGTAGGGTGCTGCGCAGCGTGAACTCAGCCAACCCGGCATCAATGCTTTGCGCGCGAGCGGTACCCGCATTTTTTTTCGAACGTGCCATGTCCATCAAAGGACTGTTGATGACGGCCTCCTTCACCAGGGGCTCAGCGGGCAAATAGATCGATAAAGCAGCGGGCGTTTGCGCATGAACAAACGAAGCGACAAGCACACTGCTTGCCACAAAAGACTTCAAGAAACGGCTCACGGGTTTCTCCAAGAGAGTATTTTTTTAATGACGCCTAAGTCTTCGCCCTCAAGTGCTCCAAAGCGCTCAAACAACTTGGGCAGCAAGAGCAAGGTGAGCAAAGTAGAACTGAACAAGCCGCCCGTGACCACAATGGCCAAGGGACGTTGAATTTCAGACCCTGGGCCCGTGGCAAACAGCAAAGGGATCATGCCAAGTGCTGTGATCACAGCGGTCATCAAAACAGGTCTCAAGCGCCGCTCTGAGCCTTTTCTAACAACCACGTCCATGGCTTCTCCATCGAGCAGCCTTTCGTTGAAGTGCGTCACCATCACCAACCCATTGAGCACCGCAATACCCAACAAGGCGATGAAGCCCACTGAGGCGGGAACCGACAAGTACTCGCCTGAAACAGACAGGGCCACCACGCCCCCGACGAGTGCAAAGGGGATGTTCAAAAAGATAATACCTGCCTGCACAAATGAACCAAAGGTCATGACCAAAATGGTAAAAATCAAGACCAGTGCCGCGGGGATGACCAGCCCCAATCGAGCAGCGGCACGCTGTTGATTTTCAAATTGTCCGCCCCAAACAAGATGCACATCAGCGGGCAAGCTCAATGCCAAGACGGCCTTTTGCGCTTCACTGACAAAGCCCGTGAGATCACGACCATCGACCGAGACTTGAATGCTCGTGAAACGAGCACTTTGCTCATGATCGACCCGGATGGGGCCATCCACCAAGCGAATATCGGCCAAAGCACTGGCCATCCAAATGCGTCCATCAGGTGCAGCCAACTGCAAGTTTTTGAAGGCTTCAGTGCTTTGATTTAAATCCCCATTGCCCTTCAAAGTCAACGGCACCCGAACGCCGTCTTGCAAAACGTAGCCCAAGGACTCCCCTTCAATTTGGTTTTTAAACGCTTGCTGAAGGCCTTCCACGCTGAATCCAGCTTGCCCGATCGTCGATCGATTTAAATTGACAGAGACGTACTGTAAACCTTCTGCTTTGGGCGCGATGACCTCTGAGGCCCCAGGAATGGCCCGCACTGCCGTGGCCACCAACTGAGCGGCTTGATTCAAATGTGTCAAATCAGTGCCAAAAATTTTGATCGCTACGTCCCCGCGCGTTCCCGTGAGCATTTCGGAGACCCTCATTTCAATGGGTTGCGTAAAGCCATAGACCAAGCCAGGAAAACCTTCCAGCACAAGCCTTAGGGCGTTGATGATGTCCTCCTTGCTTCCTCGCCATTCTTTCTTGGGTTTGAGGACCAAAAAGGAATCGGTCTCATTGAGCCCCATGGGATCGAGCCCCAGCTCATCCGACCCCACCCGAGCCACGATTGACTTCACCTCCGGCACATTGTCCAAAATGGCTTGTTGGACACGGGTGTCTATTTCAAGCGAAGCTTCAAGTGAGATGGAGGGTAACTTCTGCAATTGAACCAAAACATCGCCCTCATCCAATGTGGGCATGAAGGTTTTCCCAATGGAGCCATAAAGGACCGCAGCCACAAGCAAGGATGTGAGTGACAAGCCGTACAACCAGATCGGCTTGGCCCATATACGTTCACGTGCTTTGACATACACAACATGAATTTTTTCCATCAAAAAAGAGGCATGTGCACCTTCTTCTTTCAAAGTCATGGAGGCCAATGCGGGGATCAGCGTGAAGGCCAGCAGCAAAGACGAGAC
>CAIOTD010000176.1 GCA_903861115.1 uncultured Burkholderiales bacterium
GGCAAGCCAAAGACCGCCTCAAAGCTGTCGGTGTCCTCGGCCTTTAACGGGCTTGAAGGGTGTTCAAGCTTGGACACAGTGCTCTTTGGGGGTCAAACCCAGGGAGAAAAACTGCCTGGCAATAAAATAGAGGCGTCCACATCCTTGACCTGTGTGCGACCACAAAACGCCATGCTGAGCGCCAATTCGTTGTGGATGATTTCAAGCACCTTGTCCACGCCGTGCTCGCCCATGGCGCCAAGACCATACAGCATGGAGCGACCAATGTAGGTCCCCTTGGCGCCCAAGGCCAGGGCTTTCAAGACGTCTTGACCCGAGCGAATGCCCCCGTCCATGTGCACCTCGATGTCTTTGCCCACGGCTTGAACAATCTTTGGCAAGGCTTTGATGCTGGACTCGGCGCCATCGAGTTGTCGCCCACCATGGTTGGACACAATCAGGGCATTGGCACCCGAATTCACCGCCAATTTGGCATCCTCGACGTCTTGAATGCCTTTTAAGATCAAGGGGCCACCCCAGCGTTTTTTGATCCACTCGACATCGTCCCAATTGAGTCTGGGGTCAAATTGCTGCGCCGTCCATGACGACAACGAGCCCATGTCTTCCACGCCTTTGACGTGGCCGACAATGTTGCCAAATTGTCGCCTGGAGGTGTTGAGCATCTCAAAGCACCAGCTCGGTTTGGTCATCAAATTCATGATGCTCGAGAGGGTCAATTTAGGGGGTGCACTCAACCCATTTTTGAGGTCCTTGTGCCGTTGTCCTAAAATTTGAAGGTCCAAGGTCAAGACCAGGGCTGAGCAGTTGGCTTGCTTGGCACGGTCGATCAAGCGCTCAATGAAATCGCGGTCACGCATGACATACAGTTGAAACCAAAAGGGATGGTGGTCGGTCTCTTTGGCCACGTCCTCAATGGAGCAAATGCTCATGGTCGACAAGGTAAAAGGGATGCCAAATTTCTTTGCACTCTTGGCGGCCAAAATTTCACCGTCTGCGTGCTGCATGCCGGTGAGCCCCGTGGGCGCAATGGCCACGGGCATGCTCACCGCTTGATCGATCATGCGGGTGGCGGTGTTGCGGTTTTCCATGTTGACCGCAACCCGTTGGCGAAACTTGATGCCCTTGAAGTCGTCCTCATTGGCGCGGTAGGTGCTTTCTGTCCACGAGCCTGAATCCGCATAGTCGTAAAACATTCGGGGCACACGCTTCTTTGCAATTCGCCTCAAATCTTCAATGGTCGTGATAACAGGCATGCTTATTCCTTGTGGAGTCGATGTGTGTGGCGTTGAATTTGCGCTCTGATTTGTGAGGGCGCTGTCCCGCCCAGGCTGGTTCTTGAGTGAAGCGAGCCTTCAAGGCTCAAAACAGCGTAAACATCGGCTTCAATGCTGGGATGGAAACTTTGCAGTTTCTCCAGTGTCAAAGCACTCAACTCCAAGCCCTCATGCAAGCTGTGCTTGACCGCCAAAGCAACCGTTTCGTGCGCATCCCTAAAGGGCAGGCCCTTTTTGACCAAATAGTCGGCCAAGTCGGTCGCCGTGGCGTAGCCTTTGAGGGCGGCGTTTTGCATGGCTTCTTTGTGAATGGTCAAGCCCCCGCTAAAGAGGCCGGTGCTGGGGTCTCTCTCGCCAGCGATCATCTGAGCAAAGATGCGCAACGTGTCTTTGACCGTGTCCACCGTGTCAAAAAGGGGCTCTTTGTCTTCTTGGTTGTCTTTGTTGTAGGCCAAGGGTTGGGCCTTCATGAGCATCAACAAACCCATCAAGTGACCCACCACTCGACCTGTTTTCCCGCGAGCGAGTTCGGGGACGTCGGGATTTTTCTTTTGCGGCATGATCGAGCTGCCCGTGGTGAATCGGTCAGCAATTTGAATGAAGGCAAAATTTTGACTCATCCATAAAATCAGCTCCTCGCTCATGCGGCTGATGTGCACCATCAACAGGGAGCTTGCACCCGTGAACTCAATGGCAAAGTCCCTGTCACTCACGGCGTCAAGGCTGTTTTGGCACACTTGGGGTTCCCCCAAGGCATTGACCATGCCCAGCAACTCGGCGACTCGATTGCGGTTGATGGGGTAGCTGGTGCCCGCCAAGGCCGCAGCGCCCAAGGGCAAGGTGTTGGTTCGGGCCTTGATTTCTTGCATGCGTGCTGCGTCGCGAGAAAACATTTCAATGTAGGCGAGCAAGTGGTGAGCCAAACTCACCGGTTGAGCCACTTGCAAATGGGTAAAGCCTGGCAGGATGGAATCGATGTTTTTTTCAGCCAAGGACAACAAGGCCCTTTGAAGTTCCACCAAAAGCTGGGTGATCAAATCGATCTCGGCACTCAGCCACAAACGCACATCGGTGGCCACTTGGTCGTTTCTGGAGCGTGCGGTGTGCAGCCTTTTGCCCGCGTCCCCAATCAACTGGGTGAGTCGCGCTTCAATGTTCAGGTGCACATCTTCAAGAGCGAGCTTCCACTCAAATGCACCACTCTCTATTTCAGCCGTGATTTGTTGCATGCCGCGTTGGATGGACGCGAGGTCGTCGCTGCTCAAGATGCCGCATTCACACAGCATTTGTGCATGAGCCAATGAGCCTTGGATGTCAGCGCGCCACAAGCGTTGGTCAAAGAAGACGCTCGCTGTGTAACGTTGAACCAATTCGCTCATCGGTTCGTTAAAGAGGCCAGACCAGGCTTGGGATTTTTGATCAAGTGGATTCGTAGACATGCGGGTATTTTAAGCCTTTCGTGGGCCAGGCTGAGCGAGTCTTGCCGGCTTCAAACATCTCAGATCCCTTAAAATGCTAAAAAAGCCAGGCCAAAGCGGTCTATGATGTCAAATTCGCTCTGTCATGGGGCACAACTAGAGGAATGCAGGACATGAGCAACGACGCGATCGTGGTCATCGGAGGCGGTCATGCTGGGGCACAAATTTGTGCCACTTTGGCCGAGTTGGGTCAAGCCCACAGGGTGCACTTGGTTTGTGAGGAGGCCTCACTGCCTTATCAGCGGCCCCCATTGTCTAAAGCATTTTTCAAAAAGAACGATGAGCCGATTCAACTGATCCGCGCACAGACTTGGTTTGATCAACAAGGCATCACTGTGCACCTGGGCGATGCGGTTAAAAACATCGACCTGCAAGCCCGTGTCGCCCATCTTGCGTCGAACAAAAGCCTGCCCTTTTCAAAACTCGTTTTTGCCACAGGCACGCGTTCCAGGCGACTGGCTGAATTGCCGCCATCGATTGAGAACGTTCATTTGCTCAGAACCGCCCAAGACGCTCAGCAGCTAAGAGACACGCTCCCTGATACCGAGCAATTCACCTTCATTGGGGGTGGCTTCATCGGCTTGGAGTTGGCTGCGACGCTCAACGCTTTGGGCAAAAAAGTCACGGTTTTGGAGGTCAGTCCAAGGTTGTTGGCGCGTTCTATTTCACTTGAATTGTCTGAGCATGTTTTAAAGACGCACAGGGACGCTGGCATCGATATCCGCCTTCAATGCGACATCAAAGGCTATAAATTTGAAGGCCAGCGGCTCACCCACATCGAGTTAAAAGACGACCTGTTAAGCGTTGACCGGGTGCTGCTGGGCATTGGTGCCCAGCCCGAGTTGACGCTGGCGCAGTCGATTGGCCTATCGTGTGAGGGGGGCATTGTTGTGGATGATCAAATGCGCGCGTCGGTGCCTGATGTATGGGCCATCGGTGACTGCACCGTGTTCCCCTACGCGCCTATGGGCGGGTCATTGCGTTTAGAGTCGATTCAAAATGCAAACGATCAAGCCAAAGTGGCCGCGCACAGCATCATGGGTCAAGCCGCCTCTTACAAGCCCACCCCTTGGTTTTGGTCCGAACAAGGCGCGATGCGCTTACAAATGGTGGGGCTCATGCCCAAAGAGCCCACCACCTTCAAGCGTGCCGGTGCCAATGAGCAAGCGTTCTCGCTGTTTCACTACGACCAGGGCGCCTTGGCCTGTGTCGAGAGTGTGAACTCGGTGATGGATCACATGATGGCCAAAAAGTTCTTTGAGCTTGGCATCCATCCAAGCCCCCAAGAGATCTGCAACCCAGCCGTGGCTCTGAAGAGCTTGGTGCCCTGAGTGCCGTTCCCCTCTCGGGATGGAAGACCTTTGACGTGATAGTATTTGTTCATCTTTTTTAATGGTGGTACCCCAATCGTGAACACGGCCTCTAAAACACAACTCCACACCCTCACCATCGCCACGCGCGAAAGTCGCTTGGCGCTTTGGCAGGCGCACCATGTTCAATCGATTTTGGCCGAAAGAGGCTTGGACGTTCGTTTGCTGGGCATGACCACGCAAGGGGACCAGATCTTAGATCGAAGCTTGAGTCAAGTCGGCGGCAAGGGACTCTTTGTCAAAGAGCTGGAGGTGGCCCTTGAGAGGGGGGAGGCCGATTTGGCTGTGCATTCTTTGAAAGATGTGCCCATGGATTTGCCCGAGGGCTTTCACTTGGGCTGTGTCATGGAAAGAGAAGACCCAAGGGATGCCTGGGTCTCGTCTCAATATGCCACCTTGCAAGATCTACCGAAAGGGGCAACGGTGGGTACATCCAGTTTAAGACGCACTGTGCTTTTAAGAGCGTTGCGACCCGATTTAAACATTGAGCCACTCAGGGGCAATTTGGACACCCGACTTAGAAAGTTGGATGAGGGCTTGTATGCGGGCATCGTGTTGGCCGCAGCGGGTTTGAAACGACTGGGCTTGCATGAGCGCATCAGGCACATCTTTGAGACGTCTGAAATGCTGCCTGCTGCCGGACAAGGCGCCCTGGGGATCGAGATCAAGTCAGGCCGCCAAGATGTTCAAGAGGTGCTCAACGATTTGTCTCACCAGACCACTTGGCTCGCGGTCGCTGCTGAGCGAGCCGTCTCCAGAGCCATGGGCGGGAGCTGTTCAATGCCGCTGGCGGCTCACGCCACGGTGCAAGGGGAGTACTTGACGCTCATGGCGGCTTGGGGTGATTTGCAGCCCGGTGGGCCATTGATCAGAGCGCAAATGACCTCAGAAGTGGCGGACTTGATGGCCGCGGAAGCCTTGGGTCTGAGCGTTGCACAAAAACTCATTGAGGCGGGAGCCAAAGTGATGAAGCCCGCTTGAGTGCCAATGACGTGTCTTGATCGACTCTTAAAGCCAAGGCGCTAGACGCCATGAGGTCTTCGTCTTTGCGTGACGCGTCTTCATCGAGAACAGTGGTGATCACGCGGCCCAAGGCGCCTTCATCCGTTTGGGATCAGGCTTTGGGGGCTGCTGGGTTCACGCTGCAGCACGTGCCTTTGATCGTGATTGACGGTCCACCCAGGCCC
Source organism: uncultured Burkholderiales bacterium (assembly GCA_903861115.1). GTDB lineage: Bacteria > Pseudomonadota > Gammaproteobacteria > Burkholderiales > Burkholderiaceae_C > Limnohabitans. The sequence goes on from CAIOTD010000176.1 coordinate 5,310, forward strand.
CAAGACATTGAAAGCGTGGCTGCGCAGTTGCATCGTTTTCAAGCCATCATGTTTGTCAGTCCTCAGGCCGTGGTGCAATTCTTTCGTCATTGCAGGCTCGACATGAGCGCTTGGCGCACGCCGTGCTGGGCCACAGGGGGGGCAAGCCATGCGGCTTTGTTGAAGGCCGGTGTTCAAGCGGCTCTCATTTTGATGCCAGAAGATGAGTCGGGTCTGTGGGACAGTGAACATCTGTGGCTTCGCGTGAAGGAGACAGTCAACGCAGGACAAAAGGTGTTGATTGTGCGTGGAACGGATCTTGAGCACCGTGACCCAACGCAGAGCGATCCCCAATGGTTGGCCCAAGGTGTGGGGCGTGAGTTTTTAAGCCAACAACTCAAAGACAAAGGTCTGGACGTGACTTACTTGGTGGCCTATCAAAGGCGCTCGCCCCTTTGGGATCAGGCGCAGTGTTCACAGGTCCGTGCGCTGTTGCATTCACCCAGTGTTTGGATTTTCACCAGTTCTCAAGCCGCAAGAAATTTGGCCGCGCAATTAAAGCCCTTTGACTTCTCGTCAGCCCAGGCCATTGCCACGCACGAGAGAATTGCTCAAGAGTTGCGCCATTTGGGCTTTGGTGTTGTTCTCTTGTCACGCCCCGGTGTGACGGACGTCGTGCGATCACTAGAATCACTTCCATGAACAAGCACGAATCCACCTCAAACGCCTCCCACGACGAGCATGGCGTTTCAAACGCGGTCAAAGATTCGTCCTCCGGCAGCGCTCACTCAGCACCTCGCGACAAGGTCTCAAACCCCTCTCAGGCGCACACCCATTCACCCCACGGGGGGCAGGCGCTGGGCGCGGGACGTGTGAGCTTCAAAGACAAAGCCTTCAAGGGCCTCACGTGGGCGTTTGGTCTTTGCAGCTTGTTGGCCGTGGTGCTTGGTTTTTATTTGTGGGAGAAGCTCTCTCATGTGCAAGAACTGCTCGCACGTCAAAGTGCTGATGCCTCTCAAGTCTCTTTGGAGGCCAAAAGCTTGGCCAAGGAAGCGATGGATTCAAGTCGGGACACGGCGGCTAAACTTGCCTTGACGCAAAACAAGTTGAGCGAAGTGGTTTTGCAGCGAGCGCAAATGGACGCTTTGATGCAAAGTTTGAGCCGATCAAGAGATGAGAACTTGGTCGAAGACATTGATGCCTCGCTGAGACTTTCTCAACAACAAGCCTTGCTCACAGGCAGCTTGCAGCCTTTGTTGAGTGCCTTAAAAACCGCCGATGAACGACTCGCAAAACTGTCTCAACCCCGCTTGGCCTCGCTGCAGCGTGCCATTGCCAAGGACATGGACCGAGTCAAGAGTTTTTCCATGGCAGACACGCCCAATTTGTTGATCCAATTCGATGAAATGATGCGACTGGTCGATGAGTTGCCACTCACCAACGATGTTTTGAAACCCAAGGACAAGGCCCTGTCGCTCAAGGGGGCGGGCAGCAGTGCAGCACAAGCTCAACCGGCCCCCCCTGTTCTCGTGAATGGTGCAAGTGCCGTGAGCCCCAAGGCTGAACCAGAGGCGAAGGTGTCTTGGGCACAAGGCATCGCCCAAGGTTGGTGGCAAAAAGCTTTGGGTCTGGCGTGGCAAGAATTCAAAGGACTCATTCGTGTCAGTCAAATTGATCAACCCCAAGGGGTGCTGTTGAGCCCCGAGCAAGCGTTCTTTGTGCGTGAAAACTTAAAGCTGCGGCTTCTCAATGCGCGCATGGCTTTGCTCGCCAGGCAGATGGAGACGGCCAAGGCGGATGCAGCCATCGTGCAAAGCGAGATCAATAAATATTTTGATGTGCGTCAAAAAAACACGGCAGTGGCGCTGGCCTTGCTGCAAAACATTCAGATGAATTTAAAGCAATTGCAGCTGCCCTCTCTCACCGAGAGTTTTGCGGCCATCGTGCAAGCCCAAACGCAAGCGGGGCATTGAGATGAGAGCGGCCCTGTGGTTTTTGTTCTTGTTTGCCGTGGCTGTAGCGCTGTCGCTTTTTCTCGGTGTGAATCAAAGCGTGGTGACCCTTTATTGGCCTCCTTACCGCGTCGACCTCTCGCTCAATTTGGTCATCCTTTTGTGGGCACTCAGTTTTGCGGCCCTGTACATGACCCTAAGAGGCACATCGATCTTGGTGGATTTACCGAAAAAGGCGCAAAGATGGCGCTTGTTGCAAAGAGAGCGAGCCATTCATCAAGGCTTGGTGTTGGCCATGTTTCAACTCTCTTCGGGTCGGTTTTTAAGGGCGCAAAAATCTGCGCTCAAGGCGTTGAATTTATTGCAAGATTTGAACACGGGGGGCATGGAGCATGCGCTGGCGGCCAGTTACTTGTCTGAGCTCCAATGCATGCTGCATTTGATCCATGCAGAGGCGGCGCATTGTTTGCGAGATCAAGTCAGCCGAGATGCGCATTTCGAGCAGGCCCTGACACTGTCTCGCTCCTTGCAGTTGCTCTCGCGAGTCGAGCCCATGGAGACCAGTCAATTGTTGGCAACGCGTTGGCATTTGTCAGACAAAGACCCCAAGGCCGCGCTGTCGCGTTTGTCGCAATTGTCCGCCGGTGCGGCGAGAAGAACGGTGGCATTGAGGCTTCGCTTGAAGGCGGCAAGGTTGAGTGAGCAAAATGACCTTGCGCTGGAGACCGCCAAGTTGTTGTCAAAGCATGGCGCTTTCACACCAAGAGTAGCGCAAAGTTTGCTGAAAAGTTTGATTGCCTCTTGCTTGAGCGAGGCCAAGGATGAAGCGCAGATGCTCAAGTTGTGGGCCCATTTGGAGCTCAAAGAACGCCAACTTGAAGGCATCGGCCTCTTGGCGGCTGAGCGTCTTCTTGCGTTAGAGGGCGCTGCCACCTTGGCCAAAGAGTGGCTCCGCCATGACAGTGAGCGCTTGATGAAAGAGCCGCAAAGCTTGCCTGAGGGGCTGCGCGTTCAATTGGTCTTGTTGCTTGAACGTGTGATCTGTGACTTGGCACCCAACGCACACGACTTGACACAACTCGACCAAGCTGTGCGACTGCATCCTCAAATGGTGGAGTTGCAGTACCTGTACGGACAAGTTTGTTTGCACCACGCACTATGGGGCAAGGCGCAACAACTCTTGGAGTTGGTGCTGATCAAGCACCCCTCCCATGAGCTCAAAAAGAGGGCTTGGATTGCCTTGGCGCGACTCTTGGAGCAAAAGGGCGAGTCCCAAAAGGCCCTTGAATTTTGGCGCAAAGCGGCCCTTTTGTCGCCCTGAGATCCGCTGGCCCCTCGCACAGGGCCTATCGCACAGGGCCTATCGCACGCGATGGATTCGCTCATTGGTTTGTCTACTGGGCAAGACCGATTCGGCGTTGGACCCTTAAAGTCAAACGGATGGCCTCTTCATCTCTTTGCTTAAGCGGTCTTTTTGCTTGGACAGGCATCCCAAAAAAAAGCACCCCAAGCGTTTCGGCTGGGATGCTTCTTGAAGGGACTCTAGAGACTCCAATGCAATTGAATCTCTAAAGCTTCGTCAAAGTTGATTACTTTGAGTCGTTGGCGAAGGGCAAATTTAACTGGCTGAGATCTTTGCGAGTCTCAACCAGGACCAATGGACCATCATCAACCACCGCCGCAGGTGGCCTGACTCTGGGCACGCGAACAGGCGCGGGTTCATTGGCAATGCTTTGCTGAACTTGTGCCACTTTGCTCGCATCTGATTGAACCCAATGCAAGTTGGAGGATTCTGTCAAAGAGGTCAACGACGCTATGGGCAACTCATAGCCAGCAATGATGGGCATGGAGGCCTTGGTGGCTGGTGTTGAGGCCACGGCTGTCGCGGGCGCTGGTCGGGCAAGCGGCGCTGCAGCCACAGGTGCAGCAACCGGTGCAGCCACAGGTGCAACCGTTTGTGGATTTGTCAAAGCAACGGGGCTCGACGCAAGCGGCTCATTCATATCAGCCGAAATTTTGGGGGCGCTTTGTGGCGCATCAAAATAAGAGCCTTGACGAATCTCGACCGGTCTGTCGTTGAGTGTCTCTTGTGCTTGTGCGTGTGAGTCATGCCCTTGGCCCTGGCCTTGGTCGACGGGCGCCGCGTCATTGTCCCTTGGCGCTCTTTCACGACGGTCTCGGCCGTAACGGTCACGTCCTCGTCTTTCTCTGTTCTCGCTCGGTGCGCTGGAGGATTGAGCGGCTGCGTCGCTGCCCACAGGATCGCGGTGTTCGGCATGTTGATCGCTTGCGGCGGCTGCACTGTGGTCATTGGCATTCAGGTTGGATGCTTCATCGGCACCGGGTGCGCGATCAGGTCCTCTGCGGTTGCCCCTCTCACGACGCGAGTCGCCACGCTCACCGCGTTCACGCCTAGGCGGACGTGCTTGATCGGACTCGCTGGCACTGCGTTCTGGGTCCCCATTGTTTGGCGCATCGTTGCGCATTGGGCCGTCTTGGGTGCGCACATCTGTGGCTCGATCGCCTTGCGCAGCGCGTGAACCGCCTCTGGCATTGCGTGCTCTGTTGCCACGTGGCTCTTGGTTGCTCGCAGAGCCCTCGGTTTGGTGATCCGCAGAGCCTTCCGCTTTGGGCGCTCTTTCAGCTCGGTCACCTCGCTCGCCGCGCTCAGCTCGATCAGGGCGATCGGAGCGGTCGTTTCTTCGCCCGCCACGTCGTGAATCTCTTGGGTTTCTTGCTTCCCTTGGGTCGCGCTTGTCTTCCTTTTTAGACCCGTTTGAAGGGGTTGAGGCAGGGCTCTCTTTGGAGGCGTCTGAACTTGTAAACAAGGACTTCACCCAGCCAAAGAAACCGCCAGAAGCTTTTGCTTGCACAGGCTTGGGCGCCGTTTTGGCAGCTGGTGTGGGGGTGGGTTTGGCTTCGTGTTGCGGAGCCGGCGCGTCGGGCAAGACACCCTTGATCACAGGCGTTTGGCGGTTGGTGGGCTCTTGTGAGCGGCGTGTCACTGCCGTCACGTCTTCCACCTCGTCGACCATTTTGTAGCTCGCCTCCATGTTGTCCAAGCGCGGATCGTCGTGCTTGAGGCGATCGAGTTTGTAGTTGGGTGTCTCTAGCGCCTTGTTGGGCACAAGCAAGACACTGATGCGTTGTTTGAGTTCAATCTTGGCGATTTCAGTGCGCTTTTCATTCAACAAGAAGGAGGCCACTTCCACAGGGACCTGTGCATGAACGGCTGCCGTGTTGTCCTTCATGGACTCTTCTTGAATGATCCTGAGGATCTGCAAGGCCGAACTCTCTGTGTCTCTGACGTGCCCAGAGCCGCCGCAGCGTGGGCAAGGAATGGAGGCGCCTTCAGACAATGCAGGACGCAGTCGTTGACGACTCATCTCCATCAAGCCAAATTTACTGATCGTTCCAAATTGAACGCGGGCGCGGTCTTGCCGGAGCGAGTCGCGCAGACGGTTCTCAACCTCGCGGCGGTTCCTGGACTCTTCCATGTCAATGAAGTCGATCACGATCAGGCCACCCAAGTCGCGCAGTCGCATTTGACGAGCCACTTCCTCCGCCGCCTCTAAGTTGGTGCGCGTGGCGGTCTCTTCAATGTCCCCGCCTCGAATGGCCCTTGCTGAGTTCACGTCCACCGAAACCAAGGCTTCGGTGTGGTCAATCACAATCGCACCACCGCTGGGAAGCGTCACTGTTCTTGCATAGGCCGATTCAATTTGATGCTCAATTTGAAAGCGACTAAAGAGTGGGGCGTCGTCTCTGTAACGCTTGACCCGTGCTGCGTGCTCGGGCATCACATGAGACATGAATTGGTGCGCTTGATCAAAAATGTCGTCGGTGTCGATCAAGATGTCGCCAATGTCACTGTTGAAGTAATCGCGAATGGCGCGAATGACCAAACTGGACTCTTGGTAGATCAAAAAGGCGCCTTTGCCACCTTTGGATGCGCCATCGATGGCCGTCCAAAGTTTGAGCAAATAGTTCAAATCCCATTGCAATTCAGGCGCTGCGCGCCCAATGCCTGCTGTTCTGGCAATGATGGACATGCCATTGGGATATTCCAGTTGATCCATCGCCTCCTTAAGTTCAGCGCGGTCATCGCCCTCAATGCGTCGACTGACACCGCCTCCCCTTGGGTTGTTAGGCATCAAAACAACATATCGACCGGCCAACGAGATGAATGTGGTGAGTGCAGCACCTTTGTTGCCACGCTCCTCTTTCTCAACTTGGATCAAAAGCTCTTGGCCTTCGCGGATCACATCCTGGATGCGAGCTTGGCTGGGAGAAATATTGGCGCTGAAAAATTGTTTTGAAATCTCTTTGAAGGGCAAGAAACCGTGGCGCTCTTCGCCGTAGTCGACAAAGCAGGCCTCCAAAGAAGGCTCAACGCGGGTCACCACAGCTTTGTAGATGTTGCCCTTGCGTTGTTCGCGTCCTTCAATTTCAATTTCATAGTCAAGTAATTTTTGACCATCTACGATCGCTAAGCGTCTTTCCTCGGCTTGCGTTGCATTAATAAGCATCCGTTTCATTGATGCGTTCCTTTTCTTGTATAACTAAACATCACAGGCCCATGACGGACCAACGATGCCTGAAACGACGCCAAGAACGAGAGGAATTGCCGCTAAAATTCGCCGTTGAGGCGACCGTTTTATGGTCGCTGGCGAAAGCTGGGCACGAGGACAGGAGCGAGTCGCAAAGGAGTGGGCAACGCTTTTGTAAAGCGGGCCATCCGAGTGTGCAAAGACAAAGGGGTGTTGCGTGCGAACCCAAGCACTGTCGTGGGGAAAAACCCAAACAGGATTAGGGGCAACAAGAAAAACACCATCAGCATCTTAAATTTCTTCTCTCGCTATTGATCCGTTTGACTTGGCGTTTTAGGAGATCCAAGATCAACAAAACTTCCCAAGTCAAACTTTGTATATTCCGTATCAAAGTTCAATGGACGTCGGCTCAACCGATGGGGGGCGCACCCCTCACACTTCATAGGAGGTGAGTCTGTGTCGCGGGGCCTATCGGGGCATCGACCGCCAGCTTGGGGTATTTACGTGATCTAATTGACCAAATGACAAAACAAATCAAGTACTTGGAATCCAACGCTGGTGAATAACATTATACGACCCTTGAGGCTTGAGAGTCCAGTTCAAGCCAAACAAATCGAAGTGGACGACGAGTCCACCGGCCAAAGGCTGGATAATTTTTTAATGCGCCACCTCAAAGGGGTGCCGAAAACACACATTTATCGCATTATTCGCTCCGGCGAAGTGCGGGTCAACAAGGGTCGAGCGTCTGCCGATAGCCGCATTCAAGGGGGCGATATTGTCAGGATTCCCCCCTTGAGAACCTCTGAGCAAGCGCAACTCAAGGAGGAATTCGCGTCCTCCGGGGGCATTCCAGCTCGGGAATTCCCCATTTTGATGGAAGATGAGCACTTGATGGCCATTGACAAGCCCGCCGGTGTGGCCGTGCATGGGGGCAGTGGCGTGAGCTTTGGCGTGATCGAACAACTCAGGCAAGCCAGGCCCTTGCTCAAATCCTTGGAGTTGGTTCACCGAATTGACCGGGAAACCTCGGGTATTTTGTTGGTCGCCAAGAAAAGAAGTGCCTTGAAGCACTTGCAAGACCAGTTCAGAGAGCGCGAGACCGGAAAGACCTACCTCACCATGGTTCAAGGCCAATGGCCCTCCAACCGCAAAGTCATTGACCTGCCGCTCAAGCGGTTTTTACTCAGCAATGGCACCCAAGAGGGGGAGCGACGTGTGCGGGTGGCGCAAAAAGACGATCCCTCTGGCTTGAGGGCCATCACGCTTGTGAAAGTGGCGCGTTTGGTCGGGGGCTACTCCTTGTTGGAGGTCACCATTAAAACGGGCAGAACCCATCAAATTCGTGTTCATTTGGCCAGTTTGGGCTACCCCATCCTTGGGGATGAAAAATATGGCGACTACGATCAAAACAAAGCCTTGCAAAAACTTGGCCTCAAGCGCATGTTCTTGCACGCTTGGCAGTTGAAGTTTTTTCACCCCAACATCTCCAAGCCCGTGACGCTGGAGTGCCCCTTGCCCCAAGAGTTGCAAGAATTCATTGAAAGGCAGCAAGGCTTGGGCGCTGCGGGCGAGGGCCCAAAATAAACAGTTTGTTTGAATTGATATGACCTTCAACGCCAAAAGACCCTTCGATTTGATTGCCTTTGATTGGGATGGGACGCTTTTTGACTCGACACAGTTGATCACGCGCTGCATTCAAGCCGCCGTGCAAGATGTGGGCGGGCAAAGACCCCAAGCCGAACGCGCCTCTTACGTCATTGGCATGCCCTTGATGGCCGCTTTGGCGCATGCTGCGCCCGATGTGCCTGAGCACCTGTACCCGCAATTGGGGGAGCGCTACAGGTTTCATTACAAAAAAAACGAACATGAATTGGCACTTTTTCCTGGCGTGGTCGAGATGCTTGAGTGGCTCAAGGCCGAGCACTATTGGGTCACCATTGCGACCGGTAAAAGCCGCGCGGGCTTGAACGCTGCATTGCATTTTGATGCCTTAAAGGGCTTGATCGATGACTCCAGGACCGCCGACGAGACGGCTGGCAAGCCCGACCCCTTGATGCTTCATGAGTTGATGTCCATTTACGGCGCCGCACCTTCAAGGACGCTCATGATTGGCGACACCTCGCATGATTTGGAGATGGCCAAACGTGCCGGGTGCC
>CAIOTD010000177.1 GCA_903861115.1 uncultured Burkholderiales bacterium
CAGGGCAAACGCCTACTCGCGGGACTGGGCAAATCGGTATGAAAAATAAAGCAGCCCGCCCCCCAACAGCACCATCGGCACACACAACCACTGCCCCATGCTCAAACCGCCTGCCAAAAGCCCCAAGAAAGCGTCTGGTTCGCGGAAATACTCGGCAACAAAACGACACAAACCATAGCCCAAAAGAAACAAACCCGACACAGCACCCGTGGGCCTGGGCCTTTTGGCAAAAAACCAAAGAACCATGAACAGCAACAAACCTTCCATCAAAAACTGATAAATTTGTGAAGGATGCCTAGGAACCCAGGACCCGCTTTGTGGAAAAACCATGGCCCATGGCAAGTTCTCGTTGGCTTGACGCCCCCAGAGTTCGCCATTGATGAAATTGCCCACCCTTCCACTGGCCAACCCTGTGGGCACGCAAGGCGCAATCAAGTCGGTGACTTCCAGCCACGTTTTTTTCCTCAGCTGAGCCCAAAGGATCATGGCCAAAATCACACCCATCATTCCCCCGTGAAAGCTCATCCCCCCTTGCCAGATGAAGAGAACTTGTTCGGGGTGCTCCAAATACAACAGGGGTTTGTAAAAAAAGCAGTAGCCCAGTCGACCCCCCAAGATCACGCCTAAAACGCCAAAAAACAGCAAGTCCTCAACCATCGCGGGCGTCCACGGATCAGTGGGGTCTTGCAAAAGAAAGGGCTGTGTCTTTAGGCGTCGATTGGCAAGGAATAGAAAAAGCCCAAAAGCGACCAAATAACTGATGCCGTACCAATGAATGGATAAGGGACCTAGGCTGAGAGCGACAGGATCCCATTGTGGATGCATTAACATGGTTTATATTGTGCCCGAACAAAGCGTTAAACTACTGGCTTGGGAGAAAATGTTTCTCCTTCATGACTTGTATTTTTAAAGTAACCCCACCCCATCTCGACATCAATATGGACATTAAAACAATTCAAATCAATCGCCGCTCCGCCCAAATTACACAAGGCAAGTCCCGAGCCCCTAACCGATCCATGTATTACGGTATGGGCTATGAAGAGAGCGATTTTGTCAAACCCATGGTTGGCGTCGCCAACGGTCACAGCACCATCACACCCTGCAACAGCGGGTTGCAAAAATTGGCCGATGCGGCCATCCAAGGCATTGAGGAAGCAGGTGGCAACGCACAGGTCTTTGGCACCCCCACCATCTCGGATGGCATGGCGATGGGCACTGAAGGGATGAAATACTCTTTGGTTTCAAGAGAAGTGATTGCCGACTGCATTGAGACCTGTGTTCAAGGTCAGTGGATGGACGGCGTCTTGGTCGTTGGCGGTTGCGATAAAAACATGCCCGGCGGCATGATGGGCATCTTAAGGGCCAATGTCCCAGCTGTTTATGTTTATGGAGGCACCATTTTGCCTGGTCGCCACAACGGCCAAGATTTAAACATTGTGAGCGTCTTTGAAGCGGTTGGTCAAAATGCAGCTGGCAACATGTCTGACGCAGAGCTCAAAGAAATTGAACAAAAAGCGATCCCAGGATCGGGTTCTTGCGGCGGCATGTACACCGCCAACACCATGTCCAGCGCCTTTGAAGCCCTGGGCATGTCTTTGCCGTTTTCTTCGACCATGGCCAACCCCCATGATGAAACCAAGAATTCGGCCAAAGCAGCTGCAAAAGTTTTGATTGAAGCCATCAAAAAAGACCTCAAACCCAGAGACATTGTGACTCGCAAATCCATTGAAAATGCGGTCTCCGTGATCATGGCAACCGGTGGTTCGACCAATGCAGTGCTGCACTTTTTAGCGATTGCGCATGCCGCTGATGTGCCGTGGTCCATTGATGATTTTGAGATGATCCGTAAAAAAGTACCCGTGATCTGTGACCTCAAGCCCTCTGGACAGTACTTGGCCGTTGACTTGCATCAAGCCGGCGGGATCCCACAAGTCATGAAAACGCTTTTAAAAGCAGGTCTCTTGCATGGCGATTGCATGACCATCACAGGCAAAACAGTCGCTGAAAATTTAGCCGACATTCCTGACCAACCTGCCAGCACACAAACGGTCATCCGCTCCATTGACAAGGCGCTGTATGCGCAAGGTCACCTGGCCATTTTGAAGGGCAACTTGTCCCCAGAAGGCTGTGTCGCAAAGATCACCGGACTTAAAAACCCCGTCATGACCGGACCTGCTCGCGTCTTTGACGATGAGCAATCCGCCTTGAAAGCCATTCTTGAAGGTCACATCAAAGCCGGCGACATCATGGTCTTGAGATACCTCGGCCCCAAAGGCGGCCCAGGCATGCCCGAAATGCTCGCACCCACTGGGGCATTGATCGGTGCGGGGCTTGGTGAAAGCGTGGGACTCATCACCGATGGTCGCTTCTCGGGCGGCACGTGGGGCATGGTGGTTGGACACGTGGCGCCGGAAGCCGCCGCTGGCGGCAACATTGCCTTCATCCATGAGGGAGACTCGATCACCATTGATGCCCATCAACTTCTGTTGCAACTGAATGTGAGCGATGAGGTTTTGGCCCAAAGAAAAGTGGGATGGACTCCTCCAGCAGCGAGGTACTTGCGAGGCGTACAAGCCAAATTTGCTTTTAATGCATCCAGTGCAAGCAAAGGTGCGGTCTTGGACTTGTTTGAGAACAGAAAATTCTAAACACTTCAAAAATCACCGGCCTCCTGCGCTCAAGATGAACAAGGCACCCCAAGGACCTCAACGCAAAGCCTTGCGTTGGGTTTTTTCAGCGCTTGCTCTCGGTCTGGGGGCCCCAGGCGCCATGCCATTGGCGCATGCACAAATGGAGTTGGCCAAAGCCAAGCACTGCTTGTCTTGTCACGCATTGGACAAAAAAGTGGTTGGCCCAAGCTACTTGGATGTGGCCGCCAAGTACAGCAAAGACCCTCTGGCCAAAGATCGCTTGGCGCAAAAGATCCTCAAAGGGGGCTCTGGTATTTGGGGGATGGTCCCCATGCCAGCCAACCCACAAGTCAGCCCAGAAGAGTCCCAAGCCTTGGCGGCCTGGGTCCTTCAACTCAAAGGCCATTAAGCCCACGGGGCTGAAAAGCTTAGAAGCTCTTCTCAGCCAACTGCTCCAAAATCGCAGGATTTTCTAGGGTTGACGTGTCTTGCGTGATGGCCTCCCCTTTGGCAATGGAGCGCAACAAACGGCGCATGATTTTGCCCGAGCGCGTTTTTGGCAAATTGTCTCCAAACCGAATGTCCTTGGGTTTGGCAATGGGCCCAATTTCCTTGCCCACATGGTCTCTTAGGATTTTGGCCAATTTGATGGCCTCTTCACCCGTGGGTCTAGGACGCTTCAACACCACAAAGGCACAAATCGCCTCACCCGTCGTGTCATCAGGTCGCCCCACCACCGCGGCTTCTGCGACCAACTCGGTACAACTGACCAAGGCAGATTCAATCTCCATGGTCCCCATCCGGTGTCCGGAGACATTGAGGACATCATCAATGCGGCCTGTGATGGTGAAATAGCCTGTTTTTTCATCGCGGATGGCTCCATCGCCCGCCAGGTAGTATTCCCCTTTGAAGTCATCAGGGTAGTAACTCTTTTTAAAGCGCTCGGGGTCTCCCCAAATGGTTCTGATCATGGAAGGCCATGGTTTTTTCACAACCAAAATACCGCCATGTCCATTGGGGACATCTTTACCGGTTTCATCCACAATGGCAGCATCAATGCCGGGGAAAGGCAAGGTGCAAGAACCCGGCACCATGGGTGTTGCGCCTGGCATGGGCGTGATCATGTGACCACCCGTCTCGGTTTGCCAAAATGTATCCACAATGGGGCAGTTGGACCCACCCACGTGCTTGTAATACCACTCCCAGGCCGCTGGGTTGATGGGCTCTCCAACAGAGCCCAGCAGTCTAAGGCTCTTGAGATTGTATTGTTTAGGATGGATGGCTTCATCGGCCTCGGCAGACTTGATCAATGATCGAATGGCTGTTGGGGCTGTATAAAAGACGCTGACCTTGTGCTTCTCGATGGTGCTCCAAAAGCGCCCAGCATTGGGAAATGTCGGTACACCTTCAAAGACAATCTCTGTCGCTCCCAGCGCCAAGGGTCCGTAGGTGATGTAGGTGTGTCCCGTGACCCAGCCAATGTCTGCCGTGCACCAAAAGACATCGTCGGCCTTCAAGTCAAACGTCCACTCCGTGGTGAGCGCCGCATGCAAGAGATACCCGGCACTTGCATGCTGAACCCCTTTGGGCTTGCCCGTTGAGCCTGAGGTGTAGAGCAAGAACAAAGGGTGCTCTGAACCCACCCACTCCGGCTCGATGTGTTTGGGCTTTGCGCTGGCCAAAGGCTCCAACCAATGGTCACGACCTTCCTTCATGTCGACTTGGGCACCTGAGCGCTTGACCACCAAAACGCTTTGAATTTTTTCACACCCTCCCATGCCCAGGGCCTCATCCACAATGGACTTCAATGGCAACTGTTTTCCGCCTCTGATTTGATGATCGGCCGTGATGACCAATTTGGCACCCGTATCCTCAATGCGGTCTCGCAAAGATTGGGCCGAAAAACCGCCAAACACCACAGAGTGAATGGCGCCTATGCGCGCACAGGCTTGCATGCAGGCCACACCATCAATGGACATCGAAATGTAGATGATGACACGGTCCCCTTTCCCAACGCCATGTGACTTCAAAACATGCGCGTACTGGCACGTTTTGCCCAGCAAATCTCGGTAAGTGATCGTGCTAACTTCACCCCCATCGGCCTCAAAGATCAAGGCGGTTTTGTCCCCCAGCCCTCGCTCGATGTTGCGATCCAAGCAGTTGTAAGAGACATTCAATTCCCCATCGTCAAACCATTTGAAAAAGGGTCTCTCACTTTCATCAAGCACTTTGGTGAATGGTTTTTTCCAAGTGATCAAGCGCTTGGCTTGTTCAGCCCAAAAACCTTGGTAATCTCTTTGAGCATGGGCACACAAGGCCTCATAGGCTTGCATGCTTGGAATCGCCGCTTTCTCAGAAAACGCCTTGGGAGGGTAGTAAACGGGGTGCTCTGTATGGGATTCGCTCATGTCGTCTTGTCTCCTGATTAACTTATTTTGGGTGGATACCACATTCAAACTTCATTTTAGGGAGACTTCTTAATCAAAACTGACAAGAAAAACCCTGAATTTAAAAAATAAAACAGTCCTTTGATCTTGATCAGATTTGATTGAAATATTTCCGATTTCGTCCTTTTACCCAAGTCAGGGGGCTTTTAATCCCCAAAAAACAGACCGGGGTTGCCACGCCCCGCATCTCTGTAGGCACCCCTGCTGCTGGGAATTAGGCTATTTGTCAGCCTGTGAGACCAAATTGTGATCTCCCTCAGAGTAAACTTATGCTCCTGACTCCCACCCCCTTCAACGGGTGTGAGTTCACTCCGCAACTTAGAGAGAATCCCATGACCATCATTCGACAAGACGACTTGATTGAATCCATTGCAGCCGCACTTCAGTTCATCAGTTATTACCACCCGGCTGACTACATTTCGCATTTGGCAAGCGCCTATGAAAGGGAACAGTCCCCCGCGGCCAAAGACGCCATTGCTCAAATTTTGACCAACAGCAAAATGAGCGCCACTGGCCACCGCCCTATCTGCCAAGACACAGGCATTGTCAACGTCTTTTTAAAATTGGGCATGGGTGTCAAGCTTGAAGGCTTTACCTCCAGCTTAGAAGATGCCATCAACGAAGGCGTCAGACAGGGCTACAACAATGCTGACAACATGTTGCGCGCCAGTGTGGTGAGTGATCCTGAATTTGCCAGAAAGAACACCAAAGACAACACGCCCGCCGTGATTTTCACTGAAGTCGTGGCCGGTGACACGCTTGAGGTGACCGTTGCGGCCAAAGGGGGTGGAAGCGAGAACAAAAGCAAGATGATCATGCTCAACCCAAGCGATAGCGTTGTGGACTGGGTCTTAAAAACGGTCCCCACGATGGGCGCGGGTTGGTGCCCTCCTGGCATGCTTGGGATTGGCATTGGTGGAACAGCAGAAAAAGCCGTCCTGATGGCAAAAGAAAGCCTCATGGATGACTTGGACATGTACCAACTGCTAGAAAAATCGTCCAAGGGTCAAGTGCTCACCCAAGTTGAAAACATGCGACTTGAACTGTATGAGAAGGTCAATGCCTTGGGCATTGGCGCCCAAGGTCTGGGTGGTTTGACCACCGTTTTGGATGTAAAAATCAAAATGTATCCCACCCATGCCGCAAGCAAACCCGTGGCAATGATCCCCAATTGCGCCGCCACACGCCACGCGCACTTTGTGATGAAAGGCGAAGGACCCGTTTTCCTCGACCCTCCATCCTTGGACATTTGGCCTCAAGTCGCTTGGAAAGCCGATACCCAGAAAAGCCAACGGGTCGATCTCAATACCCTGACCCAAGAGCAGGTCGCTTCTTGGACGCCAGGACAAACCTTGCTGTTAAATGGGCGCATGCTCACTGGAAGAGATGCGGCGCATCAACGCATCAAAGACATGCTTGCCAAAGGGGAGCCTTTACCGGTTGACTTTAAAAACAGAGTGATCTACTACGTCGGACCCGTCGACCCTGTGGGTGACGAAGCCGTGGGCCCGGCTGGACCCACCACAGCCACAAGGATGGACAAGTTCACCGAGATGATGCTGGCTGAGACGGGCTTGCTCTCAATGATTGGCAAGGCCGAGAGAGGCCCCGTGGCCATAGAAGCGATCAAAAAACACAAGAGCGCCTATCTCATGGCCGTGGGTGGTGCAGCCTACTTGGTCAGCAAGGCCATCAAAACAGCCAAAGTGGTCGGGTTTGCCGACCTTGGGATGGAGGCGATTTACGAATTTGACGTGGTCGACATGCCTGTCACCGTGGCCGTCGACTCAGGAGGCACGAGCGCACACATCACAGGACCGGAAATTTGGAAAAAACGAATTGCCACGGGCGAGTTCAAGGGCATCAAACTCAAGAGTTGATGGACTCCACTTGAACGTTGTTTGACGGGATTTAAAAGGCGTGCTTGAATTTTGAGCACGCCTTTTTTTTCAAGTCTGAATGGGGGCAACTCAAAAAAGGCCCAGCAGCCGAACTCGAAATGACAAATGCTTAGTGCAAACGTCTTGAATTTTTGTTTTTACTCACACCCTTCGAGCCGTTTCCCGCAGACAGTTTTCTAGGGCTGGAGTTGGGCATGCGCTCCAAAGAATCGATCAGGCTTTCAAACTTATCGATGAACAACTTGTCAACCTCTCGAATCACGCCTTCGAGTTTTTCAGGCTCGAAATGGCGCTCCAAAATATGAATCACATCTTGGACCATCACATCACGTTGAACATCCATGATGGCAGCAGGTGTAGGCCCCACAAATAAGAGCGTCGACTCTTCGAAGAATTCACCTTCCTCTTCTTCATCTGGCACAAAATCCTCTTGGTCCCCGGACTCGAACTGCTCGTTGTAAAAGGTCACTTCAAAGGCGGCCCCCATCGCGGTCAATTCATTCAAGCCCATGCAAAACTCGTCCAAGTTTTGATGAAATTTCATCTCCCCAACCACCGTCCAGCAAATTCTTAACATGCTCTCATTGCGATCAAGGACGATGCCAGGCTCATCTTCGTAAATGCTGGCCGAGCCTTTTTTAAAGGTGCTCTCTCCCGTTTGGCTCCATAAAGGTTTCAAGGCCTCGTTGATCTCTTTGTCCGTCACATCTTGACGAAGTTGAACTTGCCCATGAAGGTGAATTTCAAAGACTTCGTTGATGGTGCTCATGAATAAAAAATACTCGCTAAAAAGACAAAAAAATGGCCAAGGCCCTGACCGAGCCTCTCTCTCAAAGATATCATACTGGATTGTGGCGAAACTCTTTGTCTATTTGGCCAAAGAACTGGCTGTGATTTGACTCAGTGACACACGAGTTGTGATCACATCGGGGTCTAGCATGACCTCGATCAAGGTGCCTTGCTCTCTGGCCAGCGCGTCCATGAACAAAGCCTCAAACTCCTCGGTCTTGCTCATCCGCACACCGACGTAGCCATAAGCTTGCGCCAACTTCACAAAGTCAGGATTTTTAAGCGTTGAACCACTGACGTGGGTTGGATACTCCCGCTCTTGATGCATCCGTATGGTGCCATACAAGCCATTGTTCAGCAGCAAGACAATGGTTTTAGCGCCCTGTTGCACAGCAGTCGCCAACTCCTGACCGGTCATCAAAAAGTCACCGTCCCCCGCGATCGTGAAGGAGACACGTTTGGAAAATATATTCGCAGCGATCCCTGCCGGCACACCATACCCCATGGCGCCAGACGTGGGGGCCAATTGGGTTTTAAAGCCTTTGGACAGCCCATGGTAGCGATGAAAGCGGTGAAGCCAAGATGAAAAATTACCGGCCCCGTTGCTCAAAACTGCATCAGGAGGCAGTTTCTCGCTCACCATTTTAATGACCTGGGCCATGTCGACCGTGCCGGGCAAGACCTGAGGCTTTAGGTTGTCTAAATACTCGCCATGGATGGCGTCGGTCCACGCACGCCACACGATCTCCTCTGGACTTGGAGCGGGCAGCGCCTTCAGGGCCAAAGCCGCTGCATTCATGGTCGTGTTAAAACTCAAATCGGCTTGGTAAACCCGACCCAACTCCTCCGCACTGGCATGAAAATGCACCAACGTTTGATCCGGCTTGGGTGCTTTGAGCAAGGTGTAGCCATTGGTGGTCATCTCACCCAGGCGAGGCCCTATGGCAATGATCAGGTCACTGAGCTGAATTCTTTGAGCCAGCTTGGGATTGATTCCAATGCCCACGTCTCCCGCATACAAAGCCGAGTAATTATCAAACGTGTCTTGAAATCGAAAAGCACACCCCACAGGCAAATGCCAAGCGCTGGCAAAGGCCTCAAGCGCCTTGGCACTCTCAACCGTCCACCCGCCCCCACCTGCAATGACCAAAGGTCGTTGGGCTGCTTTAAGCATGTGCGTGAAGGCGAGCAACGACTGCGGATCACAGTGCGCTTGGGTTGGAAAGACTTTTGGCAATGGGTTGACTTCTACCTCTTGGCGCAACATGTCTTCAGGCAAAACAAGCACCACAGGTCCAGGACGGCCATTCATCGCCAATGCAAACGCTCGGGCAACATACTCTGGAATCCTGTTGGCATCGTCAATTCGCTCAACGCGCTTGGCCATTCCCTTGGTATTGGGTCCAAAAAAAGTGTTGTAATCCAATTCTTGAAAAGCTTCGCGGTCTCTGAAGTCACTGCCCACATCGCCCACAAACAAAATCATCGGCGTGCTGTCTTGAAAGGCCGTGTGCACGCCAATGGAAGCATTGGTAGCACCTGGTCCACGGGTCACGAAACAAATGCCTGGACGCGCGCTTAACTTGCCCGCAGCCTCCGCCATGTTGGCCGCGCCCCCCTCTTGCCTGTTGATGACAAATTCAATTTGGTCTTTGTAGGCGTGAAAGCCATCCAAAACAGCCAAGAAACTCTCACCGGGCACACCAAAAGCATGGGTCACACCCTGCTCAATCAAGCACTCGACCAACAAATGACCAGCCAATTGACGTTTTGCCATATAAATCTCAAACTGGATTGATCGATTGCCGTCCAACAGCAAACGCGAAGAAAACACTGACCATCAAGGTGAGCGCCGCACAGATCAACACACCGGAGAACCAAGCGTGATCCATAAAGTAACCAAACAATGTCGGTGCAACAGCAAATCCCGCGTCCAAACCTGAGTAAACAACGCCATAAACTCGACCCGTCGCACCCTTGGGTGTTGCCTTTCTGATCATCATATCTCTAGAGGGGCCCCCGATCCCTAGGGCAAAACCCGTCGCGGCCAACACCACCATGGCCCAAACACCACTCAACCACGCCGAGGCACACAACGCAACAAAGAGGGCCCCAGTGGTCATGCAAGTGGCCACAACGCGATCGCTTTGTGTGGGCCATTTGGCCGCCACAAACCCTCCGCTGAGCATGCCCATGGCCGCGCAGAGCATGTAACTCGTCAGCGTCATTGTGGCCGACTGAAGACTCACACTGTACAAAGACTGAAGAATGATCACTGAGTAATTTTGCACAACAGCCAGCGTCATCGTAGAGAAGAAAAAGAAAGAAAAACACCACCAGACCACAGGCAATTTCAAAACAGAAGTCTGCTCCTCCGCCTCGATCACTTTGGCCTTCAAATGCGACTGGGTCAAAAGATGTGCTCTAAAAAAAGTCAACACAACAAGAATGCTCACGTAGACAAGACCTGCACAGACAAATGCCGTCTGCCAACTGCTCATCTGTGTGATGCCGACCATGAAAACGGGCGCCACTGCCCAGCCCAAATTACCTGTCAAACCATGGGCCGAGTAGGCGTACCCAATGCGCGGGGCAGACACGCGCTGGTTCAATATGGTGTAGTCCACGGGGTGAAAGGAGCAGTTGCCCAGCCCCAAAAAAATGGCCACCCCTATCAAATCTGAATAACCTTGTGCGTTGGAGCACCAAAAGCATCCCATTGCCAAAAAGAGCAAGGAGATGAACATCACGGGCCTTGCCCCGATCTTGTCCACCACAAACCCTGAGCAGGCTTGACCCACACCTGAGATCAAGAAAAACACACTCATCATAAAACCCAGCTCAGCGTAGCTCAAGCCGAATGCTTTGATAAAAGCGGGGAACATGAGGGGCAAGATGAGGTGCGAGAAATGCGAACTCGAATGGGCCAAACCCACCAAGCCAATGATTTTGGCGTCCTCTTTGAGTGGAACCACAGTTGCAGAAGTCGGGAATGAGGCAGTGTTCATGGCATGGTCGTTCTAGGGCGTCAAGAGGAAGAGACTCAACTTGTGGATTTTGCAAAGCATTCACTAGCAAAACCCAAACCCTCAAGCCCGAATAGGGTCTATTTTCCCACAAGCTGAGCGCACTTGCATGGGCCTTTTGAATTGTCCCCTAGACACCCCATTGACCTTGCACAAAAAAAACGGCCCAAAGCGGGCCGTTATCGGTACGACAAGTCTTTATGCGGCCTGTGTAGCTTCTTTGGTAAAGAAAAATTCACCCGGACTTCTCACCGGATCGACATTGATGAAGATCTCGTCTTTGGGGTGAAAATAACCTTCAAGCAACAATTTCGAAAGTGGGTTTTCGATGCGCTGTTGAATGGCTCGCTTGAGAGGTCTTGCACCATATTGTGGATCAAAGCCAACTTTGGCCAGCTCGGCCAACGCTGCTGCAGAAATCTTCAGGGTCAAGTCAATTTTTGCAAGTCTGGTTGACAAAATTTGCAATTGAATGTCAGCAATTTTCGAAATATTGTCTGCACTCAAAGAATGGAAAACAACGGTTTCATCGATTCGATTCAAAAATTCAGGTCTGAAATGCTGCTTCAATTCTTCATTGACGGCATCTTTGATCTCTTGAGGGTCGTGGCCCACCTTTTGCTGGATCAAGCGAGAACCAATATTGGAGGTCATCACCAAAACCGTATTTTTAAAGTCAACGGTCCTGCCCTGACCATCGGTCAAACGACCGTCATCAAGGACTTGCAGCAAGATGTTAAAGACATCGGGGTGTGCTTTTTCAA
>CAIOTD010000178.1 GCA_903861115.1 uncultured Burkholderiales bacterium
ACCTCCACCGCCTCACCCAAGGAGACCCCAATAGCGGGCTGAAAGGACAAGGTCACTGCAGGGTACTGCGCCATGTGCATGACACCCAGACGGGTGGGCTTTTCTTCTATGCGGGCCACACTGCTGAGAGATATTTGTGCACCCGAGCTGCTGGGCACAAAGAGCTGCTCCAAGGCTTTGGGACTTGAACGGAAAGCCGACTCCACTTCAAGCACCACACGGTACTGATTGCTCTGGGTGTAGATGGTCGAGATCAAACGCTGACCAAAGGCGTCGTACAGTGCGTTGTCAATGGCCGCAATGCTGACCCCCAAGCGTCCCGCCGCTTCTCGGTCGATGCGAACAAAAGCTTGTAGCCCCTTGCTTTGTAAATCGCTCACCACGACCGATAGCTCTGGTCGCAAGAGCAAGCTGTCTTTGAGTTTTTCTGACCACTCCTCCAAAGCATCGATGTCTGGACCGCTCAGCACAAAGGCATAAGGGGCTTTGGCCACCCGGTCATCCAGGGTCAAATCTTGCACCGGTTGAAAATACACTTGAACGCCGCTCAGGGACTCAACACTTGACTGCAGCCGTTGGATCAATGCGCGCTGCGTGCCTTTTCTTTCTCGTTTGGGTTTGAGCACAAGCATCATGCGCCCCGTGTTGACGCTCATGTTTTGACCGTCCACACCAATGAAAGAGGTCAAGCTCGACACATCGGGGTCTTGTAAAAAAGCACTGGCAATATCGCGCTGCTTGCTCTGCATGGCCAAGAAGGAGCTTGACTGAGAGACCTCGGTGATCACTTGAATGCTGCCCGTGTCTTGCTCAGGAAAGAAGCCTTTGTCACTCACCCCATAAAGGACTGCTGTGAGCAGCATGGTGCCCAAAAAGACCCCCCATGTTGCCTTGGGTCTGTCCAAGACCCAGTGCAAAGCTTTTCCGTACTGAGCAATGGTGCGATCAATCAAAGCCCCCACCTGCTTCGACCACCGAGGCGTCGAATGTGAGGGCGCGGTGCCCGCTTGCTTGAGCGTGCCGGTCTTCAAAATCCGCGAGCACATCATTGGCGTCAACGTGAGAGAGACCACCGCTGAAATCAAAATGGCCACCGCCAAGGTGATGGCAAACTCATGGAAGAGTCGCCCCACCACGTCTGCCATGAAAAGAAGAGGGATCAAGACCGCGATCAACGAAAACGTGAGCGAGATGATGGTGAATCCAATCTCATGGGCGCCGTCCAAAGCCGCTTGAAACGCACTTTTGCCCATCTCCATGTGCCTCGCAATGTTCTCGATCATCACGATGGCATCGTCCACCACAAAGCCCGTTGCAATGGTCAAGGCCATCAAGGTCAAGTTGTTGACTGAAAACCCAAGCAAATACATGACGCCAAAGGTCCCCAAGAGCGACAAGGGCACGGCCACGCTGGGAATCAAGGTGGCCTGTGCGCTCCTTAAAAACAAGAAGATCACCAAAACCACCAACGCAATGGAAATGAGCAACTCGATTTGTACGTCAGCCACCGAGGTGCGAATGGTCAAGGTTCGGTCGTTCATCACTTCCAAATCCAAAGACTCGGGCAAATTCGCTTTCAAATTGGGCAAGGTGGCTTTGAGCTTGTCGACCGTTTCAATCACATTGGCCCCGGGCTGGCGCTGCACATTGATGATGATCGCGTCCTTTTGATTGGCCCAAGCGGCCAAGCGACTGTTCTCTGGCGCATCGACCAAGGTGGCCACATCCTCAAGTCGAAGGGGGTTGCCATTTTTAAAGGCAATGATCAATTTGGCATACTCTTTGGCCGAGCGCATTTGGTCATTCGCGTCCAAGGTGGAGGAGCGACTGGGTCCATCAAAGCCGCCCTTGGCCATGTTCACATTGGCAAGCGACACCGCAGCACGAATGTCCTCCAGTGAAAAGCCATTCTTGCTCAAAGCGCCGGGATTGACTTGAATGCGAACAGAGGGTCTTCTGCCGCCACCCAAACTCACCAAGCCCACGCCAGAGATTTGCGACAAGCGTTGTGCAATACGGTTCTCCACCATGTCATGCACTTGGGTGATGGGCAAGGTGGGTGAGCTCACCGCCAGGGTCAAAATAGGGGCGTCTGCAGGATTGACCTTGCTGTAAATGGGCGGCATGGGCAGATCGGTGGGCAACAAATTGCCCCCCGCATTGATGGCTGCTTGGACCTGTTGCTCTGCAATGTCCAAGGTGAGCGCCAAGGAGAACCTGAGGGTGATCACAGAAGCCCCGCCAGAGCTCACCGAGCTCATCTCATCGAGGCCCGGCATTTGACCAAATTGACGCTCCAAGGGCGCCGTGATGGAGGACGTGACCACCTCAGGGGATGCACCAGGGTACAAGGTGGTGACTTGAATGGTGGGGTAATCAACTTGGGGCAAGGAGCTGATGGGCAAAAGTCGATAGGCCAAGGCGCCGGTGATCACAATGGCCAACATCAACAAAGAAGTTGCGAT
>CAIOTD010000179.1 GCA_903861115.1 uncultured Burkholderiales bacterium
GGGCGACGCTATCCTTCCCCGCCCAAATCAGGCGGCTTCGCCTCCAAGCTGCTGCGCAGCTAACTGACTTGGACGAGGCTTGCCGCGCATTTGGTCAAAGGCATCAGGTCCTTTTTTTATTGTCATTTTTACCAAGCAGGATCCAGTCCATACTTCTGGATCTGGGGCACTGCTGCGTTTGAGGTGAGGGCTTTGATCCAGGCTTTCACCGCCTCTTGGTCACGAACGCCTTCATGCACGCCAAATGAGAAAACGGTGATGCTTTGAATGTCCGCAGGCAGTGGGCCCACATAGTCAATGCTTGGCACCGACAAGATTTCTGGGATTTGCTGTAAACCAATTTCTGCATCCCCTCGTTGAACGACCGCGCCGACGGGCTCACCTTGAATGATTTTCAGCTTCGGTGCCAAAGCTTGTGTGATGCCCATCTTTTCAAAAAGACTGACCAAATAAACACCACTGGGTCCCGTTGAATACGCCACCGATTTGGCATTCAAGAGTGCCTGCTTCAGAGAATCCGATGTACGAATGTCGGGTTTGATCGACCCTTTTTGCATCCCAATGCCAATGCCTGATTTGACGTAGGGTTGAAGGCTCGCGGGCTTGATTTTGCCGAGTTTGACCAAGTCCTCAAGTCCTGAAGAGGAGATGATGACCAAGTCGGCTGTTTCTCCTGCTTTAAGGCGACTCATGATTTCGACTGTGGGCAACCAAAGTGTGGTGACTTTGTGTGAACTTGACTGCTCAAATTCAGGTTGCATGGCCAAGTAGGCATCTTTAAAAGCAACAGATGCTATGACTTTGATATCGGACGCCATGCTATAAAAACCCATCAATGAGAGGTGAAGGAAAAGTGATATTTTAATGAATTGTTTCAACTGAAGCTCCTTGTTTGAATGAAAACACAAATGGATTTAATCATATTTTTTCAACACGATACAGGGGTTATCTACTGATAAAGATTGCGGCTTGCGTACACATAGACCCGTGTTAAAAGGCAAGTTTTTTTCTCAAATTGGGGGGCGTGCTCCTTGCGCTGTGATCCATGGTGTCTTACTTCAATCACGCGCATTGGGTCAATAAAAAGAGCAGGCTCTATGTACGCCAACGCATAGAGCCCTTGATTGTTCTATGCGACAGTGCATTTGGTGTTGTAAATTGCCTTGGTTGCTAAAGATCCATTTTTGAGTTGCAAGGGATCCGTGCTTTTCTCCAGGGTCGCAAAACTGATGAGCGAGACAAATTGTCTACGTACACCAAGATCAGTAACAGTGAACTTTTATAACTAACGAGAGAAATTATATGAACAATTCCAAAAGAAGCAATAAGCACATGGCTTGGCAAATGACGGTCTTGATGAGCGCAATTTTGACTGGGTGCGGCAGTGATGGTGGAACAACAGCCGCTGTGGCTCCCGTAACGCCCATTGGCGTGACAGCGAGTCCCTCAATTGCAGTGTCGAGTCAAGCGGCGATCAAATCTTCTGCTTACTCCATTGTGCCAACAACGCCAAGCATCACGGTATCAGGCATCTATCCAAAGATGGTTTCACCCGTTTTGACAGGTAGTGGCTCAATCAACGTGGTCAACAATGCGCTGGCTCACGTGGCTGCAACTCAAACTGGCGCAGGCACGCTGTCGATTGTTAACAATGGGGCGGTTGTCAACGCAACCAACACAGGTACAGGCGTGATGACCATCAACAGCTCAGACACCGCTGGCGCTGTCACGGTGACCAATACCGGAAATGGGAACATCACGGTCAATGCAAAGCCCTCTGATTCAGTTTTGACACTGACTTACAGCGATGGTCTTGACCACATTTATCCAGCCACTGGCTATGTGTATGGCTCAAGCGTGGGCGTGAGTACCAATCCAAATATTCATGTCTCAGGCTCGGCCGCTGGTAACGTCGCTTCAGTGCTCACGGACCCCACCAATGTTGGAACGATCACCGTGGTCAACAATGGCGCTCATGTGGCTGCGACACAAACTGGTGCGGGTGCAATCAATGTCACCAACAATGGTCAAGTCCTGTCGGCCACAAACACCGGCACAGGAAAAATGAGCATTACAAGCACCAACACGGGCGCTGTGGCTGTCACAAGAACAGGTAATGGCAACACCACCGTCACCACAAATGGTACAACACCCTTGGCTTTGTCCTTTCAAGGTGATGGTGATGTGACTTACCCACTCATCAATGGTGCCTTGGTTGGTAGCAGTCTTGGTGCCAGTGTTAACTCCCACATCACCGTCAGTGGCAGCAATGCTGGCGATGTGGCCCCTGTGTTAACAGGAGGGGGATCAATTCATGTGATCAACAATGGTACGGGTCACATTGCTGCAACGCAAACAGGCATCGGTACGATCACCACAGGTGCCATCAACATCATCAGCTCAGGTGGTGTGGTTGCGGCGACAAACACGGGCAATGGTGTGATGACGATCAACAACACGGCAACGGTCGCAGTGGCAGTGACCAATAGCTATACAGGTGTTGGTAGCAATGCCAACAACATTACTGTGACAGCCAGTGGAAACGGTCCCACAGCCATCGCTTGTACCTATACCGATGGCTTGAATCACAATGACATTGCAACCGCAGCCAATCCTAATTGCGTGGTGACGCCTTTGTTGACCAGTGTGGGTTCAAGCGTTGGTGCGATTGCCAACGCAAACATCACCGTGTCCGGTAGCAATGCAGGTGCTGTGACGACCACCATCAACGATCCTACTGGTGTTGCTAAAATCAACGTGACCAACAACGGCTCTGGTTTTGATACCGCCACGATGAATGGGACGGGTTCGATCACCATTGTCAATCGAGGTGCGGGTGTCACCGCCACCAACAATGGCAGTGGCGTCATGACCATCACCAGCACCGATACGGCAGCTGTGACAGTCACCAACACTGGCAATGGGGCGGTCAATGTGACGGCTTCAGGCTCTGACCCCATAACTTTGACACACAACGGCGATGATGACTTTACATATCCCGTTGTCGGTGCTGGCGTGGGAACAGGACTGGGTGCGGCGCTTGGCGGCAGCAACAGTAAAAACACAACCGTCTCTGGAAGCAATCAAAGTGGTGTTACCACAACGATCACTGATTCAACCAACACGGCTTCAATCAATGTGTTGAACAACGGTGCATTTGTCACGGCCACGGAAACAGGTACAGGCACGATCAACGTCATCAACAATGGCGCTGGTTTGACTGCGACCAATACAGGCAACGGCATCATGACCATCACGAGCACAGACAGCGCACAAGTGACCGTGACCAACACCGGAAACGGAAGAATCACAGTAACGGCAACGGGTTCAACACCACTGATTTTGACCTACACAGATGGTCTTGATCACACGTACCCTTGAGTTCAATGCTTTGGGACAGGCCTTAAAGACCTGTCCCCAATCGTTTTGACTTAAAAGGCCGTTTTCATAAACGGCCTTTTTTTTGATTGGAATAGGGCGTCAATGATCCGTTGGTGTCTGTGCTTGCCTTTGCTGTAAATCTTATAGTCTTGGTTGACTTGTGCTTTAAACGCTAAAAAAAGAGAAGCTAAATTTTTTGATCTTAATGCTCATTTTTAAGATCGACAAGTCGTGGCTATGTTGATTTAAATCAAATCTTCAAGTGCCTTTGAATCCCATAATGAAAGTGTCTTCCACATGAAAGAAATGAAATGAAAAAAATCAATAATTTAAAAATCAAAATGATAGCTATGGCTGTGCTTGCCTTGTCGAGTGCCGCTTCTTGGGCCCAGTCAGGGGAACAGCCCTGGTTGATCAGAGCAAGAGCCCTAGAGATCAATTGGGCCAACCAACAAAACAACGGTTTGGGTGCGGTGAATGTGACAGCACAGAACTTAACCATCCCTGAAGTGGATATCACTTATTTTCTGAACAAGAATGTCGCTGTTGAATTGTCCTTGACATACCCACAAAAGGTCAATGTCAATGTGGCAGGTGCAGGTGCTGGTAGTTTAAAAGGTCTACCACCTTCACTGGTTGCGCAATATCACTTTACAGAGTTGGGCAATTTGAAGCCTTATCTCGGATTGGGATTTAATTACACAAGCTTCACGAACGTGAATATATTAAACGGCGTTGCTTCAGTCGACTCATCAAGCACTGGGGCTGTTGGACAAGCTGGTTTTGACTACATGGTCGATAAAAACTGGGGTTTGAATTTTGATGTGAAATACATCAGAATGAAAACCGATGTGTATGTTTCAGGCGCCGACAAAGGTCAGTTGGGCTTGAATCCAACCACTTATTCAATCGGCATTGCCTACCGTTATTAAAGTGCATTGAGCCATCAAGAACAAAGGAGTCGAGTCACTCCTTTGTTCCCCAAAGTGTTTGAAAAGGAGATCAAACCCCCCTAGGTTTGGACCCGTTTTGAAACCGTTTTTTTTGAGTTCAAGCATCTCTATTTGCAACAATAGGATGGATCTTGATGTTTTCATGGCCGTTGGCTTAAAGGGGATGATGATGAAATTGACTTCATTGGCTCTTGTAAAAAAAACGCTCCTCTTCTTTATTTTTTTCCTGTCTTGGGGATTTGTGCTTTGCGATACATGGCCCAATAAGCCTGTTCGATTGATCGTGCCGATAGGTTCGGGTTCTGCCCCCGATGTGGTCGCTCGTTTGTTAGGGGAAAGATTGGGCATCCTTTGGGGTCAAGCCGTGGTTGTGGATAACCGTCCTGGTGCGGGAGGAATTCCTGGCATGTCGACCTTGGTCCGTGCGCCTGGGGATGGTTACACATTGGGCTTTGTGCCTGCGGCCATTGGAACGGTCACCCCATTGGTTTTTAAGAATCCGCAGTTCAACCCAGATGCTGATTTGGTTGTTGTCGCAACCGTCGGGACGAGTCCTTTGATGCTTGTCACACCCAGTGACAATGGGATTTTGAATTTGACGGATTTGGCACGCTTTTCAAAAGCCAATTTGGGCAAAGTCAATTTTGCGGCACCTCAACTCAATTCCTTGCCCCATTTGGCTGGGGAGGCCGTCAACAAGATGGGCGCCATGGGGATCTTCACTGTCCCGTACCCAACACCACCAGCTGCCATCAATGCCGTTCTAGCCGGTGATGCGGTCCTCACGGCCGATGGTGTACCGAGTTTAATTCAACACGTGAGGGCGGGTAAACTAAGGGCCTTGGCCGTCACGTCAGCTCAAAGACTTCCAGGTCTAGATATTCCCACTGTTTCGGAGACCTATCCCGGTTACGACATCATCGGCTGGTTTCAACTCATGGCACCTGTTTCAACACCGATCCAGATCGTTGAGAAAATCAATGCGGATGTGAATAAAATTATGCAACAAGCTGACATCGTTGCTCGCTTGGCTGATCTGGGTATCTATCCAAAATTAGACAGTGTTTCAAGCGCAAAGCAATTTTTCAACGAGCAACAAAAAGCCATGAAGAAGTTGGTTATTGATTTGAACATCCAACCACAATGAGCTTTATATTAGACTTTAACCAATACCATATTTACCTTTTTAATTGATGACACCCATCTTTTTTGGACTCTAAGCAATGTGAGGGGCATCACATTTCTCTCATCAAGCGGTACCGCTTGAATCCCTAGTGAGGGTTTTCCAGTTGATCGATGAGAGATGCATGATGCGATACTTTGCACCATGCAAACGAAAAATTCATCAATTGA